>DAIEKJ010000010.1 GCA_027350645.1 Candidatus Wolfebacteria bacterium
ATTGTTCATTCAGACAAGGCATATTTAAAATCAATCGTGCCTCGTATCGGGCGATATTTGCACGACGAACTCTCCCTTGAATTGCACCCTAAGAAAATATATCTCCAAGATTTTCATAAGGGTGCGTCATTTTTGGGAGCCATTATAAAGCCCTATCGTATATATGTTCGTAACGGAATAAAGGGTAATTTCTATAAGAAAATCCAGCAGTGGAACCGGCTTTTGGCTGAGAATGAATCGAGATTTTTAGAGGAACGCCGAGGGAAGTTTGTGGCAAGCATGAACTCACATCTGGGGCTCGCGGGACATTTTAATACGTATAAACTTCGCAGGAAAATGTTAACTGAACGGCTGTCGCCGAGCTTTAAAAAAATTGTCCAGATTGCGCCCGATTACAACAAAATCGTAAAATACGCATTTACAGCGCAAGTTAGCGACTACGCCGTGTTTTCCGATGCACGTCAGTCGATGTGAGTCTTAGACTGAAGAGGGATAATCTCAATGTAAAAAGGAGTAACCGATCTTTGTGCTGGCATGATTCATGCCGCGCACGGCGGCGGTTGATGCCTCGCTTGATGCGTGGAAGGGATACTCGTCGTGGGCGAATGCATATTGTCTGGAATGCACAATGCGAAAGATGCTGTCGGCGATGTCGTGCGAGTGATGGCGCGGCGGAATGGCCATAGTACTAGAGTGGAGGTGTGCCCGGCGGTACGGCGGAGACGTGACGGTGAAGATGTGATAGTGAAGAGAAGAAATAACAGTGGAGATAGAGTGATGCGCACATGACGACGACGTGGCGATGTGACAATGGCATGTGCACTGTTACAATACTGACCATGTTTTGTATTGTGTGGTGCTGGTAAAACCACCCCGATGCCCGATTGCGTTGTGTGCGTGCGCCACAAAACCACTCTCGTGAGGCACATTGATTTTTCCATTCTCGCGCGTACAATGGATACTTTGGTCTCACAAAAGCCAAAGTATGATATGACACAGGAAATACGCAACAACGAATCAATAGAGATCCATGGCGCGCGGGTGCATAACCTAAAGAATATCGACGTTGCCATCCCCAAAAACAAGTTGGTGGTTATTTGCGGCGTCTCGGGATCGGGAAAGTCCTCGCTGGCGTTTGATACGCTCTATGAAGAGGGCCAGCGGCGGTATCTGGAGGGGCTCTCGTCGTACGTGCGTCAGTTTTTGGGAGGATTTAAAAAGCCGGATGTGGATAAAATCGTCGGTCTGTCTCCCACGCTGGCCATTAACCAAAAGAGCGTTTCGTCCAACCCGCGTTCAACCGTGGGGACGATTACCGAAATATACGATCACGCGCGGTTGCTTTTTGCGCGCGCCGGAACGCCGATGTGTCCCAACGGCCACGGGCCGATTGCCGCGCAAACGCCCCAGGAAATTGCCGATCGGATCGTCAAACTTTCCGATGAGTATGAAGCGATTATTCTCTCGTCGGCGGTGGCGGATAAAAAGGGACAGCACGAAGCGGTGTTTGATCAGATCGACCGGTCGGGATATACGCAGGTGCGCGTGGACGGGTACCTCTATCCGCTGGATGAGGCGCGCGGCGTGGCGTTGGATAAGAACAAGAAGCACACCATTGAGGTGGTGGTGGGGCGGTTTGTCACGGGGATGAAGCTGGAGATCCATCGCGCTATTTCAAAATCCGAAAAAGAGGCGCTTGCGCGCAAGAAAAAACGGCTCGCCTCGTTTCTCAAGGAAGAAAAAATAGAACTGCTGGAAAAAATCCGCAAAGGACTAGCGATGGGGAAGGGGAGTATTACGGTGCTTTTGCGTCCGCTCAATACCAAGACGCACAAAGAAAAAGAAATTTCTTTTTCCGAGTTGTATGCGTGCGCCACGTGCGGATTTTCGATGCCGGCCCTGGAGCCGCGCCTTTTTTCGTTCAACGCGCCGCAAGGAGCGTGCCAGCACTGCCAGGGACTGGGGATGAAGCTGGAGATGAATACGGATCTGCTCATTGATCCGACGCTTTCGCTGGAGGCGGGCGCCATTCGTCCGTGGTTTTCGCTTTCGCGCATGGGACGGCGGGCGCTGGGCGCGTCGTGGCAGGAATTTGTCACCGAGACGATTCTCAAACAGCATGGCTACAAAACATCAACGGCGTTTGAGCAACTATCGCCCGAGGTGCAAAAAATCATTCTCCACGGTTCCGACGACGGCGCGGAAACGAATCTGGAATACGGCGAGTGGAAAGGCAAGACGGTGTTTGAGGGCATTTTGCCGCGTCTTGAGCGGCTTTACTATGAAACCGATTCCGATTTTATCCGGCACGAACTGTCGCGGTATATGGAAGAAAAAATCTGTCCGGTGTGCAACGGCTCGCGTCTGCGGTCCGAGGCGTTGGCGGTCTATGCAGGAGGAAAAAATATTTTCGAGGTAACCTCCCTGCCGGCTATCGAGCTGGTGCGTTTTCTTGAGGGGGCTGTTTTTTCTGGCATGAGCGTGAGTCAGAAATCAGTTGCAATTCCCATTGTCAAAGAAATGCTCACCAAGGCATCGTTCCTGGTTGACGTGGGACTGCCCTATATGACTGTCGGGCGCAGTGCGCACACGCTTTCGGTGGGGGAAAATCAGCGCATCCGTCTGGCAACACAGCTGGGCTCCGGGCTGTCGGGGGTGATTTATGTTCTGGACGAGCCGACGGTGGGGTTGCATCCGCGCGATACCGATCGGCTGATACGCACCCTGCAGACACTGCGCGATTTGCATAATACCGTGGTCGTGGTGGAGCACGACGAACGCGTCATAGAAAACGCCGACTGGGTGATTGAGATCGGTCCTCATGCCGGCACGCATGGCGGGAAAGTGGTCTTTGAGGGAACGAGCGCGCAATTGAAAAAGGCGCACACGCTGACGGGGGATTATTTTTCCGGGCGCAAGAAAGTGCTTTCGGGACTTGTGGGCGCAGGCGCACCTCGCTCCGGCGATCCGGCGCTGGTGCTGACCGGCGCGTCGCAATTCAATCTCAAGAATGTCACGCTCTCCGTTCCCCTTAAAAAATTCGTTTGCGTGGCGGGAGTGTCCGGGTCGGGAAAAAGCACGCTGGTGCTTGATGTCTTTGCCAAGGCGCTCAAAAAAGAAGTGCTCAAAGAGCATGTGGTGCCCGGCGCGTACAAAGAACTTATCGGCGCCGATGGCATCGACAAAGTGGTGTTGATTGACCAGAGTCCGATCGGACGCACGCCGCGCTCAAACCCGGCAACGTATACCGGCATTTTTACGCCGATCCGCCAGCTCTATACGCGTCTGGAAGAAGCGCAGGTGCGCGGGTATGGGCCGTCGTACTTCAGTTTCAACATCAAACCGGGACGGTGCGAGGCCTGCAAAGGGGAAGGATATAAAAAAGTTGAGATGTATTTTTTGCCCGATATGTATGTGGAGTGCGATGTGTGCCACGGGACGCGGTTTGCGCCGGAGGTGTTGGATGTAAAATACAAAGAGAAAAGCATCGCCGATGTATTAGCAATGACGGTTGCCGACGCGTATCGGTTTTTTGCGCCCTTCCCCGCGATCGCGGACAAGCTGAAATTATTGGAGGATATCGGGTTGGGATACATTACGCTGGGACAGCCGGCGACAACGTTGTCGGGCGGCGAGGCACAGCGTATTAAATTGGCCGACGAGCTTGCTAAACGCGCCACCGGCAAAACGCTCTACGTTCTGGACGAGCCGACGGTGGGGTTGCATTTTGACGATGTGCGGCGCCTGCTCTTTATTTTGCGATCGCTGGTTGAAAAGGGGAATACGGTTCTCGTAATTGAGCACAATCTTGATGTGTTGCGCGAAGCCGACTGGCTGATTGAATTGGGCCCGGAAGGCGGGGATGGCGGCGGGAAGGTGGTGTTTGAGGGAACGATGGATCAAATAAAAAAGAAAGGCACGACGACGGGGAAGTATCTGTGATGCCGGTGAGGCGGCGCGCCGCTTACCATTTTTGTCGTAACGGTATACAATGGGTGGCGATATGTCAGCATCAAACGTTTTATCCGGGCTGACTGGCGATCAGGTGCGCCAGCGCCAGAAACAGTTCGGTCTCAATCAAATCGAGGGGAAGCGCGCAAGTGTCGTGGTAAAACTGCTTGGGCAGGTTTTTTCTCCTATTACGCTGATGCTTTTGGCCGCGGCGTTCTTGTCGTTGTTGTTAGGCAAGGACTTTGATTTTTATTTTATTTTATTTTTGACCGTGGTGAATCTGGGGGTCGCGTTTTGGCAGGAGCACAAAGCCGATCGCGCGATTGAGGAATTGCAAAAACAGTTAACGGTGTCGGTGGCGGTTCTGCGCGATGGCGCGTGGACGCGAGTTGAATCGTCGGATGTTGTTCCCGATGATGTTGTGCGGCTGGCGGTGGGTGATGTGGTTCCCGCGGACGGCGTGCTCCTGGAAGAAGCCAATGCATCGGCAAACGAAGCGGCGCTGACGGGAGAGTCGTTGCCGAAAGACAAAAAGATCGGTGATACGTGCTATGCCGGATCATACGTGGCGACTGGATCGCTGACGATGCGCGTTACGGCGATCGGCAACGGGACGTTTTTTGGCACGTCTATTGTTTCGCTTGAGCGGAGTGCTAAAAAAAGCTTGCTGGAAAAAGATATTCTTACGATAGATGTGTTTCTTTCGGTGGCGGCGCTTATCGGCATTGGTATATTGTCGACATTCCTGTTTGCGTGGCATAAACCGGTTTTGGAGGTGTTGGATCTTGATTTGGGATTGTTGATTGCGGGCATTCCCGTGGCGCTTCCGGCGGTTATGGCGCTGATTATTAGCCTGGGTGTCGTGGGGTTGGCGAAAAAGAATGTTATTGTGCGCCGCATATCGGCAATTGAAGACCTGTCTAATGTCGATTTGTTGTTGAGCGATAAAACCGGAACGCTGACGGAAAATAAAATAGAAGTGGCGCGGGTTATTGCGTATCAGCCATCGACAGAAAATGATGTCGTGCGGTACGGCTATTGGTCGTCGGTGCAAGATGATCGAAGCGCGATCAACCAGGCGATCATTGCTTCAGCGCGGGAGCGTGGCGTTGCTGATCAGCCGGCCGTTATCGCGTATGTGCCCGCCGATTCAGTGCGCAAACACAGCTCGGCGTCGGTACAGACGGAACGCGGCACGGTAACGGTTGCCGCCGGCGCGCCGCAGGCGATCGCGGCATTGTGCGCGATGGACGAGGGTAGCGGTCAAAAACTTAACGATGATGTTGTTTCTGCCGCTCGCGACGGGTATCGCGCCATTGCGATTGCGTGGGGCCAGGGCGCGGAAGAAAAGAATCTTTCGCTGGTCGGCATACTGCTGATTTCCGATACGGTGCGCGCCGATGCGGCCGAGACGATTGCGTTTATGGAGCGGAACGGCATTACGGTCAAAATGGTAACGGGGGATGATTATGCCATTGCCCAGCGGGTGAGCGGCGTTTTGGGATTGTCCGGTGAGGTGGTGCGGCGCGACGCCCTGGCGTTGCTTGATCCGGAGAAAACGCCCTCTAGTTGGCTTGATGACAAAGCGGCATTTGCGCAGGTTTTGCCGCAAGACAAATATGAACTGGTGCAAATAAGCAAAAAAGACCACATCGTCGCCGCGACCGGCGACGGCGTTAATGATCTGCCGGCGTTGAGTATTTCTAACGTCGGTATCGCCGTCAAAGAGGCGGTTGATGCCTTGCGGAGCGCGGCGGATATCGTCCTTTTGTCGTCGGGAATCGCCGTTATCAAGGATGCGGTGATCGAGGCGCGCAAAATTTTTTCGAGGATGTACACCTATTCGCTTTATCGCTTGTCGGAGAGTTTTCGTTTGATAGTGACCATTGTCGTGTTGGGGATTGTCTATGTGACCTACCCGCTTACGCCGATTCAGCTGATTCTTTTGGCGCTGATGAATGATCTGCCGATTATTTCGCTGGCAACCGATCGGGTGGCGCTGGCTGATCGCCCCGCTCACATCAATGTGAAGGATCGCTTCGTGTTGAGTACGCTCTATGGACTTACCGGCGTTGCCAATAGTTTATTACTATTTTTTATCGCGCATTCGCTTTTGCATTTGGATGACGCCGTGGTACAGACGATGTTCTTTCTTAAACTGACGGTGGGCGGGCACATGCTCATTTACGTCGCGCACACCAAAGAGCGGTGGTATACATATTGGCCTAGTTCGGCGGTTATCTGGGCGACATCGATCACGCAGGTGGTGGCAACCGGATTTGCGATTTTTGGGATTTTCATGCACGGCATTTCGCCGTTGATGGCGCTGGCGGTCTGGGGGTGGGCGTTTTTCTGGATGCAGGTGAGCGAAGCGGTGAAGTGGATTGATCAAAAATATATTTCCCGTCCGCGCCAAAGCGCGCCAGTTGTCGCGCGTGCGGCATAATCCATGCGCCGCATCGTAGTCCGCGTCAAACCCCAGAGCAAGAAAAATTCTGTTGAAAAAGACGGAGATCTTTTTGTGGTGCGCACAACCGCGCCGGCGCATGAGGGGAAGGCAAATGATGCGGTAACGAAGTTGCTTGCGCACTATTTCAATATCGCCCCATCGCGCGTGACGCTGGTGCGCGGGGCGGCGATGAGGGAAAAAGTTTTTGAGATAGACGACTAGATTTTTGTTGGCGGCATATCGTTGGTATGAAAAAGGGGACCAGTGAGGTCCCCTTTAGGGTGCGAGGATGGGCGCGATAACGATGAGCGCGCCCATCATGATGCACGCCCATCCCGCCAGGGAAGTGGCCCTGCCATGCACGCGATGTGTCAGGCAAAAGCCGTCGATTCCCCGCCGCATTTTTCTGCCGGCGGGGATCAGCATGCATCCGGCTCCGATGAATCCGCCGCCCATCATAATATGGGCGACGATGATCAGCGCCATGGCTTCTGGCCGTGGCGCAGATGCCACAGCCAGCTCCTCTTGCGCATGATGGGGCGCAGGGGATCTCCGCTACGCGTTGCCAGCGGGGAGTTGTTGGCGTCTTTGGACTGGGAGCTTTTCATCCCCAGCCCCGCCAGTACCTCGATGATAACAGACTTGAATGCCCGTTCGCCGAAGTACACAATGAAAAACATCCCGATCGCCGCGGCAACCGGGATCACTACCGCCTCTTCTCTCATGCCACTCTCCTTTAAGGTCTGGAAAACAAAATAGCACATTCGTGCTATTTTGTCAAAGCATTTGATAAACACGTGAGTGTATCAATGCGCGTGCCGGAAAACATCGACGACCAATCGGTCGTCGGGAGTGATGTCGCCGGTGATGGATTTGAAAATAACATCGGCAATCTGCTGGGGTGTCTGGAGCGCCGGTTTGTCGGGAAAGCAGGCGCGGAACATTTCGGTGTCCGCGCCCCCGGGGGCGATTGAGAAGACCGCGATATTGTCGCCACGGACTTCGTCGGCAAGCGATTGTGAGAAGTTGATAATTGCCGCTTTCGTGAGAGAATAGAGCGAAAGATTTTCAATGCCGTAGAGACCGGCGCCCGATGCGATGTTGATAATAAGTCCGCTCTTCTGATCGCGCATAAAGGGAAGAATTGCGCGGGTGACCCCAAGCGTTCCTTTGATATTCACGTCAACGACGGCGTCCCAATCTTCCGGTGTTGTTTCAATGAATGGCTTGCGCTGAGCGATGGCCGCATTATTAATGAGCACGTCCAGCGATCCAAGCGTCTCTTTTGTTTTTTGCGCCGCGGCGTTGACCGCGTTTTCTTCCCTGATGTCTCCTTCAAAAAAGAGGATGGAGGGGTTTTCTTTGAGCGCGGCGACGTTTGGGGTTTGGGGAATGGCGCGGGTGTAGACGGCAACGCGCGCACCCCCCGCGACGAGCCGCTGTGTTGTTGCCAGCCCGATGCCGGTTGCGCCCCCAGTAATAAAGACAACTTTGTTTTTGATGTCCATAATGGTATAGTTCCTCTCAGTATAAACCAGATCGGGAAATTGATGAAGTAACTCTATGGATTCTACATTCACACTCATCGCCGCTTTTGTCGTATTGCTCACGATCGCCGTTGCCGTTTTGTACGCGCTTTTAAAGAAAGTTCTGACGGCAAAAAAACCCGAAGACAACGGCGGCATGCTGATGCTGCAGAATCAGATCAATGAACTCTCGCGGACGCTGGACGCTAAGATGGGGCAATCGCAGGAAACCATGCGGCATCAGCTGGAGCATAGCGCCACGATTGTGCGGGATGTGACGGAAAAATTAACGCGGCTTGATGAAACCAATCGCCAGGTTGTCAGCTTTGCCGATCAGCTCAAAAATTTGCAGGACATTCTTAAAAATCCAAAACAGCGCGGGATTTTGGGGGAGTATTACCTGGAGACACTTTTAAAGAACGTGCTGCCTCCCGGAAGCTATCAGATGCAGTATCCGCTTGGGAAAGACGAGAAAACCGGGAAAGATCTTATTGTTGACGCCGTTGTTTTTGTGAAGGACAAAATTATTCCGGTGGATTCGAAGTTTTCTCTGGAAAACTACAATCGACTGGTTGAAGAGCGCAACGACGCGGAGCGCGATCGTCTGGAAAAACTTTTTGTGAACGACTTGAAGTTGCGCATTCAGGAGACGTCAAAATATATCAAGCCGGCAGAGGGGACGATGGAGTTTGCGTTCATGTTTATTCCCCACGAGGCGATCTATTATGATCTGCTCGTCAATAAGATCGGCGCTTTGCAGGAGGAGGATACGGAAAATCTTATCCAGCGCGCCGCCAATAAGTACCACGTCATCATCGTTTCGCCCACGTCGTTTCTGGCGTATCTGCAGACGGTGCTCCAGGGATTGCGCGCCCTGCAGATAGAAGAGACCGCCAAGGATGTTATCCAGCGGGTTGGCGAACTCAATAAGCATCTTTCGTCCTACGACACGTATCTGGCAAAACTGGGGAACAATCTGGCGACGACTGTCAATGCCTACAACACGGTCCATCACGAATTTGAAAAAATAGACAAGGATATTTTGCGCATCACGGGAGAAAAAATGGGAATTGATCCGGTGCGTCTGGAAAAACCTCAGCGCGAGGAATAGAAAGAATCCATTGTCTCTTTATCCGTCGCGTGGTATGCTTGGGGGAGTATAAAAATGGGTGAGAATTGAAACCTCCTTTTACCACCACTCACTCTGGGGTCGGGCAATGGCGTTTGCTCGACCCCCTTTTTTGCCCCACTTGTCAAGTATCTCACGATCGTGAGATACTTGACAGAGAAAAAATCGGTGAATACAATAGGGGGCGCACTTTATTTTTTATCATGGTCGTAGTATGGTGCTTCCATACACTCACATCTATAAGTAACCATCTGTACGAAAATCTATGCAATTAAAGCCGTTGGGGAGTCATATCGTTTTAGAGCCGGTCGACCAGGAAAAAATGACCAAATCGGGGATTGTGCTCCCGGAGAATGCGTCGGAAAAACCGACGCAGGGAACGATCGTCGCCGTTGGCCCGGGAAAGCGGAATGAAAAAGGGGACATCATCGCCATGTCCGTGAAAATCGGCGATCGGGTGCTTTTTAAAAAATACGGCCCCGATGAAATTGAATTGGACGGGAAAAAATATTTGGTCGGCGATGAAGATGATGTTCTGGCGATTGTTGAATGACGCCGGTAGGAGGGGGGCTGGTTCTGTGGCCAAAGAAGTAAACGCGCCGGAGCGGCGCAATGGCGCAAAACTCAAAAACGAATTCTTGTCCCTGCTGATTTGAATGTTTGTATTTTATCTTTAAAGCAAAACGAATATGGCAAAACAAATTTTATTCGGAGAAACGGCGCGCGCCTCGTTGCGCAAGGGGGTCAATGCACTGGCTGATGCGGTTAAGACGACTCTGGGACCCAAAGGACGCGCGGTTGTTTTGGAAAAAGGATACGGCGCTCCTATTGTGACGCACGACGGCGTCACAATCGCTAAAGAAATTGAACTGGAGGATAAAATAGAAAATATCGGCGCCGAATTAGTTAAAGAAGTTGCGTCAAAAACGAATGACAGCGCGGGCGATGGCACGACCACCGCAACGCTCTTGGCACAGGTGTTTGTCAACGAGGGTCTCAAGACGGTTTCAGCGGGTGCCGATCCGGTCGAGGTTGGGCAGGGAATGCAAAAGGCGCACGAGGTGGTCCTTGCCGAACTGAAGAAAATGTCGCGCCAGGTAAAGGGCAGGGATGAAATTGCCAACGTGGCAACTATCTCCGCGCGCGACGAGGAGATCGGCAAAACGATCGCCGACATTATTGAAAAACTCGGGAACGAAGCGGTGATTACCGTTGAGGACGGGCAGACGGTGGGCATTGTCAGCGAGCCGGTGCAGGGGATGCAGTTTGACCGCGGTTATATCTCGCAGTACATGGTGAGCAATGCCGAGCGCATGGAGGCGGTTATTGAAAACCCCTATATTCTGGTGACGGACAAGAAAATTTCCTCCATTAACGAGGTGCTTCCTCTGTTGGAAAAAGTTTTGCAGGCGGGAAAAAAGGAACTGGTGATTATCGCCGATGAGATTGATGGTGAAGCCCTGGCGACGCTGGTGCTCAATAAACTCCGCGGTATTTTCACCGTACTGGGCGTCAAGGCGCCAGGATTTGGGGATCGCAAAAAAGATCTGTTGCAGGATATTTGCGTGCTGACCGGCGCCGAACTAATCTCCGATGATCTTGGGCGGAAACTGGAAAACGTCGAGTTGACGCAATTGGGTCAGGCGCACAAAGTGGTGTCGACCAAAGACATCACCACGATCGTTGATGGAAAGGGCGATGCCGAAGAAATCAAAAAACGTATTGCGCAGATCAAGGCGCAGATTGAAAAAACCGAATCCGATTTTGACAAAGAAAAATTGCAGGAGCGTTTGGGCAAACTGTCGGGCGGCATTGCGGTGATTAAAGTCGGCGCGGCAACCGAAGTTGAGCAGAAGGAAAAACGCTATCGCATTGAAGACGCCGTCAACGCCACCAAGGCCGCTATTGAAGAGGGAATTGTCCCGGGGGGCGGCGTGGCATTGGTCCGTGCATCGCACGCCGTCAAGGAGCTTATCGATAAAAAATTGTCTGGGAGTGATGCGATTGATCAGCGCATCGGCGCCAAGATCGTGTGGGAAGGCATTGTGGCGCCGCTTAAACAGATCGCGCAAAACGCCGGATTTGACGGTTCGGTTGTTCTTAATAAAGTTCTTGAGGGGAAGGATGATTTTGGATTCAACGCGGCAACCGGATCCTACGAGCCGATGCTGGCGGCCGGCGTCATTGATCCGACGAAGGTAACACGCTTGGCTATTTCAAATGCCCTTTCGGCCGCGTCTATGTTGTTGATTACCGAAGCGGTAGTTGCTGACATTCCGGAAAAGGACGATAAGGCAAAGAACGGGATGGGGCACGATCACGGGGATTACTAAAAAATCGTTGGAGGAAGATTGCACCGCGCCCATTCGGGCGCGTTGTGCGTGAAAGCCGGTTGTGCTATACTCAAGGCATATTATTAGTAGTGCGTTCCGGCGATGCCGGGCGCGGATATTTATGCAATCGATTCTTAATTTTTTCAGTAGTGGGGCGAACTTTGTCTGGGTATTGGTCGCGCTTATCATTGTTTGGGTCATTGCGGCGTTCAATGGATTGGTCCGCGTGCGTAACCGCGCGCAGGAGGCGTGGGCTGATATTGATGTGCAATTGAAGCGCCGGCACGATCTGATCCCGAATCTGATTGAGACCGTCAAGGGATATGCCGCGCACGAAAAGTCGGTTTTTGAGGATGTAACCAAGGCGCGCACGCAGGCATTGGGGGCGCAGAGCGCCGGCAACAAAGAAGATATGGCCAGCGCGGAAAACGCCTTGTCGGGAACGCTTAAAACTCTTTTTGCGGTAGCGGAAAATTATCCCGACTTGAAGGCTAATCAGAATTTTCTCGCCTTACAGCAGGAATTAACCGATACCGAAGACAAGATCCAGGCGGCGCGCCGGTTCTATAACGGCATGGTGATGGATCTTAACACGCGCATTCAGACGTTTCCGACCAACCTGATCGCCTCGTTATTCAAGTTTGTCCCGGAGGAATTTTTCCAGACGGCCGATGAGGCCGAGCGTGAACCGGTCGCGGTTAAATTCTAGCCGTTGTGCGGGTGCCGTTCTCTCTTAAAAATAATCGTCTATTTGTTTTATTATGTTCAATCAATCGTTTTCAGACATGATGCAGGGGGGCGGGTTTGGATCGTTTTTCTCGAGTCCGCTTTTCCTGCTGTTGATAGTGTGGACGCTGGTATGGAAGGGACTGGCTCTGTGGCGCGCCGCTCGGAAAAATAGTCCGATATGGTTTGTCGTCCTTCTGGTGGTTAATACGATCGGGGTTTTGGATATTCTGTATTATTTCTTTTTTGCCGATATGGGGAAAAAATCGGAGAGGCACCATCATGGCGGAGAGGGGGTTTCTCATAGCGAAGAAGAGAAAAAATAGCATATTTGAAAGACAAGCGCGCAGATGGGTGTATATATGACATCTGCGCACTCTCTCTTTTCGCGTAGCGTGTGCCGTGCCGTGCGATGCGCGCGGACGCGGTACGTTTGATGGTATGACGGCTTACAATTTCAAAGATTCAAATATCAGAAAAACCTGGCTTCTTGTGACGCTGTTTTTTGTTGGTATTATTGGATTGGGGTGGGCGTTTTCGTATATCTATAACGATCAAGCGATTCTGATTTTTGCGGTTGTGTTGAGTCTAGTGATGAATGTGGGCGCGTATTGGTATTCGGACAAAGTGGCGCTGGCGGTGTCGCGCGCAGTACCGGCCGATCCGGTGCGTTACCACGAGTTGCACAACATCGTTGAAAATCTGGCCATCACTGCCGGGCTACCAAAGCCGGCGGTCTATATCATCAATGATCCGTCGCCCAATGCGTTTGCGACGGGGCGCAATCCCCAACATGCTTCCATTGCGTTTACGACGGGAATTTTGGAACAGCTCAACAAGGCGGAGATTGAGGGCGTGGCGGCGCATGAATTGTCGCACGTAAAAAATTACGACATTCTTTTGTCTACGGTCGTTGTGGTGCTGGTGGGCGTGGTGTCGCTGGCGACCGATTTTTTCCTGCGTTCTATGTGGTTTGGCGGGCGACGCGATGATCGTGATAACGGCGGAAATATTTTAATGCTGGTGGGGATTGCGCTGGCGATTCTGGCACCGATTTTTGCCACATTGGTACAGCTGGCTATTTCCCGGAGGCGGGAGGCGTTAGCCGATGCCTCAGGGGTGCTTTTGACGCGCTATCCCGACGGGCTTGCCGACGCATTAGAAAAAATAGAGTCGGCCGGACCAATGCGGCATCCGACCAACGCGACGGCGCACTTATTTATTGCCAATCCTTTCAAGGCTGATACGCCGCGCGTCGGGCGCAAAACGCCCTGGCTGGCGAAATTGTTTATGACGCATCCGCCGATTGAAGAACGCATCGCGGCCCTGCGCGCTATGGATCGGCCGTATGCCTAGATCTGGTATGAAAACAAAAAAGAAAATTCCGCTATTGACTTCGCTTGAGGGACTGCGGGCGTTGGCTCTTCGTCAGCATGCGGAAATTCGGCGGCTTATCGCGCTCTCTGATCGCGATTTTTTAACTAAACTTTTAAATCGCCGGGGATTTGATCGCGAGGTTGGGTCGGTATTGGATCAGATGCGGGCGCAAGCGCATGCGGCGCACAAGCGGCGGGATGTGCCTAAAAACTTCTCGATTATTTTTATTGATATCGATAATTTTAAATGGTACAACGATTCGTTCGGCCACGCGTGCGGCGATGTGGTACTGGAAAAATTTTCATTTTTTTTGCAGAAACATTTTCGGGCTACTGATTATCTGTGCCGATGGTCGGGGGACGAGTTTATGCTGGGGCTTGTGGGGGCCTCGCATACCCAGGCAGAGCGCAGCGTTGAAGGATTTATGCGGTTGCTTGCCGGCAAGCGCATCATTCTCAGATGCGCCAAGAAGAAGAAAAAATCACAGGCGGTAATCGTGCGTGCCAGTTTCGGCATCGCATCGGTGTATGATCCGTTCCGCTCCCGTCCGGTGTTTGATATGCGATCCTTGGTCGATAAGGCCGATGCGTATATGTATGAACAAAAACATCGCCGTAAAATTATGTGGAAGCGGTGATTGCAATCATCGGATTTGCGTGCTATAAACGGTCTAGTTTTGGCGGATGAATCAGGAGGTTGCTCGTTGTTCGTCGCCAGCCACTCCGGAGGGGTCGCATAGTGGTCTAGTGCGCTCGCTTGGAAAGCGAGTGTGCCGTAACAGGCACCGCGAGTTCAAATCTCGCCCCCTCCGCAGTACAATACAATCGCCCCGCGAGGGGTGGTTTTGTTTTACGGCGCAAAGGAGGGTGTACGAGATTTGAACCATGAGCCCCCGTGTTGGAAAATAGGAGTCCGCCTAGGGCGGACGACGTAAGAAACCCGAAGGTTTCTTAAGTGGGGGTCGGGGGCGAACAGTGAGATTCTCGCCCCCTCCTCTTTGAACGGGAGAAAGCGAATGTGTCGTAACGGGCACCACCCGAAAAATTTTTGTGTCTTTCGTTTTTTTATTGTATTATTTGTCTATGCTGGAGAAATTTATTCATATTGAGGAATTAAAAAGTCCGAAAGAA
>DAIEKJ010000011.1 GCA_027350645.1 Candidatus Wolfebacteria bacterium
GCAAATAGGATTTTATAGTGGCATTCCAGTCGTTGTTGTTCTAATGGACAGAGACTCTTTTATTGCTCGGGATCATGGTGGAACACTGTATCTCCTCCCAAGCGATTCTTTTGGCTTTGACGAGCGTCGAGGAATGGGAGAAAAAGAATGGACGAGCCACCAGCCAGTGAAGCCTCTTGCCAAAATCGAACATCCTTCTGCTTTGGATGCAATGATAGAGAACGGTGTTCAGGTTTATTTTGTTGACAAAGATATGTTTACGGCGATTCGCGACGCTATTAGTTCGGCCGACGATCTTGGAATGAGTATTTTGGAATCCATTACGTCCGAAAATCAGCTTCGGGGGGAGCACGTAGTTTCTTTTAGTAAAATTCTTAAAGATGCCCATAATTTTAAAAGGTAAGAAAGTTCTTCTGGTTGGTCTGGGGCAGTTGGGGGGCGGGATTGCGGCCGCCAAGTTTTTCGTGCGGCAAGGCGCGAAATTGACGGTGACCGATGCCAAGAGCGCAATAGATTTGGCGCAATCGGTGCGGCAATTGAAGGGATTGCCGATAACATTTCATTTGGGGAAGCATGAGGAAGAAGATTTCTTGAAGAATGACGTGATTGTCTTCAATCCGGCGGTGAGCGTTTTTTCTCCCTGGGCGAAGTTTGCGCGAAAACATCGTCGGGCATTCTATAACGATTACACGCTTTTTTGCGATTTACTTGCATCGCGGAAGACAATGCCCGCCAAGGGGTTTGTGGGGATAACGGGCACGCGAGGGAAGACAACGGTGACGACCTGGGTTGCCTATTTTGCCCAGCCGGCGGTTGTGGGAGGCAATATGCCCACTGCCGGACTTCTAAAGATTATTCCTCGCATCAAGCCGGATAAAAATCTTGTTTTGGAACTCTCGTCGTACCAGTTGGAGTATGCGGACAAAAAAACAATTTCGCCCCACATAGCGGTGATGACCAATATTTCCCCCGATCATCTCAATCGCTACGGCGACATGAAAACATACGTCGGCATTAAGGCAAAAATATTTTCCGGGCAGACAAAAAATGACTTTCTGGTGCTTAACGCGCGGGACTCGTGGACCCCGTTTTTTTTGAAGCAAAAACCGAAAGGCGCGGTGTATTACTTTTCTTCATCTCCGCTGGCGAAAAAACAAAACGGCGTGTGCGCGAAGGGGGGCGATGTCTGGTTTTTTGAAAAAGGGTGTGGTCAGCGAATTTGCGCGGTGCCGAAAAATTTCAGCCGGCATCAGCAAGAGAATTTATGCGCGGCAATGTGTGCGGCGCACCTGTACGGCGTGCCGTGGGCTACGATGGTGCGCCGGAGTGCGGCATTGCCAGCGATCCCATTCCGCCAGGAGACGATATTTGATAACGGGAAACTTCTTGTGGTTAATGATTCGGCGTCGACGAGTCCCGAGGGAACGATTGCGGCCATAGAGCGTTTTTCGCACGGGGGCAAGCCCTTTTTCCTTATTTGCGGCGGAACCGACAAACGGCTTGATTTTGTCCCGCTGGCGAGGGTTATAAAAAAGAATCTTTCTCCAGATCGCGTATTGTTTCTTGAGGGGAGCGCGACGACGCAATTGATACGCGCACTGCGGCGGTTGCGGTATTTTTCAGAACAAAAACCGCGCATGCACGTATCGCTGGATGAAATTGCCATGGCGTTGCAAAAAGAGCGGCGCGGGAGTATCGTGTTCTCTCCGGGCGCGGCGAGCTTTGAGAAATTTAAGAACGAATTCGACCGAGGCAGACGCTTTACGCAGCTTATGAGGCGTTCTCTAAAGATACAAAAACAAAAATGATTCTTGCAACGCATGCCATAGTCGGCGCGGCGGTAGCGCATCTTTTTCCGCACCATCCCGTTATCGGATTTTTACTCGCGTGCGCGTCCCACTTTGTTTTGGACGCGATTCCGCACTGGGATTACCATCTGCGTTCGCTTGAGTCAAAAAAGGAATTTGGGCGCGGGCGTCCGGATATGGCGTGGGGGAGAGATTTTTTCATAGATCTTTCAAAAATAGCGCTTGATGGGGTATCGGGCGTAGGGGTGGCGTTCCTTTTGTTCCGTCCGCAGTCGTGGCATGACGTGCTTATAACGCTGGTGGGTATCGCGGGCGGCGTACTTCCCGATGTGCTACAGTTTCTTTACTGGAAATTAGGCGGAAAACCTCTGGCGTGGGCGCAATGGGTGCACGATACGTTTCATTTCAAGAAGAGCATAGAGAGTCCGATTATCGGCGCATCGTTGCAGATTGTTTTTGTGGGGATTTTATTTGAAGTCGTGAGGGTGATATTGTAGGCGGACTTTTTGGGGTCGTCTTTTTTCCGGTGGCGCGGGGAGTTTTTTTTTGATATGATGGCTTTACTATGCAGGGTGCGACTATTCTTTTGGAAATTATTCTGGCGTTTCTTCCCGGGCTTATCTGGCTCACTTTTTTTCTGCAAGAGGACATTAATCATGATCCTAAACGTATAATCGCCAAGGTGTTTTTTGCGGGAATGCTCTCGGCAATCGCGGCGCTTTTGATTGAGATTGGCGCACATGACTGGCTTTCGAGTGTGGTCATAACCGTGCCGCGCATCATCGAAGATAATGTGAGCATCTTCGTGGGATTTGCGCTTATTGAGGAGCTGATGAAATTCGTTTTTGTTTACGCGCTCGTGCGCAGGAGCCGTTATTTTGATGAACCGTTGGACGGGATGATTTATTTGGTTACCGGCGCGTTGGGGTTTGCGACCGCAGAAAATCTTTTCTTGGTTTTTTCATCGCGTAATTTGCAGGACGCGTTTGCGGTTATCGTTCTGCGGTTCATCGGCGCCACACTACTGCACGCGCTGGCGTCGGGCGTGATGGGGCATCATTGGGCGCTGGGTATCAAATATAAAATTGAGGGGCGCGCAATTTTGGTTGGGTTGGCGCTGGCCACGGTTATTCATGCCGCGTTTAATTACTTCATTTTCAAGTATAGCGATCTGCTGGTCTATCCGACCGCCTTTCTTTTTTTGCTGGGATTTTTTGTTCTGTATGATTTTGAGGAGCTTAAGAAGATTGAGGAAGTTGAGGGGCCTTTACCGCCGCCCTCGCCCGCTGGTTAGCGGTTGATTGTGCTTTATTTTGTAATGCGTTATACTAAGATCATATGGCTGACTCAAATAAAGATTTTTTTGAACGATTGGCGGGGGTCGAAACGGATAACGCTGCCGTGGAGGCGGTGTACCGCGAAGAAGAGGCAACGGTTGAGGCGCAGCTGGTGCGGGCGCAGGCCGACGATGCTCCTCCGGCAGAAATAGAACCCAGCGTTATCGGCGCCCAGCAGGCCGATGATTTACTGGGGGATGAGTTTGAAGACGCTGAAGGGCACCTGACCATCGACGTCTATCAGAATCTTGAAAACATCACCATTGAATCGACAATCGCCGGCGTGGGTCCTGACGACATCGACATCGCCATCACGCCCGAATCGGTGGCTATCAAGGGCAAGCGCGAACGCAAAGAAAAGGTGAAGAAGGGCGACTACCTTCATCAGGAATGTTTCTGGGGGAAGTTCTCGCGCTCCATCATTCTGCCGCAGGAGATTGATCCGGATCGCGCGCACGCATCGTTGAAGGACGGGGTGCTGAAAATTGTTCTGCCAAAAAATCATCGCGATCGGACAAAAAAAGTAAAAGTGCGGCTGGACTAATAAAAAAAGTTTTCCACAAAAACGCTTCTCTAGGGAGGCGTTTTATGATATGCTAAATTCCAGCATAGGAGGCACACATGGAGGAGAGCCCGATGTGGGTGGAGTGCCCGCACGGAAGTCGCGTGAGGCGACCATGAGCCGAGAAATGTTTCTCGGCAAGGCCAATGCCTGGTCATGGCGTCTCGTAGAGCCGCGGCGCACGCGGGCAAAGATTTGAAAAGGTATTGAAAAAATTCGGGGAGGGTTCTCACCAAGCACACAAGGGCTCGTCTACGACGAGCCCTTCATCGTTTCTGTGGGGTTTTTCTAGAATTTGAAAAAAGTATAGAAAGGTGGTATGCTCTACGCAATTATTCGAAATTTGGGTCGCCACAAAAAGAGGTGGTGCATGATAACAAAGTTTGATTTTGAGTTGTTTTTAAAGCTTCTCTCCGAGAAGCTTGACGGCGCGGGTATTTCACCAGAAGACGTTAACTCTCTTCTAAGAAGGGGGGGCAAGGAGATTACCGATGACGCTTTGAGGATGTTTAGGAATCGTCTCAAGCGCTCCTCTCGGATTATCTCCCGACATTTCAAGATAGATCGTAGCAAACCGCTGCGGGCCGTCTTGAGTTGGGACTTCAACTGGCTCAATGTTGAGCCCGTTTCGTTATTGCTGGGTTTGTTTTGCTTGCCCCGCTGAAATTGAAAAAAAACAAAGAAAAAACAGAACGCTTAAAAAATAGGATATTATGAAATTGCTACAATCGTATGCCGTGGTGTTAAATTGCAAGATTTGTCAGATATTAAAGGATGACCCGTTTTTTCTTAAATAAAAAGGCCTAAGAGATGAACTCTTGGCCTTGTTCCAGCTTGTGGCAATCTTAGTATTTAGCCACTTTTACCAGGACGATACTAACCCCTGGTTGGAATATTTTCCGAGTGTGCACGCCCCATTTCCCCAACTTAAAGGGAGCACTCTCCTTGTAACTGATCTTGTTGACGATTACTAATCCCAACCAGTTGTAGGAGTCCTCCATGGCGTTCGCGGAGTAGGAATCAAACGCCTTAACCGATGGAAAGAGTGACCAATTGAGGGCAAAAGTTAAGCCCTCGAGAGAAACGCTCCTCCCCACCGGAAGACCGACGCCTAGCGTGTCGTTGACGTATTCACCAGGTGCTTTCTCTCGTAATAGGACGAGGAAATATTGTCCTGGAAAAGCGACGTGGTGGGTGAGGGTGTATGACCAAAGATCCCTCGTTGTCTTTTCCTTGGTGCAACCATTTCGCACGGCTACAACCAAGGCAATCACAATGATTGCCAGAAGAATAAACGGAAATGCCGCGATCATGTAATCCCTGAATCGCCACATGACTCCCTCCTGCTTTTTATCCTGTAAATGTGCCGTTTGGAAAAAATGACTTCTCGCCATTTTTAGCGTACTTTTCATATTATAGCACCATGATAAATATATGTCAAGTGCCTGTAGTGGTTTAATAGCTTGGAACCATTACGGCGAGTTGACTTATCCGTTTGGCGTGAGAAAATAAAAATGAAAGGAAATAACAACGGATAAAATATGAAAGAATTTTTCGAAAAAAATAATCAACTCGGTCATAGTCAGGAAAATATAAATAATCAAGCAAATAAGGAAATTGAAAGAGCGACGGACGCTGATGAATTGGCGGAGATTTTGGTGGGGAATGAAAACAATTCTGAGTTTGATATCAGAAAAGCGTTCTCCCGTGCGTTACTTCGACTGCTTGAATTACAGCCAGGTCTCTCAAAGGAGCAGTTGCGCGGTCTGCTTGAGTCCGCGCTCGAAAAAGCCAGGGTGGAAACAAGAAAGCGGTAAGTCCAAAAATTTTTATTTTAAGCGTTAATTTTTTTGTGCTTATTCCAAATGCACGGATTGCTTGAAGAGTTTCAAATACGCGGCAAGATAGGGGTGCTCTAAAAGTGTCGGATCGGCGGCGATAAGTTCCTGCGCCGCCTGGCGGGTGGCTTTGACAAAATCGGGGTGCTGGGCGGCCTTGGCGGCGATGTCGGGCATGCCGGTCTGTTCGTTCCCTAAAAACTGTCCCGGTCCGCGCAGGCGCAGATCTATTTCAGCCAACTCAAATCCGTTTTTGGCGGTGACCAGCGCCTTGAGGCGGTCGCGCGTAGTTTTTGAATTGATGTCGGTGAAGAGAAAACAGTACGATTGATGTTCTCCGCGCCCCACCCGTCCGCGGAACTGGTACAACTGCGAGAGGCCGAAATGTTCGGACCCTTCTATCATCATGATGGTGGCGTTGGGAACATCCACACCCACTTCAATCACGGATGTGGCGACGAGAATATTAATTTTTCCTTCTTTGAAAGCGTGCATCACTTCTTGTTTGCTGGTCTTTCCACCCGAGGCGGACCCGCCTTTGGCGGGCATTTGTCCGTGGAGCATGGCAACGCGCAGATCGGAAAAAACTTTTTTTGACAATTTTTCGTATTCTTCTTTGACCGATCGGGCATCCAGTTGAAATAATTTTGCGCGCGTCATTTTCTCGTCTTTGTCGGTGGGGTCGATGCGCGGGCAAACGACATAGGCCTGCCGTCCCATCTCAATTTGCTTGCGGATAAAATCATAGGCGTCGGAGCGTTCGGTCGGAGGGATGACTTTGGTGATGATTTTTTTGCGGTCTTTGGGTAGTTCGTTAATCAGTGAAAGTTCCAAATCGCCAAAGACGGTGAGCGCCAGCGTACGCGGAATGGGGGTAGCGCTCATGGATAAAAAATGCGGACTCAAAGACGCAGATTCTAGCTGATGGGACGCGGATGAATGCGGATGACGCGCGGTGTCATAAATAATTCTTTTTATGGCAAGTTCCCTAGTGCCAAAGTTCACCAATAAAGCGAGCTTGTATGTCGTGCCGCGCAGGTAATTCCATGTTTGTTTTTCTTCTGCGGATCCGATAAATGGCAAGGCCTTCAATTCTATGATTATCTTATCTTCAATAATAATATCGGGCGTGTACGCTCCTATTTTTTTCCCTTTGTACATAACAGGAAGTCGTTTTTCGGTCGAAAAGGCAATATTATTTTTTGCCAGCTCTTCAAGGAGCGCTCGATGATAAATGGATTCTTTATGGCCCGATCCAAGAGTGTTGTAGACGGCAAAAAAAGCTTTGCGGAGAGCGTAGGTGAGATCTTTGTACAGAAAAGTTTCCGCGTCGGTATCTGCGCGCATCTGCGTTTTTGTTTGCGTTAATCTGCGTGAGAGCGAAGCTCTCTGCTGGACCCCGAAACGATGCTGTTCATCAATGACAATAAACGCCGCATCATCAAAGACGACGCTTTTTTGCAGAACGGCATGCGTGCCGATGATAATGCGCACGCGCCCGGCGGCGATGTGGGCGGTAATGTCTTTTTTTGCCATCTCCGTTTGCAGTCCGTCCCCCAAAAAGAGCGCGCTGCGCGATGCGGTTAGGAGCGCCACCCCGCTGTCAAAATGCGGAAAAAATTTGGTAAACGTGACATAGTGCTGGGTCGCCAAAACTTCCGTGGGGGCCATAAAAACCGCCTGTTTTTTTGCGCGCGCGACTACCAATCCTGCCAGCGCGGCGACGATGGTTTTACCCGATCCCACGTCGCCTTGCAGGAGCCGGTTGGTGGCGTGCGGTTTTTTGAGATCTTCTAAAATATCATAGAGTGCTTTTTTCTGCGCCAACGTGAGTTCAAAGGGGAGTTGCGCAAGCTCTTTCTTGATGTCATCGGCATCGTATGAAAATGAATGAGCGGGCGACGAAGAGAGCGCATGTTGTTCGGACGCGTTGATGAGCTGGAGAAGAAAAAGATCCTGAAAAGCGATACGGTTTTGCGCCTGTTCGGCTTCTTCCAGCGTGCGGGGAAAATGAATTCGGTAAAGCGCCTCGCCGATGGCGGGAAGATGGTGTTCGCGCAACAGATCGTCGGGAAGAAATTCGGGGATCGTTTGCATCTCCGGAATTATTTTGCTCAAGGCGAATCGTACAAGACGCGAAGTGACTCCCTTGGTCTCCGGATAGATGGGGACGAGGCGTCCGGTGTGTTTCCCGCTATGCGGATCGGCGGTGCGGGAGATGATTTCGTATTCGGGGCTTTGTAAAACAAAATGCTTCCCTTCGCGCACTACCTTGCCGGCCAGATTGGCCCACGTTCCCTGTTTGAGGGTGGTGATGATAAATTTTTGGTTGAACCAGACCGCTTTGATGGTTCCGGTGGTGTCGCCAATGGTTGCTTCGATGATGTACATGTGTCGGCGTGGCGTGCGGTACATGCGGATGGTTTGCACTTCTCCGTAGACGGTTGCTGCGCCTTGGTCGGCAATGTCGGCAATCGGCGTAATCTGTGAAAAATCTTGATAGCGGAAGGGGAGATAATAGATAAGGTCTTTGAGGGTAGCAATGCCCAGCTTCTCCAGCCGCGCGCCAAAATGGGAGCCGATGCCCTTAATATCGGAAACGGGGGTGGAGAGAACGGTGTCCATAAAAGAAAGTATATACGAAAACGTGCCGTCTGATAACGATGGCGGCCCGCTTTGACAAGAAACGCGGGCGATGGTATACCAAAGCGGTTTGTTGGAAAACGGGATAGGGTACCTTGATAAGTGCGGGTTTTTCACGCGGAGAATGGAGGGAGCGATGTTGTATGATATACGGTCGCATGGCGAACGGATTTTCTCGGGGGCTCAGGTTTTTTTCTCCCACAGTGTGGATGGTCAAGATGCGGTTCGCATCATCTTCTCGGAGGGGAGCGAGGTTTCTTTTGTGGGAACTATTCGGCATTCTTTTCATGGGCGCGTTTTTGTTTTCGTCACCCCGGGCTCTTTCGAGTTGGTGCCGGTAGGAGTGGCCGGCGGCCGCTCATGAATTGGGATCGTCTTTTGCGCTTTCTTCGCTTGCGTCGGAGGGGGCACAAACATCGTTTTCGGGTTGTCGGATTTTATGCGACTAACAATCCGGAAGAAGTTGTTGTACTCTTTCGATGCGGTCGATGTTCACAAGAGCACGCGAAACCGATCGCGCGGTTGTGATGCGCGTATCACGAGGCGGAAGAAAGGCCGCGCTCGCAGAGTATGCTTTCTGACTAACTAGATAAGAAGCACCTTGTTCACGGCGTCTCCCATGACGCCGTTTTTATTTGGTGCCCTCGAGAGGAATTTCACGTCATCTCGACTTTGTTGAGATTCTTTCAAAACCCTCGGTTTTGAAAGAATCTCCTACACGGGAAACCGCTGGTTTCCCGACCCCTTCCCGATTCAATTCTCAAAGAAGGCTAATCAAAAAATGTCCCACTTTACGGTGGAATACTTTTTTGATGGTGCCCTCGAGAGGAATTGAACCTCTATCACGAGCTTCGGAGGCCCGTGTCCTATCCGTTAAACGACGAGGGCAATAACGTTGCGACCAGCATAGATGATTTTGCTGTGACTCGCAATGTTATACTTCAAAGTATAACGTATAACAACGATACAGTTGTGTCCCCGAGAGGAGTCGAACCCCTATTACCAGCTCCGCAAGCTGATGTCCTATCCATTGAACGACGGGGACGATAAACGCTTAGCCACCTGATGTGCAGTCTCCATTATGTCTTTTCGTATGTCGCTGTCAAGGTAACCCAAAAGACAAATGCCCGCAACGGTCCGCCGAAATGTCCTTTGTTGGTTTCTCGGTTTGACGTACGGCTTGTTAAATTGTTTTGGTGATACATTAAGGAGTCTGCTCCAAAATTTAGTGGCCGATGGTATAGAGTGATATCCGTGCACGTGAAGTGTTACGCGAAATCGATTTTCTTCAACTGGATAGCAATTTCTTAAAAGTGTTATAAACAGGAGCATTAAATCGGGGTCGGTGTTTACGAAGCGTAAGCCGCTTACTCCCTTGTATTTTGCTCCCTCCGCCCAGTAGAGAGAGGCGAGTATTATTTTTTTTGTTTCAATTTTTTGCAAGGGAGCGTGTGTGAGCCACGTAGCTACGCGTCGGGAAAGTTCCCCGTCTTTTTGTTTTTGTAGTTTTTGTCTTGCTTGAATGGCCAAGGGGCGGATTTTTGTCAGATGCTCTTTTTGTTTAATTCTATTTGACGGTGCGTACGTGCCTGACAACCAAGTCCACAAAGTACTTTTTGGCACGCGCAGGTGGAAGTGTATTTGATCATATGTCAAACCGGCTTGCTTCATGCGCTCAGCTTCTTTTTTGATTTTTGCGTTGTATGACACGGAGATGTTTTTGATTACTGTCCGTACATATATAATATATACTAAATCTTTATCTGCATTTGTTCAATACAAAATAGACTCGTCGGCAGAGAGTTTCTTAATACGTCAGAGAAAGGGAATTATATTCCCACTATCTTAGACAGTATGTCAAGCAATGAGGGCTCAATCGGGTGCTGGGGCACTTTGGTCTGTAGGAATGCGACGATCGGGTCTTTGTCGCCGCGCCAAATGGGAACGCGGAGCATGGCGCGCGCGCGTTTTTTAAACACGAAGAAAAGCTCGACGTCGTCGGGAGAAAACGAATAAACATCAAAATATGCCAGATGGTTGTAGTCATGCCGCGTTTCATTCTCGATGACGAGCTCATGCTCCGTGAGTTCGAAGTGAATGGTTGGCGCGCGCCGCGTTGAAAGATAGAGAATCGTTCCGGTTGCCAGAATAATAAAAATGCCGAAGAGGAAATCACTCTCCCATATGGAAAAGATCAGCAAAAGCGTCATGGCCGCCAGGATCAAAAAATAAAAAAGATTCCCGTGCTCTTTGTCGGCGTTGGCTTTGATGTTCCAGGAAAAAACAGGGTCCGACTGGCCGGCCGTCGGATCATCGCGATCCTCGTGGTGTGGGGAATGCGCGGGATGATTGGGGGATGAGGTCATAATGGGCCCAGTATACATTCCCGGGTTGGTTTAATCAACAACGCGCTTTGCTGGTAATTGGGCATGTGCTATAATAGAACAACTGTACCTTGCTGGGTGTTGGTGGTGCCGAGTATTTGGCTGGATCGGGTTCTTTGAGCAAAAGATGTTACTGGCACATAGAAAGGTCGAACGGGCGCGAGTAATCGTATCTTTGTTATATGGATACAAGAAAACTCAATTGGCTCGACTGGGTCGTTATGGTCCTGGTGATTATCGGCGGATTGAATTGGGGGCTGTACGGCGTTTTTGGCGGGTTTGATTTGGTTGCCTATCTCTTTGGCGCCATGAGTGTTTTGTCCCGCATTGTGTATGTTCTGGTCGGCTTAGCGGCTCTCTACCTGCTAATCATCGTCGGCAAGCTGGGCAAAAGATAATCGCTGTATCTTGCTATCAAAAAAGCCCGGCCTTTTGGGGTGGGGCTTTTTTGATGGGTGGCGGTCATTGGCGTGGCGATGTTTTTGCCGATGCGCGCGTTTGTTTGAGCAATCGAGCGCGTTGCGATTTTGAAGCGCTTGAGTATAGTATGGGAACTCTCTTTATGAAACGATCAGCGCGCGACATCAAAAAGTTCCGGCGCATCGTGTCCGATTACTACCGGACCAATGGCAGAACGCTTCCGTGGCGGACGCGGCCAACCCCGTATCGAGTGCTGGTTTCAGAAATTATGCTCCAGCAGACGCAGGTGGAACGCGTCATTCCTCTTTTTCATTCCTTTCTTCTGACGTTTCCGACGCTCCGCGCGCTGGCCGCCGCTTCCCGGCGCGAGGTGCTGGCCGCTTGGCGGGGGCTTGGCTATAATCGCCGCGGGCTGTACGTGTGGCAATGCGCCCGGACCATTGTTGCCATGCACAAAAGCAGGGTGCCTGCCGATCCGGCGATACTGGTAACGCTCCCGGGAATCGGCCCGGCGACGGCCGCGTCCATCGCGGCGTTTGCTTACGATGTGCCGACTCTTTTTATTGAAACCAACATCCGGAGTGTTTTTATTCATCATTTCTTTCCCCGTGCCCGCCGCGTATCTGATGCCCAGATCCTCCCGCTCGTCGCGCAAACATTGGATCGCGCTCATCCGGCCCGCTGGTACGGCGCGCTCATGGATTACGGCACATTTCTTAAAAAAACGCATAAAAATCCTTCCCGCAAAAGCGCGCACCAGGTCCGCCAAAAGCCGTTTGTCGGATCCCAAAGACAGTTACGCGGAATGATCGTGGCGTTCGTGGTTAAGCGGGGGACGGCAACTGCCGGTCAGCTGATAGCGCATGCCGCTGGGAGAGATCGCAGGATGGTTATCGCCGCCGCCGATGGGCTGGTTGCCGAAGGGTTGCTTGAAAAAAGAAAGAAGAGGTATCGGGCGTAGTAAAAGGTGGCGGCGCGCGTCGGTTTTTTCGTGTACGTCGCCGGATCGTCGGAGAAAGCTGTCGGTGTCAGATTGAAGACTCCGACTCGTTCTATATGAAGTCAGCGCTCTTGCCTGGGATTGTTGTAACACAAGGAGGGGTCGATAGGCGGGACGCGGCGGAAAAGGTAAGTACAGCGGTTATGTCGCATAATATACAAAGAGTCATTCATAATTAATGGTAAAAAAAGTATGAACAAACTTGCAAAAGCGGGGATAGTTTTGGGGAGCGCCGGCGTATTGCTTGCCGGATTGGTTGCGGGGGTATCGGCACAGACGGCGAATGGATCGTCTGATGTGGCCGGGACAGCCCGCGCCGTCGGTTCTACAATAGA
>DAIEKJ010000012.1 GCA_027350645.1 Candidatus Wolfebacteria bacterium
TCAACCCCAACGTCCGGCAGGACGACGCGCAGACCTTCCGCGTGCGCGTCCGCACCCGACCGCACGGCGACGTGGTCGAGTTCCGCTTCACCAAGGGCGCCCACATCGGCATCGACGACGACGGCAACCACATCTTCCGCAAGTTTAAAATCAAACAACTTTATCAAATCATCTCCCGTCATCTGCGACGACATAATGCGCCAAAATGTTTCAACGTCAACCGCTTTGAGTCGCTTGATTACCTCGTCCCAATCCTCGCTTTTAAAATGCTTTATCACCAAATGCCGCAGAATGACATACCATGCTTCATATTTTCCATACCGTTCCCACCACAAATCCTCGGACACTTTCAGATCGGCCGCGGTGAATGACTGGCGATCAAACGCGCCGGCAACTGCTTTTGCGCTGAAATATCCTCCATACAACGCCGGACGAACGCCATCGCCCACCAGCGCCGTTCCCTGTCCCGCGCTATCGCCGGCAAAAACCAAATTGTCCATGTACATTTTTTCAACCGGCTCGATGACCGGCTTATGGCCGAATACCAGCGACTTCTTATCGAGCACGGCGTTGCCCAACCTATCGCTAAACCAGTCAATCTTCCGCATGGCGTGGCGCAATGATACATACAACGATCCACGCGATGTTGTTGTGCCGATATTTATTTCTCCAATACCCACCTGGCAGGTTTTTTTATCCAATGGATAAATCCAGAAAGCGGCATTGCACACGGCCGGATCCATATACAGCATCAATTCCCGAACATCAGCGATGGCGCAATTCCGACAAATGGCCGACACGCAATGAAATGACGCCTTGGGCGCGCGAAGATGAAAAAGGCGGGCCATCACAAAAGAATTTCCCGATCCGTCTATGACAACTTTTCCAAAATACTCCCCTCCCTTCGCATCTACCAATATGATTCCATCCGGCACTCGCCGACCGTCAACAACCTCGGCTTTAATAAAGTCGGCTCTGTCGGCACGGCGCTTGAGCAAACCAAGGAGCCGCCCCAAATCAACCAGGCACAAGCGTTCTTTCCCAAAATCAACCACGCATTTCTCTGCCCGGGAATACATGCCCAGCTTTGTGTTCCGCGCAATAATCGATTTTTCCAGCCCGAAAGCGGTGATATCTTCGATAGACGTGCCTTTAATATTGCGCCCCTTGAAAACACCGGGACCCAGCACACCAACCGAAAGTTTTGTTTCCTCGCTTAATGTTGCGGCGGCCATCATGCCCGCGGGGCCATTGCCCACGATCAACACATCGTATTTCTTCATAGTTTTAGATACTACAGAGTATACCACCACACTCATTGCGCGCGCCACCAATAACCAAAACCCCCGCAATCAAATTTATTTTTTATACAAAACACCCCCCAAAAAAAGCCGTTGAGAAACGCAAAGCCCGAAGAGAGACGCGCAAAAAATCCAACGCCTATTGCAGCGCGCTTAAAATTTCCTTCGTGGTACGCACCCGCCCGATGCGGGTGAAAATTCCCTGCATTGAATGCGTGTGTTCTTGCGCGGAACGCGCGGCAGCTGCATCCTCGGCAAAAATCTGGTTGTAGCCGCGCTCGTAGGCATCGCGCGCCGTGCTCTCCACGCCGACATTGGTTGAAATCCCGCAGAGCACGATGGTATCGATGTTGCGCCGGCGCAATTGCAAATCAAGCTCCGTCCCGTAAAACGCCCCCCACTGCCGCTTAGTGATGACAAAATCATCCGGCGCCTGCCGCATCTCGGGAACAATGTCCGCCCAGTCCGCAGAACGCGCGCTAAACTTCATCGCATTATCGGCGGAGGGAGAGAGGCCGTCTTTCCCGTCCGCCGAAGGCGTCACGCGCACCAGAAATACCGGCATCTTTTTTGCGCGGAAAGCGGCAGCAAGCGCGGCGGCATTTTTAACCACATCGGCCGATGCGTGCGGCTCGGTGACGCCCGCAGCAATCCCCTTCTGCAGATCAATCACTACCAGCGCCGTCTTTGTTGTATCAATAGAAAATGAATCAGTCATACCCGTAGTACGCTCACAGCTTCAAAATAATTTTTAAAGCTAGTTAAACCGCTGCCACTCAGTTTGCGTGCCGTTCCTCTTGTTTTTAACCATCACCAACTCATCATAGATGCCATCCAAAAGTTGATACTTTTTTGCCTCCTCCAAATTAACCCAGGCAAATTGATCATTTTCCTCGGTTTGAAGGCAAATAT
This sequence comes from Candidatus Wolfebacteria bacterium, assembly GCA_027350645.1. Taxonomy (GTDB): domain Bacteria; phylum Patescibacteriota; class Minisyncoccia; order UBA6257; family JAGOQP01; genus DAIEKJ01. The sequence continues at coordinate 2,214 of DAIEKJ010000012.1, forward strand.
CGCCAGAGACATAATCAGCCATGCACGAGATAACCAATGACGGACTGCCATCCCCGTGAATCGTCGCCAGACTCGTCACATATTCAATGTGATCGATATCAATACCGACCTCTTCCTTTACCTCCCTGCGCAATGTCCGCTCAAGAACATTGTACCAATAAAACTCGGTGTCCTTGGGTAGCTTAAGATAATCATCCGTTTCCATTTTGCCGCCCGGCACCGTCCACATCCCGGGAAATCTTTTTTTATTCGGCGACCGTCGAGTGATGAGGCACTTGCCATCTTTCACGATGATGGCCGTGATAGCTACCTCGTGCAAATACTGATTGTTTGTTTCCATATATTTCCAACAGGTGCAGTTATTTAATGAATGCCGCACTGGCAAAAACTCCCAGATAATACGGCCACACGACAATGGCCATCACCCCCTTCCAAAACGCCAGGTGCAAAAAACCAAGCGTAAAAAGCCACCCGCCGATCCACACCATGCCGGCCGCGCTATGCTGTTCTATTTTGATTCGTTCCATACGGCATAGTATATTCCGTCTGTATTTTTTGCACAACGGACCCGTGGCAACGGCCCCCAAGCCCGCATCATATCATTCTTTTGTTCCGCTATGTAAGAAATCCGCTCCTGAGAAGTACTACTTATAGTTATATTAGTAACCCAATTGTTATTTATGAAAATCAAAGACGCGGTGGTGGTGGTAACGGGAGCATCGGGAGGTATCGGACGCACAGTCGCGCAATGGTGCGCCGATCACGGCGCCAAAGTCGTTCTCGCCGCCCGATCGAAGGGAACGCTGGCGGCGATGGCCAAAGAATTTCCCGATGCCATCGCCATTCCCACCGATATGCGCAATCCCAAGGACATTACCCGCCTCATCAAAAAAACCATCGATCATTACGGCCGCATTGATGTGCTGGTTAACAACGCGGGGCAAGGCATGCATGGCCCCGTTGAAACCATCAACATCAACGACTATGAGCGGATTATGAACTTAAACGTCTACGGAGTTTTGCGCGCCATGCAGGCAGTCATCCCCATTATGCGCGAACAAGGCAGCGGCACTATCATCAACGTCAGTTCGTTGGTGTCAAAAAACTACTTTCCCGGACTGGGCGCGTATGCATCGACGAAATACGCCCTCAACGCCCTCTCTCTGACCGCGCGGCAGGAGCTGGCGCCCGACAATATCACCGTCAGCGTCATGCACCCGAAAATGACCGCCACTCATTTTATGGAAAACTCGCTTGGATCAAAATTCGACATGAGCGCGCGCGGCAACCGCCCGGCGCCGCAGGTAGACACTCCCGAGCAAGTCGCCGAAAAAATCGGATCGCTCATTGAGTCCGGAGACGCGGAAGCAGAGATGTGACTTTTTGCATGGCTGTGATACGATTTGCGCCTATGGATAAACCTGTGCGCGTCATCGCATATATCATTGCGGCTTTTCTTATCGTGGCGATAGGCGGCGTTGTTTTCGCCACGCATCTGTTTGCGCGCGCCCCCCTGACGTTCGAGCCCGCGCATACGCACGACGCGCCCGCATCCCTGAACGCGCAACGCATAGCAGCGACATCTTCTCCGGTTATCGCGCCAATCACCGTTCCTCCGCCTGTCGCGCCGGCATTGGCCACAACATCGCCGGCACTGCAATCATTTTCCGGCTTGGTCAGTTCTATTTGGGACGACCGCGTCATCATTGAAAGCAGGCAGTCTTCGGTTACAAACGCCGTTGCGCCGCACACGATTATCATCACGCCCGCCACACGCATCAAAGGCGGCACTTTGGCGGACATCAATGTAGGCGCCAGTATCTCCGGATCGGGGACCCCCGACGCAACCGGCGCGATAGTGGCCGATTCGCTGGCTATTGCTCCTCCATTCCAATAGTACTTTTTTGCAAGAACCCCCCTTCGAACAGAGCCCGGGTTTCAAAAAACGCAACGCAGTTTGCGTTTTTTGAAAAGGATTTCTGAATTCGGATGTCGCAGGTGGGTGAGGGGGGGGCTTGGGGAGGAATGCGAGCGGGTTTCCGCGCCTCTCCAAAATTCAAAAACTTTTTCGGCGCCAAGTCATCTATTTCAACTCCTCCATTTTCAACTCCTCCATTTTTCTGAGATAATCTAAAATAACATCAGCAGATCGTTTAACAACATCACCTGCAATTTTTTTGATATTTTCATCACTATAATTTCCTTTGAGTAATTTCATAGCAATATCTTCTACAACCATTGCATCAAAATCATTATCGCTTTTATTAATAGCATAATCAATAAACTTTTTATAATCTGGACTTGAAAAATATACTTCAAGTAAAGTTTTAGGATTCTCAACCATAAATTGCTTCAAATCATTGATATTTAACATTTGAGCATTTAAATCATGTTGTACACGATGTCTAACTTCACGCAGAGCAATTCTCAAAACTTCCTTTTCGGAATTATCTTTTCCATCCAATTTATTTTGTATGCCCTTTTCCCAAACAGTATAAAAATGTTCTTTGTCATTATCTGAGTCCTTTTCATCAAAATGATGTGATGCTTCAGCTCCAGATTCTGTATTCTTGTCCAAATGAACATTCAACGGTTTATCTGGGAAAATAGATTCATCAATGAGTTTGATTTTTGATTGAAGTTCAGAAGAAAGAAGTTCTTCATTTTTGATTTTTTCGGCATCTTTTTCGGAAATTGTGCCGTGCGTAATAAATTCGGGTGATTTCATATCAATTTATTTATATCAATTTCAAGGGCTTTCACAATTTTTTGAATAACCCTTAAAGAGGGGTCACAAACACCACGCTCAATCCCACTTATATTATATATGAACGGTGTAATTCGAATTCCGATTTTCAATTTTGGTGGGAACGATGTCCCGAAGTTGGAACCTAAAACGGCTTATAGACGGCTCACTTTCTGGACTCTTGATCCAATTATAAAGAATTTGAGACGCATATACAAAGAGCATCCAGAATGGTTTGAAGTGCCAAAACCTAAGTCAGTTAAGGGCAAAAATGTAATTGAATATTCGGTATGACAGCTTAATTATTATTCATATGCCACAGTCCAACATTTACTCAAGGCCTCAAACAATTTAGGCATTTGTTTCTCGAAATCGTCCTTTGCAATTCCTTCACCTGCAGATTTCGCCTGATTTAATTTATCATCACCTGTCATTTTTTTGACCTCGCCGGCCGTCTTTCGCCACGCAGTTGGGTAATACTCTTCGATACTCGCTACCGTTGATTCAAAAAATTGTCCGTTGTTTTGCAAACTAGCATGATTTGCCAAAAATGTATCGCGCTGAATCGTTTCGTCCTGTTTATCCACAAAAATTACAGCCCTGTCTTTGTAAATGCTAGTTTCAAGAGGTTTGAATACCTGGACAATTGCATTGAAAGAACGCTGGGCTTGAACGATATCACCATCGGCGGGAACTATTTGAACGCGAGGTTTTTCCTGATAATGACGCGCGATGACTTTATTTATAAATTCTAAATCACTTTTTCCCTCAACAATTAGAAAATTCTTTGGTAAAAGAAGATCAGCAGGACTTCCGCCAAGTAATTCATAAACCACAAACGGCTTCTCAATTTCTGTTATTGGTGTGATGTTTGTTTCCTTGTTTATCTTTTCAACTTTGAATATCGTTTGCTCATCATGCTCATCAACAACTAAAACCGAGGAGTGAGTATTTATGAAAACTTGATCGCCACCTTTCGCTAATTCCAATAAGGCATTTTTGAGCTTTCTTTGTGCGGATGGATGTAAATGCAATTCGCCTTCATCAATAAAGAATAAGAAAAACTTGCTCGTTTCTTCATGCTCTCGACGAAAATCGGCATAAGTTTGGATGATCGCAAGCATCAATGCTCTCTGCATACCATCGCCCTTTTCATCTGCGTCCGTATAAACTCCGTCATCAATGGACGTGTCAAAGTTTTTTAGTAAATCCTCAAAAACTGGCTCTGCCACTTCAAAAACAACTTTACTGCAATCGGGAAATTGTCTTTCCAAACATACTTTCACCTTGCCGCTTAATTCATCCAGTTTTACCCTAACCTCTGATTCCTGTGCCATAAAAAGTTCCTCAAATTTTTCGCGGAAGGCGGCATACTTTTCATTTTGTTCCAAAATAACACTCAAGACACCGGAAAGCATATTTGCGATAGGAGTATTCTTGCCATATTTTGCCACTTCCATCGGATTTATCTGCGTACTTACATATTCAAACTTAGGGAGAAAATCATTCATAGTGCCATCTGCACCAAATGGGTTTTTCTCCGTCCATGAGTTATTTTTTGTATCAAAAACCTTTCTAGCTTTTTGGTCTAGGCTTGATCGTTTTATACGCACCGTGTCATTATCGCCGACAAGATTCTGTATAGTAGTTTTGTTTTTCTCATTTTTAGTTTTCTGAATACCATCTTTGATTTCAGAAAATTCAATTTCAACACAAACCTCGGCATTACCATCTCGCATAAAGCGAATTTTATCTATATCGCCCTTTGCGCCATAAAACCAATCTATGGCTTCAAAAAAGTTTGTCTTGCCGTGATTATTCTGACCTACAAAAACATTGAATTTGTCAGCAGTGATTTCTGCGTGTTTTATGGATCGGAAGTTATCAATTGTAATTTTTGAAATTTTCACAAAGGTTTAGAGTTTCCCCTCCTCTAATTTTTCAGATGGAGGTTCAATGCCAAGAAATTCTCTGTATATCCTATTCTTGTAATCTGGGCCAATCTCATTTACTGCTTCAATAAATGCTTTATATGTTCCAAGTCCACCAATTTTTTCCCAAAATTCATCACCAATCAAAACGACTTCATCGTTTTTCATGTCAAACCACCGAGCTGGAAAAGCCCACGAGTAATTTTTTCGCTTTCCGAATGGATTATATGGAAGCGCATAGTAAGCTCCATCAACTTGCAACGGATTCATGCTGTACAGCTTGAGCATTTTCTCCTTGCTCACTTTTGTTTGATCACTGTTAGGTAGCGGGGCTTTCAACTCAAAAGCATATTTCTTATTATTTTTCTTATCTTCCGCATACACATCAGAAATAACTGCAACGGGGATAAGTTTTGTGCTTTTGCCTTTCAAAATATATTTTAGTTCGTTATCCCAATCTGGTCTGATTCGTTTCTTTCCTTTTTTTCCATGCTCAAGATTATTCAACACTTCTTGAATTCTGCGTAGTCGTTCAGCATTTACCTTACCCGTTATTGTTCGTCCCTTCTCGCCAAAGCCAAGTCCTTTGTTCGCCGCTACTATGGCCAGTTTTTCCCAAACACCGCCGAATGGCGTAACAAAACGCCGTTCAAAATGCGAACCTTTAAATATCTCATCGGGCACCAAAGCAGCGTAAAGTGGTTTTTTTGCTTTGTGTTCCTCCTTAATAAAAGGGTCTTCAACTAAAACTGTGTTCATGACCCTATCCATCATGACTCTGATGACAGATTGAATTGCTTCTTTCATTTCTTGTTTTTGTGTCATATTTTTTGCCATATTAAAATACTTTCATAAAACGCACCTCCGCGTCGTCCAGTCCGGCGATTAACATGACGCTCAACGCGTCCAATTTCCTTAAATCCTGCATCTTCTGCTTTATAAAGTCCGTATTTGTCATTTACAACAATAAGAGCTAATCCTTTCGGCGTCATAAATTTACGAGTATGAAGAAAAACGTCATTTATTCCTTTAATATAATCCTGTTTTGCTTGCTGTGATTGGCCATTCTTTGCTGGGCCAATTTCCCGTTTTTCATTGTTTTTCAGACCTAGTAGTTCGTAGGCGTATTTATGCTGTTCGTGGTAGTCAATAAGACCGATATACGGTGGAGAAGTAAAAACCATATCAATTCCCATTGGTAATTCAACTTCGCGCGAATCTGCATGATTTACAATAACTTTTGCCTTTGTTTTTATTTTAGAAAATTCCTTAACGCGATCTAGTGTGTCAATCGTGTAGCGCGATAAAAATTTATATGCCTCTTCAACTGGTTGGCAAGTTCGCTGGTGCTTATAGCATTGATAAGGTTTTGTTTGTGGTTCTTTCGGAAAATCCAAATCGTAGTGCGTAACGAGACGAGCAGAACGTGCCGAACGAGATAAAATAACTTTTAATAAATCTTGATACGTGTAGTCCTTAATGAGTCGCGAATAACACAAAAGCTCTTTTTGCGCGTTCGGCGCAAACCATTTTTGTATATATTCACTTTTTGTTAAAAACAACTTATTTACTTTTTGATCTTTGGAAAATTTACTTTTGTAAGCATCAAGGCGTCTCAAAATATCATGAATTTCTCTTTCGAGAAGTGGTATATTGTAATCTGCTGTTTTAACTCTTGATAATAAAACATTAAAAATAGATATATCCGTACCAACGGAATCGATACCTAGTGCATTTGCTTCAACTAGAGTTGTCCCGCTACCTGCAAACGGATCGTAAACTAAGGTTGGTTTATACTTTCTTAAAAATATTTCTACAAGCTGCGGAATAAATTTACCGAGGTAGGGATGCAAACGGTGAACATGTTTTGTCCGTTTATATTCTGGCAAGTCGCTCTCGCGCCAGTTTAAATTTAATGTTTCAATGTCCGTTTCTGGTTTTACGCTTGCAAAATCAGTCAGCGGTTGCTGATTGTATTGCTTGGCAATTTTTTGAGCGATAACATTATCGTACATATATCTATTTTAGCACTGAAGGATGAAATAATCCTAAAATGCTTTATTTCGCATGGGTTCTGGTTCTGACTTGGACATCTGGCGGAGGGGGCGAGATTCGAACTCGCGATGCCCTTTCGGACATAACAGTTTTTCAGCCAGAAGCTGATCACCCGCAGGGTGACAAGACCTAGCCGCACTTGAATATGCGGGCGGAAGGTGGAGGATTCGAACCTCCGATGCCGTTTCCGGCATACCGCATTTTCAGCCAGAGGCTGATCTGCCTTTGGCATGACAAGTTCGGTGCAAGGCGGAGGGGGCGAGATTCGAACTCGCGATGCCCTTTCGGACATAACAGTTTTCAAGACTGTCTCCTTCAACCACTCGGACACCCCTCCGCTTTGCACCGAAAAACGCACACTCTGCCAACCTTCCCTTTTCATTCCCCACCTTATCAGAAAAAATCGCCGATTTCCAGACGCAAAACCGCCCCGATATCCATCGGGGCGGTTTTTATTTTGCCGGAATTATGTTAGTTGTCGCGGCCGTTTGATTGTCCATCACCTCCGCCAACGATGCCGCCGACATTAATCGTGGCGCCGCCGGCATTGAGCTGTAATTGAAGATTCGTCGTCGCGCTTGCATTCTGGTTTACCGGCAGTGGAGCCTGAGAATCACCTCCCGCGTCGGGGGTGAGCCGATTTTGATCCTCGTGCCGATTTTGTTCGATCTCCTTGTTTTTATCGGAACTGGAAGCGTTCGCGTTCTGTTCCTGATCGCGGCGTTGGTTCTGTTGCTGTTCCGGACTATTTTCCGACGATGTCGCATCGCCTTCGTTCTCAAACTCAACCCGATACAAGTGCGTTGCGACAATCTGCACTTTGGCATCCTGCGCCGCCTGCTGCGCCGCCTGATAATCCCCGAACGCCTCGGCATAATTTCCCGCCTGGCTCGCCGCATCGCCGACAATCAGTTTTTGTTGCGCCACGTTGAGCGATGCCTGCACCTGCGCGCTCGTCGTCGCATCAAGCGATGCGCCTTGGCTTTTAAAAAGCCCCAAAACGCTGTTTACAAAATCATTTGCTTCATTCCGTTTGCCGGCAACCGCGCCACCCGCCTCCGGACCGTCGGCGCGCACTTGCTCGGTGGTACTGGCCTCCAGCTGATTTCCGGTATCGGCAACTTCCTGCGCTTGTTGAGCAGTCGCTTGAATCATATTTGAAACGTTTCCTCCGTCGCCCTGATTCTGATGGTGGACAGCCAGGCGCGCCAAAATTGCCGCGTGAACCCGCAGGTCCGTTTCAAGATTATTATTCACTTGAGCGGCGACCACTCCCTGATTTTTTTCCTGGAGCTGCGTAATATTATTTTGCGCGGCGGCGACGGCATCCTGCAATCGCGTCGCGACTTGCGCCTGCAACTGCGGCGTCAATCTGTTCTGCGCCGCCAATTGTTCGGCTTCCTGCAGACGAGTCTGCGCCAGATCGGCGTTCCATTGCGCCTGTGCCTGCGTGCCAAACTGAAAAGCGCCGGCGATTGGTTCATTCACATCAACCTTCACCGGATAGAGCGGATCCCCCGGCAAAGAGTTTTGAGCCGCGTATGAAACCCCGCCACCGCTGGCTAACAGTGCAAAAATTAAAAAGAGAGGCATAGCGTATTTGAATTTTAATAATCTCGGTTGGGGCGACATGATTCCCAGCCACTTAAGAAGACGCGGCTGATCGACGTTTCTTGCAGGATTGCTTTTAACAAAAGAAATGGTGCGCTGGCGCGCCATGGCGCGCTCATCGTCAGTCAACGACAGAGCGTGCATTTTTTCAAACCATTTTTCCAATTTTTGTTTTTCCATAGTACCTTTTAAGCTTTACGCATCGAGCAATTCCCGCAGTTTATCAATCGCGCGATGCAAGTGCACCGACACCGTGTTTTCGGACTCGTCGATGATACGCGCGATATCCTTCACGTCCATACCCTCGATATACCGCAAAACAATCGGCGTCCGGTATTTTTCGTCCAGCTGATTGATGGCGCGAATCATTTCGGCGATCATCGCCGCATCCTGCGGACTCTCCGTCTCCGAAATCGGAGGGGTGAAATGGTCGTCGTCCATGAGCGCATCCAAAGAAACCGGCTGGTGTTTGCGCACGCGATCAACAATGCAGTTGGCCGCGATACGATAGAGAAACGCCCGCATGTTGCTCACCGGCTTGCCGGCCGCGGCATGCTCCCAGGCACGCGCAAACGTTTCCTGCATGATATCCCGCGCGGCATCGCGATTGCCGGTGCGGATAATGCAAAAACGAAAAATCGCATCGGCGTACCGGTCATAAGCGGCGATAAACTCTGATTCCATGCCAGTGGTGCGTTCCATATATAAGACGGGAAAAAAATGAAAAACTGACAAACGATATGGGAAGTATACCACATCGCGCCCAAAATCGCGGCGGCAATGCTCGTAAACAAAACACCCCGCAAGGGGGCATTTGTATGCAGTGGACCGTACCGGAATCTCACAACGTCACTTCGTTCCGTTTTCAAAACCCTCGGTTTTGAATAATTTCCGACACGGAAACCCGCTGGTTTCCGACCCTTCCTGCTTCGAATCGTTAGGCCCGTCAAAACAAAATACTGCACGCGGCAGTATTTTGTTTTGTGGACCGTACCGGATTCGAACCGGTGACCTCCTCGTTGCAAACGAGGCGCTCTACCAACTAAGCTAACGGCCCAATTTTATAAAAAGTCCAAAAATTAATTAAACGAACTATCAAACGTTTTCAGATAATTTTCAAACTGCCCATTAAGCTGATTTATTGAATCAACGTCGGAATTAATAGCATCCACCATCTGGTTTACTTTGTCCACTCCATATATTTTGTTGGTTATTTTATCCTGCATTAACTTAAGCAACTGACTCATATCGTCGTTAAATGATATCAGCTTGTAAATTAATTGGGTTTCGGAAGT
>DAIEKJ010000013.1 GCA_027350645.1 Candidatus Wolfebacteria bacterium
TCATTATTGAGAATGACCACCAAAGTATCTCCCATTTTTTTTGCCTCCAAGAACATACGGACGTGGCCGATATGGATCGGATCAAATCCTCCGCTGACCGCAACAACCGTTCCCTTTTTTACCTTTCGCGCAGATGTCTTCATACACCAGTTAGCATTTACACTTTTTAAGATAATCCAAAAGCCGTTTTATTTCTATCGTCGCCACGCCCACCACCTGATCGCCACCGCCATAATAGACAAAGAGCTTTTTGCCAATAACCACGTTACCGCATGGAAAGACGACGTTTGACACCTGGCCATTTTTTTCATACGCCGTTTCGGGCTCAAAGATGGGTTCGTCAGTCCGTCCCAAAACGATGGTCGGATTTTTAAGATCGAGCAAAACCGCCCCAACGCGGTATACACCCTGGCTGGAAACGCCGTGATACAACATCAGCCAGCCATCTTTTGTTTTAATCGGCGGCGCGGAGGAGCCCACCTTCTCATCATCCCACCATCCTCTGCGTGGACCAATCCACCGGTACTCCTCAAGCCAGGTATCATTTTTAAAATTCAGCGTTTGAACAAAAGCAAAGTCGATTGCATTTCCGACGCGATGGACGATCATATACTTCCCGCCGATTTTTTCCGGAAAAACGAAGGCGTCCTTGTCACTAATATCAGGAGGAGAAAGCAGAACCGGCTCCGCCCAGTGCCATTGCTGGCAGACAAAATCTTTGACCGGAATCGACGTTAAGGCGACGCGAGGTTGGTCCTTGCCGTTGTACGCCGTATAGCAGGCATACATCATGGTGCCAATGCGCGTGAGCCGCGGATCCTCACATCCGGAATTTCCCCCGGGCCACGTCTTTTCTTCGTGCGGCCCCCGAGGGATATAAGCCGGTTTGGGCAGACGGATATCGATCCGCGTCCCATCAGAACTGGATGCGTATCCAAACACGGACGTATTGTCGTCCGACATCGCCCGATAGAGAATATGCACACGGTTATCAATGCACAGCGCGGCCGGATTGAACGTCGCGCGGCTTTCCCACGGATGTTGGTGGTCGGGAATAATAACGGGATTTTCTTTGGCGCGCGCCAGCCGCACCGCGTCGGTTTTCTTAGCTGTCATATTCCGCACCAAAGATGAGAGTCCAATCAACGCAACACAGCAAGTCGTATCGGCAGCGCCGTAATAAAGATGGATCCAGTCGCCTTTTACAATGGCCCCCGAGGGGAAAACCACATTGGGAACTGCGCCTATTTTTTCGTAATATTCTTCGGGCGTTACTATGGGAACATTGGTGCGGGCAATTATCTTAGAGGGGTCGTCTAAGTCAAGCAGTGCCGCTTCGACGGTGAAAAGTTTTTGCGCAGAAAAATATCCGCGGATATATGAATACAGCACCAACCAGCCGTACTTTGTTTTAATCGGCGGCGCGCCAACCTCCACTTGATCCTGCGGCGTGCGCACGAGCGGCAAGGCGGTTTTTTCTAAATTCGCATACCATTTTTGCCAACGCTCCTGCGACCACATATCTTCTTCTTTATCAAAAGAAGCCAGGCAAATCTTGGCGGGGGGCTTATCCGTGTTGACTGTTAATAGTGCCCAGATCTTGCCGCCGATTTTTTCCGGAAACAGCGCCATACCCTTGGCGTTAAAAGGCGTTACCAGATGTTTTTCCTGGATTGTCTCCATGTTCTTACTAAGAGCAACCCCGACTTTAATCCCCTCAGCGCGGAAAGGATATTGGGAAAGCGCGGTGTAAAAAATGTAATAGGTTCCGCCAAGCTTGGTGACGCGAGGATCTTCGCATCCGAATTTTTCCCACGGCTCCTCGGGGGTAATAAACCGCCGCCGCTTTTCAAAATGCGCGCCGTCTTTGCTTTGGGCGATACCAATATCGGAAATCATCATTGTTGTGCGCGTCAGACTATGGTAATGGGGCTCCGAAAGCGCCCGATACACCAGATAGGTCGTATCTCCTTTTTGGACAGGACACCCGTTGAAAACCGCCTGCGCCTCCCACGAATGTGCGCTGAGCGGTTTTAAAACAGGATTCTCGTTCGATCGTTTGATAATCATGACTTTTTTCTTAACATCCGTTCGTTTAGTTTAGGTTCGACGTCTGCGCGCAGGCTTTCGAGAAACGCATTAAAATCCGCCGACGCAACACACACATAGCTATCGGCACTGCCATAATAGATCATAATTTTCCCATCCTTAACGATCGCGCCGGACGCGTAAACAACTCCACCCTTAAAACCGTTATGCTCGTAGTGTTCCTGCGGCTCCAAAAGCGGCATGCGTGAACGATGAAGAATGATGGTTGGATCGTTTAGATCCAGGAGCATGGCTCCGACTTTATATTTGCTGCGATCGTCGTCCATGGCATGATATAGCACGAGCCAGCCGTACTTTGTTTTAATCGGAACTGGCCCCACGCCACGCACCCATTTATCCCAGACTTTTTTTCTCGGCTCATTGCCGCGCGCACTATGGCACACCCGCGCGCCCGCCAAGCTATCAAAGTAATCTATCTTGATCTCCGGATTGATGCTGTGCAGAATGGCATACTTGCCGTTTATTTTTTCCGGGAAAATGACCCAATTTTTGTGAACCTCCCCCGCCGGAGAGATGAGCTCGGGAGGCGTCCATTCCCACCGCTTATCGAGAAAAGCGTCTATTTTAATCGAAGTGAGTCCGACACCCAATCCTCCGCCGTCGCAGATTGTGTAGGTCATATAGAGCACATCCTCGTCTTGAACCCGGACAATCCGCGGATCCTCGGCGCCTCCCCAACTGCCCCCCGACGAAAACGGAAAAATAGTTGCGGGCCGCGCATCAAGCCCGTGCTCATAAGCCGGAAGATTGAGTCGTTCGCTGATGGAAAAACCATCGTCAGACGCGGCATAACCTAATCGTGAAACGCCCTCAGAGCCAATGGCGCGATACAAAAAATGGATCCGGTCGTCGAGTAAAACAGCTGCCGGATTAAAGGTCTGCCAGGACTCCCAGTCGTTTTCGGGACGAGGTAAAATGATCGGATTTTCCTTTATCTTATGTAAGAGCGGTTTATGGATCCTGTGCGAAACAGTTTTTTTCCGCACGGGTTTTTTGAGCGCCCGCACCGAAATTTTTTTTGCCGTACCCACGGTTTTCTTTGTGGCCTTTTTCACCGTCCGGGTTGCAGCCTTTTTTATAGCCATGCCCTATATAACATTACTTCTTCTTTTATCTCTTTGCTCATAACTAAAATCTCGCCATCTCCGCCGCGCTTGACGCGCCAATTTCACAGCAGCCTGTAAATAAAACAACGCGGCGCCTACCGATTAAGCGCCGCGCGAGTTGCAGGACCAACATATCCAACCGGGGAAATACCGCGCTCGGACTGGAATCGTTTAACCGCCGTCAGAGTCAAATCCCCAAACCGGCCGGTGATCGGCCCGCTATACACGCCCTGGGCGGTCAATTTTTTCTGCAACTGCAGAACTTCCTCTCCCGTTGATCCATATTTGAGTAATGTCGTGAAAATATATCGATTTCCCGACGGCGCACTCACTTCCGTGTTTGTGCTCGCAATCGCGGGAATGGCGGCGGTCACCGTAACCGGGATGGAAACGCACGACGCGCCGCCCGAGGCGCAGACAGTTATTGACGCCGATCCGACGCCCACGCCCATCAATGTCAGTATGTTGCCGTTACTAATGGTCGCGGTGCAGATGCCATTTGTTGACGATGAAAGATAATACGGCGTCGTTCCTCCTGAAAGGGTGAGATTAATGCCGTCTCCTACCGAAAGAACCTGGGTTATCGCAATCGTCGATCCGGGGATGCTCGTTGCGCCGGAAGTTACAGTAATATAGAGCGTTCCATATTTATTCGAGCCGGAACCGGAGCTTGAACAAACAGTCACCGAATCGCTTCCGGCCGCGCTCCCCAAAAGAGTAACATTAGATCCATTGACCGTCGCGGCGGCCACGGACGAATTCGCGTTTCCGGAAACATAATAACTTCCCGAGCCGACAATGGGAATCATGGAGCTTTGCCCGACAGCGATCGTTACATTGTTCTGGCCAAAAGAAATGGCGGGCGTCAATCCGTTTACTGTTACCGTAAGGGTCCCGCACGCGTTGGTTGCCGAGCAAATAGTCAATGTCGCGGTTCCTGCCGTCATCCCGGAAAGCGTGAGTAAATTGCTCGAAAGATATGGCTGGATGACGGCGGCGTTTGAGTTTGCGCTTACCGAGTATGGCGTGATTCCCCCGCTGATAGTGACGGTTGTTGCCTGCCCCACCGCAACCACGGGGTTGGTTTGGCTAAAGGAAAGCGCGGAGGAAGCCGCCGGCGCGCTGGCAGTTGCCGTAATCACCCCACAGGAACTCATATTGTTGGAACAAATAGTAACCGCCGACGATCCGCCAGCAGTTCCTGCATAAAGCGATACCGTAGAACCATTCAGCGTCGCCTGAATGCTGGATGGATTCGAATTACTGCTGATGGTATACACACCGGTCCCTCCACTCACCGCCACGGTCGCGGTCTGTCCGGAACCAAGCGTTAAATTATTTTGGCTAAACACCAATCCCTGCGTCGCGCTCCCCGACGACACATTGACCGTTTCTGTCGCGCAGCTGGCAGTATTAGAAACCAAACACAAAGTAAGCGTGGTAGCGCCCGCGACATTTCCGGTGATGGTAATTTGGCTGCCGTTGAGAGAAACATTGGCCACCGACGGGCTTGAATTTGTCGACAAAAAGAACGGACCGGAAACACTGGCGGTAATAACCGACGATTGCCCGACCGATAAAGAGAGTGTGCTGGGCGTAAACGAAAAGGATCCCGTTGAAGCGGTTGTATACGGCCACTGCAACGAGTTAGACGGCTTACTATCGACAGTCACCGATACGATGCCTCCGGGCGTTATGCCATATTGGGAGGTGCTAATCGTCAAAGAAAATGCCCCGTTCGAATCAGTCATGCCCACGGCGCGCATTTGAGAACCATAGTTGAGCAACACGCTGTAATTGGGATCCGCATTGGTGATATTTATCTGGACATAGTCCCCGTTCCCCGTATAGAAAGCTGAGAACGTCGGCGTGGCGGCATGCGCCAGAGGAGCAAGAAAAAATCCAGTGACACCAACAAAAGCAAAGAGGAGCGATGCTATTTTTTTATACATACATTATGTGCGTTTTAATAAAACAACTCCCCGCGACACAAACCCGGGAGCTCATACGAAGCGCAGTATAGCACATCCGCGCGAAAAAATATATCCATCGCAGATACTACTCCACTATTCCAAAAACTATTTCAATACGACAGACGACTTTGGCGCGGCGCATTCCAAACGCCGAAAACAATCAACGGTGTGGTCGTTTACCATTCCCGTCGCCTGCATATGCGCATACACCACCGTGGGTCCAAGGAAGACAAACCCCCTCTTTTTAAGATCTTTTGCCCACGCAACCGCTTCGCGCGTGTACGCTGGATAATCTTTTTCCGTCCGCCATCGATGAACGATCGGCTTGCCGTCAACCCACGACCACATATACCGCGCAAAAGACCCGAATTCCTTCTGGACTTCCAAAAATCGGCGGGCGTTGGTAATCGCCGCTTCTATTTTTGCCCGATTGCGGACAATCCCCGCATCTTTCAGTAGACGCGCAACATCCTTCCGGGTAAAACGGGAAACCTTTGTGTAATCAAATCCGGCAAACGCCTTACGAAAATGTTCTCTTTTGTAGAGCACCGTTCGCCATGAAAGTCCCGCTTGAAATATTTCTAAAATAAGAAACTCATAAATCGTTCGATCGTTGTGCATCGGCACGCCCCATTCCCGATCATGATACGCCCCATAAAGCTCATCCCCCGCCGCAAGCGCTGGCCACGGACAACGCCGGAGAGAATGTTTTTTGCGTTCCGTGCTGAACAGAGCCATATGGAATGATCAGAGACCGTTGCGCGGCAAAGTGATCTGCTGTTCACCAAACGAGCCAGGAGCTACTTGATAACGAGGGAAATAAACGGCGACTTGATAATTAGTAAAGGTAAAATTCTTAAAATTATCAGCCGTCGGCGCCGTGCCCTCATCGAGCATCTGGGTCTGCACGTGCCCCTGCGACGCCGCGTCAAGTGTCGCGGTTAACTGTTGGCGCGAGAGTTGGGAAATTTTTTCCAGATACGTGGGCGTTGACGCAAAGAGATCTCCCAGTGTCATGTCCTTCCCGCCGGCTACGTCGTAATTAAACGTCTGGAGTTCATCCACGCCGCTGGCGCCGCCGTCAAAGAACGAGAAACGAACGATGATGCTGATGTATTGCGCATTGATCTGTGCCGGCTCCCAAGTAACGATAAAATCGAACGGCGACGGCGGAAATGGTTCAATGGGCGTTCCGGTCGGCGCAGTCGCCTGGCGCGCCCGCCAGTTTTCCTGGGAATTTTTTTCAAAATCAGCAAGATGCGCATTAACCGCGTCACTGATCTCTTTATTCAGCAAAGCCGGAACAAAAGAAAATTGAGGATATTCTATTGATAGCGTCCACATCTTGCTTGACGTGTCGTGTACCGAAACGATGCTCATCGGCAGAGACGAAGAAGCGTTTTTCGACGCACTGGGCAAAGCGGATCCTCCCCGCCACGCCAGGGTGGCAAGGACACCCAAAAGAAAAGCGGCAACGACCATTCCCAGGGCACTCACAATTTTCCTATTCATATACAGGCAAGTATACCACACATGTCCAGCGCAAAAAACAACCGCACCGGCCTCCCTATGTACAGGGCTTGAAAATGCCGGTACACTCAAGCCATGCTTATTGATGACGTTACCATACGCGTGGCGGCCGGCAACGGAGGCAAGGGCGCCGTGGCGTTCAACAAAAATCTTATGGAACTTGGCCCCGCCGGCGGATCGGGAGGACGCGGCGGCAGTATTTATGCGCGGGGAGTTTCGGACATCAGCGCGCTTAATTATTTCCGGCACAAAAAAGTCATCACCGCGCCCCGCGGGCAGGACGGCCAGGGACAGTTTCGCGATGGACCTAACGGAGAGGATATCGTTCTTTCTGTCCCGATAGGAACAGTCGTGCATAACCTCTCCAACCAGACCGACGCGCCGATTGACGCAGTCGGACAGGAAACGTTGATTGCCCGCGGCGGCAACGGCGGAAAGGGAAATTTCCATTTCCGTTCATCAACCAACACCTCGCCCAAACAATCACAACCGGGACTTCCCGGCGAACAATGGGACATACGCTTTGAGTTAAAACTCATCGCCGACATCGGCCTGGTGGGCCTTCCCAATGTAGGAAAATCAAGCCTGCTCAACGAGTTGTCGCGCGCGCAAAGTAAAGTGGCCAACTATCCGTTCACGACACTAGAACCGCATCTGGGAGTTTATTATGGCCTGATCCTAGCAGATATTCCCGGACTCATAGAGGGTTCTTCTGCTGGAAAAGGATTGGGGATTAAGTTCCTGCGGCACATTGAGCGAACCAATACGCTTTTCCATTGCGTTTCAGCCGAGTCCCCCAATCCCAAAAAGGATTATCAAACCATCCGCGCCGAGCTCAAGGCATATAATCCCGCGCTCCTTAAAAAACCAGAGTATCTTCTGCTTACCAAAAGCGATGCCGTTCTGCCGCCAGAACGTGAGAAAAAAATCATGGAGCTAAAAAAAATAAACCCGCGCCTCTTGGCGGTCTCAATTCTTGATGACGCGAGCTTGAACGAACTCAAAAAACTCCTCGCAACGCTGGAAAGGGAAAAAATGAACGGGTCGGCGAAGGAAAAAACCGGTTGTGTTACCTTCTAAAAGCAAGCGCGCCCAGCACGACGATAACGGAAACCAAAAGGATAAATCCCACCAAAACCGAGATTTGATTGGTAGTCGCAATGGTACCGATTGAGGCTGCTAGCGGCGCGTTGTACTGCGTTCCTTGCGGCGTCACTTGCGCATAGGGCGCATATCCGTATTGATACTGCGTCGGCATAAACGCGCTCACCGAATATTGAGCGGGATATGAGTAAACCGGCGCCTGGCCATTCGTATACGAATAAGAGACTCCGCCGTTGGTGTAATAGCCATTGGCGTAATAGCCGTTGGTATAATAGCCGTTGTTGTATGACGCATTGGACGCATCGGCGTTAACATAAATATATTTGGGAACATACACGTACTGCGGCGAAGAAACGGTTGAGACATTGGAAGTTGTTTGATACGAAACGGGGGGCGTGTAGGTATACGTCGGCTGTTGATAGACTGGCTGTTGATATGTGTACCCGGATCCGGATGTTTGAAAACTCAATACCGAACCATAGGTCGTATTGCCACTGCTCTGCAAGGCGGCGCGGAAATAATATGTCGTCCCCGGGGTTAAACCGGAAACCGTGTAGGGAAAATACGAATTGCCGACTTGCACCTGCACCGCCGGTGTTTGCTGATTCAAAGACGAA
Organism: Candidatus Wolfebacteria bacterium; assembly: GCA_027350645.1. Taxonomy (GTDB): domain Bacteria; phylum Patescibacteriota; class Minisyncoccia; order UBA6257; family JAGOQP01; genus DAIEKJ01. Next base: position 8,440 of record DAIEKJ010000013.1, read on the forward strand.
GGATCGGTTCCATATTCAAACCATCCCCCGTTCTGCGAGAAAACAGTCTGCGCAAACGCATTGAACGTCGCCTGCGTGTCGCTCACCGAAGAAGCGGCGTTGGTGGTCACCGATAATCCGCCCACCGTTCCCGATCCGCCCGTCGAAAATCCGGTTGTGGAAAAAGAAATTATCTGCCCCTGCGTCGTGCCATACTGATTCTGCGCGTCAAGGCGGTAGTAATATGTCGTTCCAGAAGAAAGGGTCGGCAGGGTGAAAGAAACAATGCTGGGATTATACCCCGACCCGATCGATTGCGTGGGCGTTTGGCTTCCCAGTGATTGCGTGGTGCCGTATTCAAAATAAGCATTGGTCTGATATCCGTTGGGAGTAACCTGTCCCGACAGCGTCGCGATGGTATTGGAAAGGAGTGTTACCTGGTTGGTCTGCACCGACGGAAGTCCAAACGTCTGCGACCACACAATGCGTCCGCCCCAAACCGTGCCAGCGACCAGAATCGCCAGCGCCGACCCTATATATATGATTTTTCTTATTGTGTGATTCATAGTGAAAAACGATTGTGTCCGACAAAAAATGACTCTTTTTTAGTATACAACAACCGCCTATTCATGTCAAAATTTTTTATCCGTCGTCGCCCCCCGCTTAAAGCCCTTTTTTAGCGCGTTTTTCCTCGTTTTCAGTCAAATACATTTTCCGCATCCGTATACTCTGCGGAGTCACCTCAACCAATTCATCATCACCGATATAATCCAACGCATCTTCCAGTGAAAGCGACAATGGTGTTTCCAGCTGATCCTGCAGTCCTTCGTTCTTAGCGCGGAAGTTCGTTAATTCGCGTGTACGGCAAACATGAACACGGATATCCTGCGCCTTGGCATTTTCACCGACAATCATTCCCTCGTAAACCGACACCCCCGCGCTCAAAAAAAGCTTTCCTCGTCCTTGCGCCGTCACCAATCCATAATTGTTTGTGACGCCTCCTTCGGTCGCCACGATTGATCCATGCGCCACGGCATTCATGTCTCCTTTGTACGGTTCATACCCAAGAAAGATGCTGTTCATAATTCCCGTCCCTTTGGTCGTCGTCAAAAACCGATTACGGATACCGATCAGTCCGCGCGTGGGAATAGTAAAATCCATAAACGTCGTTGTTTCATCGACGCGCATATTTTTCATCGTCGCCAGCCGCTTGCCCATTAATTCAATTACCGCGCCGGCATGTTCGCTGGGGACTTCAACGGAAGCCAATTCCATTGGTTCCAGTTTTTTCTCATTCTCCTCCTTAAAAATAACTTGCGGCTTTGACACTTCCATTTCAAATCCTTCTCGCCGCATCTTTTCAACGAGAATAGACAGGTGCAATTCACCGCGACCCGATACCGTCCATCGATCAGTCCTCCCCGTTGATTCAACTTTGAGCGCAACATCGGTCTCTATCTCCTTTTCCAGGCGTTCCTTGAGGTTGCGCGATGTCACATAGGTTCCCTCTTTCCCGCGGAACGGCGACGTGTTGACTCCAAACGTCATTTTGATGGTCGGTTCGTCAATTTCAATAGTCGGGAGCGCGACCGGATGATTGATGTCGGCGATCGTTTCACCGATGGTAATGTGCGGAATGCCGGCGATAGCCACAATGTCCCCCGCGTGCGCCGCATCGACTTCCGCGCGGGACAATCCCTCAAAGACCATCACCGATGTAAGTTGGGCGCGAGCCACGACGCCCGCCCGGTTGATATGGGCCACCATCATTCCTTTTTTAAGCGTGCCGCCGTAGAGTCGCCCGATGGCGATTTTTCCTTTGTAATTATCGGTTGCCAAATTAACCGTCAGCATCTGCAGATCATCCGATTCATTTGTTGTCGGCGCAGGAATGTGCGTCACGATAGTGTCAAAAATCGGAGCAATGTCTTTCATGGAGGAAAGAGAGGCGGTCAAACCCGCCTTCCCTTGCGCCGCAGCGGCGTAGATTACCGGAAACCCAATCTGCTCCTCCGACGCGCCCAGTTCAAAAAAAAGATCGTACGTCGCGTTAAGCGCCCACTCGGGACGAGCATCCGGTTTGTCCACTTTGCTGATAACGACGATAATTTTATGGCCGGCTTGAATGGCTTTGCGTAAAACGAATTTCGTCTGCGGCATCGGCCCCTCCTTGGCGTCAACCAGCAACAAGACACCATCCACCATCCGCATAATGCGCTCAACCTCCCCGCCAAAATCGGCGTGGCCCGGCGTATCAACAATATTGATTTTGATATCGCGGTAATGGACTGCGGCATTTTTCGAAAAAATAGTAATCCCCCGCTCCCGCTCCAGCTCGTTCGAATCCATGATAAGTTCCGTGGGAGCGTCGATTTTCTGCTTGAAATTCTCCGATTGTTTTAAGAGGGCATCAACCAATGTGGTTTTCCCGTGATCGACGTGCGCAATGATGGCAATGTTTCGTAATTCCATAATAAAAAGCCCGACCCGAGGGCTCCTTCCTAAAGCTCGCGTGTGGCATTGTACAATAAAATCCGCATATATGCAATACCAAACGCCACTACCATTGCCCCGCAAAAAAGAATATACTGGCACCGTCGCGCCAAAAGCGCGCTTCTCTATGAAACACACACCCAAAAAAATACTCTCTTTCCTTTTTATTTTTCCCCTCGTCCTTGCCGGCATCGTTTTTGTGGCCCGGGCGCAGGCGACCGTCCTCCCGTTCAAATACGGAGCGTGGATTCCCTTCTGGCAAAAACAGGCCGGTGCCAATACCGCCGCCTTGCATTTGACTAGCTTTAGCGAGATGAGTCCATTCTCGTACGAGGTAAATAATGACGGATCACTCAAGGACTCTCTGCATATGGACCAAGGGTTTTGGCCGGTCTGGCTATCGGCGGCGCACGACGCCGGCGTCAAGATCATTCCCACTGTTGCGGCGCTGGACGGCGATCTCATCCAAACGCTTCTTACCAGCACAAAAAAACGCATCGCCCACGAAGATGCGATTGCGACGCTGGCAAGAAAACAAAAATACAATGGTATCGATATTGATTATGAAAACAAAGATAGCAGTGTCCGTAATTATTTCTCCACCTTTCTCAAGGGACTTGCGATGCGCCTTCATCCTATGGGAAAAACCCTCTCCTGCACGGTTGAACCGCGCACGCCGCCCCAAGATCAGTTTGCCGTTATTCCCAAGGATTTATCGCGCGCCAATAATTATGTCGCGCTCAATCAGTATTGCGACGAAGTCCGCGTAATGGCCTACGACCAGCAATCAATTGACTTGACGCTGGATGCGCAAAAAGGGAACGGACAGCTCTACATGCCGATCGCCGATCCGGCGTGGGTGGAAAAAGTTATCAAGCAGAC
>DAIEKJ010000014.1 GCA_027350645.1 Candidatus Wolfebacteria bacterium
CGTCCGGGAGCTGATCCGAACAAAACATTACCATAACAGATCATTCATTTTTATCATGCGTCAACGTTTTTTGGTGGCGATCGGGTCGGCAATGGTGTTTGGGACGATGGTGGTTTTTTGGGGTTATTGTGGCGTTCCGTCTGCATGCGTGGCTTTTGCTCAATCGTTTTCGGGGCCGACTGGATTTGTTTCCAATATGGGCGCGGCCTATCGTCACTATGTAGACGTGGGTCCGTTTCCTATTCCGGTTCCCGAGTATCAGGAGATACAATTTTTGCAAAACCTTTTTGCATCCGGACCGGCCTTAGTCGTCGATCAGACAACGCAGGATGTCCAGCCGTCGGTCGTGGTGACTATCAACAACCAGCCGTACATTCGTCCCACTGTTTCCGGTGCGCTTAACAATAATGCGGCGATGCTTGATGGGGACGAGCAAACGTACGCTTCTTTTCCGCCCCCACCTCAATCCGGATTTCCTCAGTATGCGCACATTACCTTTGTTTATCCGACGCCGATTACATCCAATGAACTGCGGGTTTATTTCGATCAGAATATTATTCCGCCTAAAACGGTTGGCGTTGAGGCGATGGTTGGCGGGACATGGCAGACCATTTTGGGGAGTTACTCTTTTGGCGGTCACGTTATTCCTTTCCCTCGCACGACTGCGTCTCAATGGAGAGTAAACTTTGTGTACACGCAACCATTACGTATCAGCGAATTGTGGTTTGTTCAGGAATCAGCGCCAATCGTATATCGTGATGTGCGTTTTCTGGCACAACCGGGGCATTTATACAGGATTTTTATTAATGCTGACAGCCAGTCTGCGTTTGTTGTTAGTGCCGCGGGTGCGGTGGATACCTCAATTGGAGCGCAAGTGACTTTGGTTTCGTCGATGCAGGTTAATCCGTTGTATGTTCCCACCGATACCGACCAGGACTTTGACAATGACGGCGTTATTAACAGCAAAGATAACTGCCCCAATCAGTATAACCCGGATCAGAAAGACACCGATGGCGATGGCATTGGCGATGCATGTGATCCTGTTGATAATCGAATTACCGAGCAGTATCCGTGGCTTCCATGGGTGGGGATTGGTGTCGCCGCTGCGGTTTTGATAACGCTTATTGTTTTGGCAGCTGTGAGCAAGCCGCGGTCAGAATCGGGGAGCGATTTTGCGGACCGTTAAACGTCTAAAAAAGAGCGGCTCTTGGCGCTAGATAATGGAGTTGGATAAAAAAGGGGGACGACCGTAGTCGTCCTCTTTGTGTTCGCGCGGATCCGTTTGCGACGCTTTGGCGCGGGATGCGGACGATAATAGCATTATTAGTAGTAGTATCCGCCCTGTATTTTGGGGAAGTGTTTCTTTTCAAACGTGACCACCATAAACCATCCCCAAGAAACGGTGCGGTTGTCGGCGCCGATAAAATCAAACCATATATTGGGAAACGTTTCCCGATCGATCCAGCGTTCAGGGTCGTCGGCTGCCGGATCGGAAATGACGATGTTTTTGTCGGTGATGGAGATGATAACGCTATAGTGATCGCCGTCGCCGTCAAACCACCCGATGATGACGGGGAGCTTCTCTTCTTTTATAAAATAGTCTAGGTCTTCTAACGTGGCGTTTTCTTTAGCAAAAACAAATCCGCCGATTTCTTTGGCGGCCTGGATCATGCCTTCGTGCTCGGTGCCGCTGTCCATCGTCGCCGATGCCAGCCCTTGGAGCTGCTTTTCGCTGTAGGTTTTTCCGAAATGCGAGAGCAGAATTTGCAGTGATGCCGGACCGCATAGGCCGGGTGTTTGCCGCGCGTGATCTACCCGCAGGGAAGCGACGGGATTATTTTTCTGCGCGTTGTCCTTTTTGATTTCGTTTAACATAGATAACGGTCGTTATGAATTTTTTCATATTCCGGTATGCGTCGGGGAAGTTTTCGTCTCCCGGGTATGTGCCGCCTTTGGCGCGGCGCGACTCTTTCTCTGCGGCGGTTGCCCAGTCGTGCGCCACATCGTAGGATTTTCCTTTGCGCATGAGATCGCGCTCAAACGATTCGTGCACAAGCACATGCGGAATATCGCGCGGATCAAGTTTGTCGTCGATCCAGATCTCGTTTTTTGGGATATAGGGATAGACGATGTCGTGGCCGCCGATAATAAATTGCGGATCGATATAACGGCGGACAATGCTGCCGTTAACCTGCGCAACGCGGAGATTTTTATAGCGTGAGTATTTTATCACGAAATTAGGACACTGTCCAGGTTCGGTAAACCGGCGGATCATTTCCGTGCGGCTGCGTGATGGCGTGGCAGTTTTTTCAAAGATTAAGCGGGCGCGGTCAACAGCGAGTAAAAAATCTGTTTCATCGGCAAATCGCCAGTCGCACCACCATTCACCTTCGGGGATGTACCATTTAGAGCTGAAGGTTAATGTGTTCTCAAGACGCGTTTGGAGGATTCCAAAATCCGGATCGAGGAACTGGCGTATGGCAAAACTGTCGACAAGGCGTATTTTCATAATGAGGCAAATGAATTATCTGTATAGTATACCAATAATATCAAAAAGACCAGGCAACGTATGGTTTTGTGGCGGCGGAGGATGGTTATATTTTGCTGATATCGTTGCGCCGCGCCATGTCTTTTTTAAATGTGCTGGGGTTGAGTTTTTTTTGTCGTTGTGATATCGTGTCCACGTTTTACAAGGGTGATGCATATGAAACGAACGATACTTCTTTTGGGAATCATTGGTGCTCTTATTGGCATCGGATATTTGGCGTACGCCTCTCTTGCCGAGGAGGGAATTCCTTCCGCTTCGGCAAGTTCTGCGCCATCCGCCTCAAGCGCCGCTCCGCTGATCCCCTAGGCGAAATGCGCCCCGGTGTTTTTGGCCCTATCGTCTTCACCCACAGGATGATCGCTCTTTGAGCGAAACGGTTAGGACGGCGCCCTTTTCACCCCGTTGGCGACCTCTGCCCGCCGCTAGGCAGGACCCTCTGGGCGGCACGGCGCACACAGACAATGTTTTTTGTTTACGTTCTACAATCTCTTTTGGTAAGAAGATTTTATATCGGTTCTACGTCGAATATTGATTGCCGTCTCAAAAAACACAATAGCGGCTCTGTCCGTTCGACGAAAGCATATCGACCGTGGAAGTTGTATTGCGTAGAGAAGTTTGATACAAAGACAGATGCATTGCGGAGGGAGCGGTTTTTAAAAAACAACAGTGCAGCCAAAGAGGCGTTGCTAAAGAAGTGCAATGGCCCTATCGTCTAACGGTTAGGACGGCGCCCTTTCACGGCGCAAATCCGGGTTCGATTCCCGGTGGGGTCACATTTTGACTATTCTCCCCGTTTGTTGCATGATTGACGTGCTATCGCGACCGTATGGCATTTTTTAAATCACCTCGTTTTTTTGAGATTCTTCCGGGGGCGCTTGCCTGGCTGACCATTATTCTCATGTTTGCGGGATCGTGGTTCCTGCCGGTGTGGGCGGCCGTTTTTATTATTCTCTTTGATCTCTATTGGCTCTTGAAGACGGTTTATTTATCCCTGCATTTGCGGTCCGGTTTTTCAAAGATGCGGGCGGTAATGAAGGTAAACTGGCGGACGCGGCTCGAAGAGGATGCGCGTACGCGGAATCGATGGCGTGATCTATACCATCTAGTCATTCTGCCGATGTACAACGAGCCGCACGCGGTGGTGCGGGAAACATTCCAGCAACTGGCGGCAACGAACTATCCGCTTGATCGATTTATCGTTGTGCTGGCCGTTGAAGAGCGGGCGGGGGAGACGGCGCGCGAAACGGCGCGGCTGATCGAGAATGAATTTGGAAAAACCTTTTTTAAGTTTTTAATCACCGTGCATCCGGCGGGCCTTTTGGGGGAAATCCCCGGTAAGGGATCCAACGAAGCGTGGGCGGCAAAAAGCGTCAAAGAGGAAATTATCGATCCGCTGGGGATTGCGTATGAAAAAATAATCGCCTCGGTGTTTGATGTTGATACACAGGTTTTTCCAGAATATTTCGGGGTTCTCGCGCATGCTTTTTTAACCGCCGAAAAACCCCTGCGTTCAACGTTCCAACCGGTGCCGCTTTTTACGAATAATATTTTCGAGGCGCCGGCGCTGGCGCGAGTCATCAGTTTTTCGTCGACATTTTGGCAGTTAACCCAGCAGTCGCGTCCGGAAAAACTGCGCAGCTTTTCGTCCCATTCAATGTCGTTTGCGCCGCTGGTGGAAATCGGATTTTGGCACAAGGACGTCGTGTCGGAGGATTCGCGCATTTTCTGGCAGTGCTGGGTGCATTTCAAGGGCGATTGGCGCACGGTGCCGCTGTTCTATCCGCTGTCCATGGATGCCAATGTTGCGCCCACATTCTGGGGGACGATGGTGAATTTGTACAAACAACAGCGGCGGTGGGGATGGGGAGTCGAGAACATCGCCTATGTTTTTCCAGCCATGATCGGCAATGCCGCCATTCCGTTCGGGGATAACCTGACGCGGGGGTTTGATTTGCTTGAGGGGTTTCATTCGTGGGCGACAAACTCGCTGATTATTTTTGCGCTGGGGTGGCTGCCCATTATTCTGGGCGGACAGGTATTCCGCGCATCGCTTTTGGCGTATAACCTTCCCGAAATCACCCGATGGATTATGAATCTAGCCATGCTGGGCATTGCGACGTCGGCCACGCTTTCTATCGTGCTTTTGCCGCCGCGCCCCCTCCATTTCAAACGGTTTCAATACGTCGTATATTTTCTTTCCTGGGTGCTTATTCCCATAACGCTTATTGTGTTTGGGTCGTTTGCGGCGCTTGAAGCGCAGACGCGTCTCATGCTGTCGGGAAAATACCGGCTGGATTTCTGGGTAACGCCCAAACACAGAAAAACGGACAACCGACAACCAACGACCAATAAGGAATAAACCGCGGTCAAAAAATAAAGGCGAACCTTTTTATTTTGCGTTGTTTATTGTAGGTTGTTTGTGATTAGTCATTGTATGAAAATAGTAGCCATAGAAACCAGCTGTGATGAAACCGCGTTTGCGGTGGTGAGTGTTTCGGGCCCATCGTCGGCGCCGCGTTTCCGCATACTTAAAAATATCGTTGCCTCTCAAGTAAAAATTCATGCGCCGTTTGGGGGCGTGGTGCCAAATCTGGCCAAGCGGGAGCATCTCAAAAATCTTCCTCTTCTGCTCAAACAAATTGATCCGCGCGGAACGCTTGGAAAAAATATAGATATGATTGCGGTGACCGTCGGACCGGGACTCGAGCCGGCGCTTTGGACCGGCATTCAGTTTGCGCAGGAACTTTCTCAAAAGTGGAACGTGCCGCTGGCCGGCGCCAACCACATCAAGGGACACCTCTATAGTTTTTTGTTGTCGCCCGCAACGGCGCGATTGCGCGCAGAAAGAAAGAAACTGTTTCCCGCGATCGGACTAGTTGTCAGCGGCGGGCACACCATTCTCGTTTTAGCAAAAGATCTGCATCACTATGTGAAACTGGGGGAGACGTATGACGACGCGGTGGGCGAGTCATTCGATAAGGTGGCGCGGCTTTTGAATCTGCCGTATCCGGGGGGTCCGGCGCTGGAACAGCTGGCAAAAAAAGGGAATCCGCGCGCTATCCCGTTTCCTGCGCCGATGATGAATCAGAAAAATTATAATTTCAGCTATTCGGGCCTGAAAACGGCGGTGCTCTACTACCTGCGGAATCTAGGTGCGGCCGCAAACGATTTTTCACCTTCCGCAGAACAAAAAAAGCAATTGGCGCGGATTGAGCGGCGGGGAACCGTCGCCGCCGACGTTGCCGCATCGTTTCAATATGCCGCTTTTCACGTGCTGACCGCAAAAACGATTCGCGCAGTGCGGGAATACGGCGCCCAAACGGTTTTTATCGGCGGAGGGGTTTCGGCTAACAAGGAATTGCCGCGCCTCCTCAAGGAGGAGCTGAAAAAAAATAAAATGGATCTTCCGATTATCATTCCGCCGTTCACGTATTGCCAGGACAATGCCGTGATGATTGCGGTTGCCGCATATATGGACGGGGTGCAGGGCGTCTCGTGGCCACTGCGCGCGGACGGGACGCTGGATCTTACAAACTAACTACTCACAACGCACAACCGACAATGTGAGGGAGCGGAGAAACGGGAAGCGGTGGTTGTTTGTTGTTGGTTGTGACGATGTGCTATACTCTCTTGCGTATTAGTAATATTTTTGTATGGAAAAAAATCTGACTCGCAAAATCATTGAGGTCGGCATTGCCGATGTTCCTGAGGTTGGCGGCAAGAATGCTTCGTTGGGAGAAATGCTTCAGGCTCTGCACAGCAAGGGCGTCCGCGTGCCGGACGGATTTGTGACGACCGCGTCGGCATTTCGCTACTACATGAAAGAGACAGGACTTGATGCATTGGTGCGCGAAACGCTCAAGGGCATAAACACCAGGAACCTTGCGTCGCTTCATGCCGCGGGTGAAAAAATACGCAAGGCAATCGTGCAGGCATCGCTTCCCAAAGATCTGGAAACTGAGATTATCTCCCGCTATCGGGAGATGGAAAAGCAGTATTTCAAGAATGTGGATGTGGCGGTGCGCTCATCGGCAACTGCCGAAGATCTTCCTGGCGCGTCGTTTGCCGGCCAGCAGGAAACGTATCTGAATATCGAGGGGGTACCGGCGCTTTTAACGGCGGTCAAAAAATGCTACGCATCGCTTTTTACGGATCGAGCGATTTCGTACCGGCATGACCGGGGATTTGATCATATGGCCATCGCGCTTTCGGCGGGCATCCAGAAAATGGTCCGCTCAGACAAAGGAGCGTCCGGGGTCATGTTCTCCATTGACACCGAGTCGGGGTTCAAGGATGTGGCGCTTATTAACGGTTCGTGGGGATTGGGAGAGATGATTGTGCAGGGAGAAGTCATCCCCGATGAATTTTTGGTATATAAGCCGTTTTTGGGAAAGCGGGGCGTGGCGCCAATTATCAGCAAAACGCTGGGGCAGAAGGATCGGAAGATGATTTATGCGGCGGGAACCAAACCGACCAAAATTATTTCTACCTCAGACGCGGAGCGGCAATCGTTCATTCTTTCCGACGAAGAAATTTTGCAACTGGCGTCCTGGGCGCAGATCATAGAAGATCATTATTCGGCAGTGCACAAGACGTGGACGCCGATGGATATGGAGTGGGCAAAAGACGGCGTAACGGGAGATCTTTTTATCGTGCAGGCGCGTCCGGAAACCGTGCAGGCACGCAAAGATTTTTCCAAAGTGAAGGAATACAAACTGGGGAAGGAGGGGAAGGTGCTGACAAAAGGCGCGTCGGTGGGGACTGCGATCGCGACTGGTACGGCGCATATCATTTTGAGTGTCAAAGACATCGCTCAGTTCAAAAAAGGCGAGGCGTTGGTGACGACTATGACCGATCCCGATTGGGAGCCGATTATGAAAATGGCGTCGGCGATTATTACCGACAAGGGCGGACGCACGTCCCATGCGGCAATCGTGTCGCGCGAGTTGGGGATTCCCTGCATCGTAGGAACCGAAACGGCTACCCGCGTCATTAAACGCGGACAGGCGATTACGGTGGATACAACCGGAAGCGAAGGGTTTGTGTACGATGGGGCGTTGCCTTTTTCCGTGGCTGAACATGACGTAACAAAATTGCCAAAGTTAGGAACGAAGATTATGGTCAATATAGGCACGCCGGAAAGCGCTTTTGAAAAATCGTTTTTGCCGGTGGCCGGCGTCGGGTTGGCGCGCGAAGAGTTCATTATTGCTTCCTACATCGGTATTCATCCGATGGCGCTGGTGCAGTTTGCGGAGCTCAAAAAGAAGGCCGCCCGCGATCGCGCGACGCAGGAAATTGTTTTCCAGATCGAGAAAAAAGCGGTCGGGTATAAGGACAAGAAGCAGTTTTATGTCGACCAATTGTCGTATGGCGTTGCCAAAATCGCCGCGGCTTTTTATCCCCGTCCGATTATTGTCCGTTTTTCCGATTTCAAGACCAATGAGTATCGTCAATTAATCGGTGGCTCGCTCTATGAGCCGCACGAGGAAAATCCGATGATCGGTTGGCGCGGCGCGGCGCGGTACTACCATCCGGATTTTGCGCCAGCGTTCGCCTTGGAGGTTGAGGCGATTAAAAAAGTGCGCGAAGAAATGGGGCTTTCGAATGTGGAGGTGATGATTCCGATGTGCCGCACGGTTGATGAGGGAAAAAAGGTGGTGGGTTTGATAGAGAAGGGCGGGCTATCGCAGAAGAAAGGACTGAAAATTTATACCATGTGCGAAATTCCGGCCAATGTATTGCTAGCGGACGAATTCCTGGAAATATTTGACGGCATGAGCATCGGTTCAAACGACCTGACGCAATTTACGCTGGCGTTGGATCGGGACGGGAATGAGCGTATCCGCGGGATTGGCAACGAGAACAACGAGGCGGTCAAGCAGTTGGTGGCGCGGGTTATTGCCGCATGCAAACGAAAGAAGAAGTACATCGGCATCTGCGGCGACGCCCCGTCGACGTTTATTGATTTTGCGCGGTTTCTGGTTGACGAGGGGATTGAGTCGATGTCGCTCTCTCCCGATGCGGTCATTCCAATCATCGGCAAATTGGGGAAAAAATAAAAGTGCCGTTTCTTGATAAAAAATCCTCTTCCGGATGTGTCGGGAGAGGATTTTTTAAATGATTTTGTAGCCGACTTCCCGCACGCCGTCGATCTTGCGTATCTTGAGCATTATTTCTTCGGCGCGTTCTTTGGCGCCGATATCGGCGGCTACCTTGATGGTCGGGAAGGGACTCTTCTCATCGGTGGTGCGCAGGCCGCTGATTGATATTTTGTTGCGCGCAAAGATCGCCAGAATATCCTTTACCGCGCCGATGCGCTTAGCCACGACGATGCGGTATTCGGCTTTGCGCGCGCGCGGTTCCTTTTTGTGGACGCTGGCTTTAATTTTTTTCTTTGCTTCGTTGGTTTTGACGAATCGCATCCAGTCCTCGGATGGATGTTTGCCTTTTTGTGTGAGGATCTGCACAACATCGCCGGATTGGAGTTGAAAATCAAGCGGGACGATTTTGTTGTTTACCTTGGCTCCCACGCAAGCATCTCCCACGTCGGTGTGTACCTTGTAAGCAAAGTCCACGGGTGTGGCGCCGGTGGGCAGATCGATGACTTTTCCTTTGGGGGTGAGCACGAAGACGCGGTCGGAAAAAAAATCGACTTTGAGCGCTTCTATAAATTCCTGCGATCCGGGAAACTGATTCTGCCATTCTTTGAGTTGCTGGACCCAAAGCACTTCCTTGGAGTCGGCAATCGCGTGTTGCGCGGCTTTGGCATCGTGCTTTTTTGATTCATAAAACCAGTGCGCGGCAGTTCCGTTCTCCGCATGTTCGTGCATGTCGTGCGTGCGGATCTGAAATTCGGTGGGACGGTTGTCCACGCAAAAGACGGTCGTGTGCAAGCTTTGATAGCCATTGGGCTTGGGGAGTGCGATGTAGTCCTTGATTTTTCCCGGCATAGGGGGCCACAACTGATGAATGGCGCCCAGCACCAAATAACATTCGTCGATCGTAGACACGATGATGCGCATGGCGATCAGATCGTAAATCTGATCAAGATTCATGTCGTAGCGCAGGAGCTTTTTGTAGAGCGAAAAGAAACGTTTTGCTCGGTAGTCGATCGAGAGAGGAACCACGCCGGCTTTGCGCAAATGCTCGCGGACGATCGGCTCTATTTTTTTTAAATACCGCTGGCGTTCGTCGTACGATTCGCGGACATTGTCTTTGAGCCACCGGTAGGCTTCCGGGTGGATGTAGGGGAATGCCAAATCTTCCAGTTCTCCGGCGACGCTTTGCATGCCCAGCCGTTCGGCGATGGGGGCGTAGATTTCATTGGTTTCCAACGCGATGCGGCGTTGTTTGGCGGGCGGCACAAATGAAAGCGTTTTCATATTGTGCAGGCGGTCGGCAAGTTTTATAAAAACAACGCGCAGGTCTTTGCTGATGGCCAGAATCATTTTGCGCAGGCTTTCGATATTGGCGTCTTCTTCGCGGTACTTGAGCGATCCCAGTTTCGTGACGCCATCAACCAGTCCCGCCGTTTCTTCGCCGAATTCTTTTTCTAGCGTTTCCCGCGCCACGCCGCAGTCCTCTATTGAATCGTGCAGGAGGCCGGCGGCGATCGAGGCGGCGTCCAGGCGCCAGCGCGCCAGCTGTTTGGCGGTTTCAAATACATGCGAAAAATACTCGTCGCCGCTCTGGCGTTTCTGGCCCTTGTGGGCGTTTTTAGCAAACGCGAAGGCGCGCCGGATGAGATTCTGGCCGTCGTCCCCATTGGCGGGGAAGTGCCGTCGGTATTCGTTGAGAAGAGAGTCGATGGTCATTTCTTTTTTTCCGCCGCTCTTTTCTTGGGGGTTCCTTTCTTGCTGCTGCCGTCCGCGCCGCGGGCGATTTTTTCTTTCCATTCCTTAAACAGGATCGCCAATTCTTCCTGTGTCGTCGGTTTTGCGTTGAGAATAAAGGTGCAATCCGGATAGCGCGTACACCCCCAGAACGGTTTGCTGCGTCCGCGTCCCTTGCGCTCTACCGGATCGCCCGGTTTGTCTTTGCGTTCTGGGGATTCCAAACATGCGGGACAGACGAATCCTATTTTATTCCATATTTTTGAAATGCCTTTGCATTCAGGATAGCGGCTGCAGCCAAGAAAGAAGCCGAACCGTCCGCGTTTCACTTTCATGGGCGCGCCGCAGAGGGGACAGTGCTCGTCTTTTGTTTTTTCTTCCAGCTCTTTTATTTTGGCCGCTTCTTCGGGGATGGGCATGGTGAATTTATTTTCCGGATCGGGACAGGCGAGGAATTTTCCCATACGGCCGAACTTGATGATCATCGGTTTGCCGCAATGCGGACAGGGCGTATCGGAAATTTCGATGTGCTTTTCTACCGACGCCTCTTTTTCGTCCAAATGCTTTTTGAACGGGCCATAGAATTCCTTACACACCTGCGTCCAGGGAATGTTCCCTTCCGCGATTTCATCCAGCTCCTCTTCGATGTGCGAGGTGAAATTAATGTCCACGATTTCGGGGAAATGTTCCACGAGCATATCGTTGACGACGCACCCGATTTCGGTGGGAAAATATTTTTTATCCGTCTTTTCAACATACCCGCGTTCCTGGATGGTGGAGAGCGTCGGAGCGTACGTCGAGGGGCGTCCCACGCCGTAAGATTCCAGGGCTTTAATGAGCGTGGCATCGGTATAACGTGCGGGCGGTTCGGTAAAATGCTGTTCCGGCAACAGTTTTTCCAGACGCAGCTTCTCGCCGCCGTTCAACGCCGGCAGCTTGTGCTCCAGCGCTTCGTCGTCTTCGTCTTTCGTGTCTTTGGCTTCTTCGTAGACCTTG
>DAIEKJ010000015.1 GCA_027350645.1 Candidatus Wolfebacteria bacterium
TGTTTCGGCGAGTAAGCGGTCGTATTCTTTTTCGGGGAACGATATTTCTTTTCATACGCCACAAATAGATTATGTGATGTATGATACAACCACACCCGTTTTTGCTCCTGGCGGCAAAAAGACCCAACCGATTTCATATCAAAATGGATATGAGTATGAATTTGTGCTCAATGTCAAACCAGCAAACAACGTCATTGCTTCTCCCATCCAGACGCAGGGGCTCGACTTTTATTATCAGCCGCCACTTAATGTGGAAATGGCTTCTTCGTCGTGCAGTGCAACTGATTGCGGAACAATGCACCGTCCCGAGAATGTTGTCGGATCATATGCGGTTTATTATTCTGGAAATAAGAAAGGCGACTATTCGGCGTTGGGAGGACAAAATTACGGTACGGGCAAGGCATTTCAAATTTATCGTCCCAAAGCCATCGATGCGACCGGCAACTGGACATGGGGCGATTTGCATGTAGATCCGGTCGGCGGACAGATGACGGTTACCGTTCCGCAGAAGTTTTTAGACACAGCGACATATCCGGTAACCGTTGACCCAACCTTCGGTTATACGACTGTGGGCGCCAGCAACGACACTGGATCGCCCAATACGATGCTTGGATCTATGTTTACGGGGGCCGCCGGAACACTTACCTCGATAACGGCGCAGGTTTACCCCGACAGCGGATATCCGTTCCAGTTCGCCGCATACAACTCAAGTCTTGCTCTTGTGGGCAATAGCGCCGCATCAAGTGGAAACGATACGGCTCAAAATTGGTACACCTTAAACGTGTCGGGAACCATTTCGGCTTCAAGTTACTGGCTTTTACTCAATACCGCTGATACGCAACTTTACTTTTATTATGACACCGGAGCGACTAACCAGGGATTGAGTCTGGCGCAAACATACGGCACCTGGCCATCGTCGCTTTCGTCTCCTACCTATAATACGCGGATGTATTCTATTTACGCGACATATACCGCTGCCGCCGGTTCGGTTACCTCTCCCTCGTATGTGGCTTCCGGAACATTTACCGCAAGCACTGGAGCCATTACGCCTCCTTATCCGACTGGGACGGTTGCCGGAGAGGTGTGTCTCCTGGTGGTGACGTCCGAAAATGAGGCGATTTCTCTGACGACCGCCAACGGATTTGCGGAAGTGCCGTGGTCCCCTCAATACGCGGGAACGGCAGCGACTAATCCGGCTTCTCGACTGGCGGTCTATTGGAAGCGCACGGTTGGAGGCGATGCCGCTCCGGTGGTTGCCGATTCGGGCAATAACACCGAAGGGCAAATCCATTGTTTTTCCGGAGTGACGCCGTCGGGTAATCCGTGGGATGTGGGTGCCGGAGGGAATGACGGTGCGGCTAATACGACCGCCGGAAAGATTCCCGGAACAACGACAACGGTCAAGGGAGATCTGGTCGTTTTAATAAACTCAACCAGCTTCAATGGGACAAGCTATGCCCAATTCTCCGCGTGGACAAATACAAATTTAACAAACCTCACCGAGCGCGCCGATAACTCTAATACGGCTGGCTTGGGAGGGGGGCACGGTATGGCAACGGGGGTAATGGCAAGTGTTGGCGCCTATGGCACAACAACCGTGACGCTCGCAAACACATCGTATCAGGGGGCGATGTCTATCGCGCTCAAGCCCGCAGAAGTTATTGCGTCATTGGGAAAAACGAGCGATGGATGGTCGGGGGCGGTGCCAGTATATATCACGCCCAATTCGATTGCGTCAACCACGTATCCCTATGCGCGTGCCCAGGTGACAACGCCTGCGTCGCAGACTTTTTATGCGACAACAACGTGGAATGGCACAACGGGACGATGGGAAGGAGTTATTTATCCTGGATCAAATTATTGCGCCGGGTGTGCTGCCCCGACGACGGGAACGTTTACGGTAACGGGACAGGTGAGCACCTCGTCAAATTTTTCTGTTATCGCCTACCAAAGTCCCGTGGCAACCTTCTCAACTTTTGTTACCCGCCGGTGGAATGCCGTTTCAACGGCGCAGATGGGGAGCAGTACCAATCTTTTGGAAAATTATAATTCCGGCACGGGGCTGTGGAATGTAACGATGAGCGATATGACGTTTTACGATGCTTCGGGAACCAATAGCAATGTTGCGGTTGCGTTCCCGTTTTTACCAACGACGGCAAATGTTACTATCACCGGCGTGACCTTTAACGGGACGTCAGTGGGGCAAGGAAGCGCCGCCAGCACCACCAATGCCTGGTGGTGGGATACGGGTCAACATGCCCTCTATGTGCAATCGGCGTCGTTGAGTGCGACGGATGTAACCTTGGCCGTTACCTTTACTTCAGACACCGATCTGTGGGCCACCCGCGTTGATGAACTCTACACGTACAACATCGGCGACCGGCTTTTTTACAACGGCTTGATGGTTGGTAATGAATATATCTACACCACCATATTCGGCGGCGGGGTATCGTCTGGCGGCAGCAGCGCGATCGGGGCATCCGGAGAGCAGGTTGAACTCACAGGCCACGGCCCCAGTGGAAGTCCTGGCAATGTGAATCTGGACTGTATGGAGCGAGCCGCCGTGCACGTGGATAATACCGTGCGGTATGATTCGTCAAATTACTATGCCGCGGATATTAAATGGAGCTCCAATGAATGGCAAAGCATGGTGACCGGCCAAAATAATAACCAGATCGTGGTAACGATTGATACGGCCGGGTCCATCTGGGCGCAGCAGACCAACAATAAAATTTTTGCCAAACGCACACAAACGTATTATGCCGGAGGGCGGTATATTCAAAATGTGTTTCAGTTCACAAACAACGATACGGTGGCGCACGTGTATCCATTTATCTGGGAGCGCGAACAATGGCTGGGAACCGATAGGAATGTGAACGACAA
This sequence comes from Candidatus Wolfebacteria bacterium, assembly GCA_027350645.1. Taxonomy (GTDB): domain Bacteria; phylum Patescibacteriota; class Minisyncoccia; order UBA6257; family JAGOQP01; genus DAIEKJ01. The sequence continues at coordinate 2,884 of DAIEKJ010000015.1, forward strand.
GGGGCGGTTTGCGGGCGACGCTGCCGATGAAACGATAGAAACATCCACCAGCATCATCTCATTGCCGCAGACATGGGAGGTTGCGTACGATAGCGGTATTAACGCGGCGATGGGGTTTATCTTTCACGATTCCGAATCAGCGAGTACGACGGGGTACCTTCTTCAACACCCGATCCTAACCTCGACATCGTCGGCTCAGTGGCCGGTGGTTGTGACGCCAAATCTTGGCACGGAAAATGACGACACGGTCGCCTCGGCGAATCTGGGGACGGTCCAGCCGGGCGGGAGCGTGACGTATACCTATTGGCAGTGGGGCGGGGGAGATTTTACTTCGGTGTCGCAAATTCAAACGGCAATTGCTAATGATTTTGCGACCCTCAATCCGCCTTCGACGATCACGCAGGCCGCGTACCGGTTTTTCAACAACATCAATTCGACGGATGTAGGCACTCCGCTTGCCGCACAGAATACTTCGGTTACGCTTGGATCGACGGGGGCGCAGTTTCGTGTGCGCGTGCTTAACTATGTTACCAGCAGCGCGCTTGCTCAGAACCGGCAGTTTAAACTGCAATACGCCAGCATGGGAACGGGCACCTGCGCGTCGCCGCAGGGATCGTGGGCCGATGTTTCAACGTCAACGTCAATAGCGTTTTATACCAACGGCGGCGCGACCAGCGGTTCGGCCTTAACGGCCGATGCCAACGACCCCACGGATGGCGCCAACGTCATCGTCAATCAGACGTATCAATCAACCAATCCATTTGTTCCGTCGCAGGGTGTCGTGGCCGTTGGACAGGATGGTAAATGGGATTTTTCTTTGTATGACAACGGGTCGCCGCAGGGGACAACGTATTGTTTGCGAACGATATGGAACGACAACACGCCGTTTTCTTCTTATACAAATTATCCGCAGGTAACGACGGCATCGAGCGGAACGGTGTCGTGCAGTACCAGTCCGACGTCGACAAGTTTTGGGACGCTGTCTGGGGCGGTGGTCACCGCGGCATCTCCCAATGCAACGACGACGATATCATGCACGTATGCCGCCGGATGTACATTGTATGTTCAGGACGCGGGAAGCGGGTCGTCTCCCGGTTTATGGGCAAGCGCTATGAGCAATCTTATCGCGTCGGCCAACTCAACGCTTGTTGCCGGCACCGAAGGATACGGCATTCAGGCGGCAACAACAACCGCTGGGAGCGGGGCAACGCTGACTCTGGCAAACGCATATAATCAGACGGGCAACACGGTCGGAGGGTTGGCGCTATCACAGGCCACCATAGCGGGGTCGACGGCCGCATTTACGAGTAGGGAGGTGGTGGTAACGCACAAGGCGGCGATTAGCGGGGTGACGCCACAGGGAAGCTATGCCGATACCATTACCTATAGTTGCATCGGAAACTGATTTTTTGCGTTTGGGCGGGAGAGGGGGCGGGGCGTTTTTCTCCGGTTGTTTGCGGCCAGAAGTTATCCACAGAAACGGGCCGTTGTTGTTTTCTTTTTAACGGATATGTCGTATACTACATGGGTAGGTTTGCCTTGACTCTTTTCTACCAAAGAAGCGGCATCGCGCGATTGTGCGAAGCGGTGGAGTCGATCTTCGGTTTTAGAAAAGACGGGGCACAACCCGGGCAACGCACGTTGTCCAATAAAAGATAAAAACAGTAAGGTAAAAAATAAATATATATTTGTATGAGCGTGAAGAAACATTCCTTTGTCGCGGTTGCTTTGTTGGTGAGCCTGGTAGTGGGAGGAGCTATTGCCGGCGCGGCCTTGATCGCGCGCGCAACGGGTACGGTAAACGTGACGGCGACGGTTGCGCAGTCGGTTACATGTAGCGTGGGCGCGGCGTCAACGGCGTTTGGTACATTGACGACATCGGCGATTGCCACCGCATCTCCGAACGTGACCAGTACGGTTGCGTGCAATGACGGATTAGGATGCACGTTGTATGTCCAGGACGCGGGTAATGGCACGAGCACGGCGGGGTTGTACAATTCCAGCAGCAGCCCATACCTCATTCCTTCTTCGGCGGCAACGCTTGCGGCAGGAACGGAAGGATACGGCATTCAGGGTTCGGTAACGACTCCGGCGACTGGAGGGGCGTTGACGATTGGCGGAACCTATACAGGAACGGGAAATACGGTTGGCGCGTTGTCGCGGACCAATGTCGCGCTTGCATCGGCGAGCACTCCGACGACGGGGGGAGTGGTGACGGTTGCCCATCTTGCGGCTATAAGCAATCTGACGACTGCGGGCAGTTATGCCGATACCATCACGTACAGCTGTACGGGGAATTAACGAATGCCGTCTAACGCGATATGACCAAGAAAGCGATTCTTTTGACGGTTGCGGTAACGGCGGTAATGCTAACAGGCGCGCTATGTGGCGCGCCTGTTAGCCATGCGATTACCGTTGGGCCGGTGCGTTTGGAATACTACGTCCAGCCGGGTCAGACCGTTACGGGGACTATTACTCTTCTTAATGAGCAGGCAGGTACCGAGACGCTGTATCCGTCTTTTGAAAAATTCACCGAAAACAATAACGAAAAAGTCTTTTCCACCGAAGAGCCCAATGATCTGGCGTCGTGGTTTTCGACGGTTTCCTCGGTGACGCTCAAGAGTCAACAGCAGCAGGCGATTCCGTTTACGATCGCGGTTCCAAAAAATGCGGCGCCAGGAGGACATTTTGCGGTCATGTGGTGGGGAACGGCCTCGCCTCACGCTTCAAGCACGCAGCAGGTTTCTATTGTGACGCGCGCGGGGGTCTTGATATATATGACGGTTGCGGGAGACATCCAGGAAGGCGGATCGATGCAGGGTTTTTCTCTTTCGTCTCCGGCGGGCAATGTCGGTCCGTTTTTTTTCGGGTATCCGCTTATATTTTCTCCCTCGTTCTTCAATAAAGGCAATATCTATGAGCGGCCGGAAGGCGGAATAAAAATTTATAATATGCTCGGGATGCTCAGTGCCGACATTCCCGTGAACCACGAAGGGGCTAATGTGTTGCCACAAAGCGTGAAATCGTTCCCTGTTGCGTGGGAAAGCAATCCATGGGCATTTGGGATATACCATGCAGTAGTGACGCTGACCTACGGGCAGAATTCAGAAGTCGTTTCGCAATCTCTCTGGTTTTTTGTCCTGCCGTTCTGGACAACGGTGTGGGTTATTATTGTGCTCATTCTCGTTTTTCTCGTCGCCCCGTTGACTATGAAGCGGTATAATCGTTGGATTATCCATCAAGCATCAAAAAAGCGCGAGTCTTAATGGTGAGCGCGCGGGCGGGTATTACCGCATGAAATGAATAAGAATATACGAGCCATAGCCTATGCATGCGCCGTCATAATAAGCGCCGTTATCGGCGCTTATTATGTTCACGTCTTTAGTTATGGTGTTTTGCGCGCGCATGCGGTGTCTGTGCGCGTCACCGCGCGGGTGATTCCTCTCTCGTGCGGCAATGGGGTGGTTGATCCCGGTGAACAGTGCGACGGGACTAGTTTAAACAATCAAACCTGCGCTTCGTTTGGATATACCGGTGGAACGTTGACGTGCAACAGCGATTGCACGCTCAATATTTCACAATGTTATACCGTGCCACCGCCCCCAGGCGGTGGAGGGGGAGGAGGCGGAGGTGGAGGAGGCGGTGGCGGCGCAACACCACCTTCGTCGGTGACTCAAGTGACACTAAAGGGAATTGCTTACCCGGGAAGTCCGGTCATTTTGTTGCGCGATGGACAACAGATGGCCAAGGTGAGCGCGGGACCGGATGCAAAATTTGAATTTGATGTGTCGGGTTTAGCGGGCGGATCGTATACATTCATGGTGTATTCGCAGGATCAGCACAATCTGAGGTCGGCGCTTAATACGTTTTCTGTAAATATCAGCCCGGGCGTCTCTACGGTAGTGAGCGGGATTTTTATCTCTCCGACTATTACGACCAATAAGTACGAAACCAAGCAGGGCGATCCCATTACCGTTTTGGGAACGGGGGCGCCCAGCAGTACCATCGATTTAGTCATCCACTCCGATCAGGTCGCTACCGCGACCGTTACCACCGACGCCAGCGGCGCGTATTCTCAACAGTTTAATACTTTATTTTTGTCGCCGGGCGGACACTCGGCGATGGCAAACGCGCAAACGGACGGGGCGATAAGCCCCAGCTCTCCGGTGGCTTTTTTTAAGGTTGGCGATTCAAATCTGTATGCGCCGGCGGGTGGGTGCCTGCGCGCTGATTTGAACTGCGACGGCAGAGTTAACTTAATCGACTTTTCAATTCTTGCGTACTGGTACCGGCGGCCGCTTACCAGCGAGGCGGTCGCGCAGGGGATCGATTTAAACAGCGATGGCAAAATAGACCTCACTGATTTTTCCATCATGGCGTATTATTGGACCGGGTAGCAAGAGCAATGCAAAAGTTTAAATTAAAAAATCAAAAATATGCCGCGGACATTGGAGCGATTGCGGCGGCGGTCATTTTGGGCGGATTATTTTTTACTTTTCCGCGCTCGGTCTTGGCGGCACGGCTTTTTTTCACGCGTCAACCGTCTGTTGCGCGCGCGGGCGATGTGATACGCGAGTCGGTTATGCTTGATCCGCAGGGAACGCCGGTTAATGCCATTCAAGCTGTTATTACATTTTCGCCTCATCTTGTTTTGCTTTCTGCCAGCGATGCTGATTCGGTTATCGGGGAGTGGATAGAGCGCGACTCGACAACAACTGCCAATACGTTAGGGATGCTTTCGCTTGCCGGTATTATGCCCGGAGGGTACGACGGGACGCTGAGCGCGTATTGGAGCGGTCCGCGGGCGGGTAAGGTGATTACTCTTCTTTTTCGCGCGGCGAGTGCGGGAAGCGCGACGGTGGGCATTGGCGATCCTTCCGTGCTGGCAAACGACGGCAACGGGACGCCCGTTCCTCTTGAAGTGAGCGGCGATTCATTCATCGTGACGTCCGGGTCAATGGCGGCCGGCGCGCAAGAATCGCCAAAGGCGTATGCGCCGGTTGATGTCGTTCCCCCCGATGATTTTTCTCCATTGGTGGCGCGAGATCCGGCGCTGTTTGGGGGAAAATATTTTGTTTCTTTTTCAACGCGGGACAATGTGAGCGGCATCGTCGGATACCAGGTTGCGGAAAGTACCAGCAAAGAAGGGTCGGGTGACTACCAAACTCTTGCGTGGCATGACGCGTCAAGTCCGTACGTGCTTTCCGATCAGTCCTTGCAAAGTTATATTTATGTCAAGGCGATTGACGGTGCGGGCAATACTCGGGTTGTTGTGATCCCGCCTTCGCCCTCAGCTGTTTTTGGCGGCGCGTGGTGGTTGATGGCGGCGCTTGGCATGACGGGAATTGTTTTTGTTTGCGCGGTCGGATGGTATATACTGTATCGATATCATAAAAAATCTCATGGCGTACGGTAGAGTACAGCGCGCAGTTCGAGTATGTATCGGATTTATTTTTGCCGTTTTTTTTGTTCTCTGTTGGTGGGGTGCGGTGGGGGTGGGGCAGGCAAGCGCCGCGACGCTGTCGGTGGCGACGGGGCGGGCAACGTATGAGGTGGGGGATACGATTGTTGCTCGCGTGTATGTTGGCAGCGCCGGCCAGGCGGTCAATGCTTTCCAGGGAACCGTGACGCTGCCGGCGGCGGTTGATTTTTCGAGCGTGAGCGTGGAGGGCTCCATCGTTTCTTTTTGGGTTCAGCAACCGTCGTATGCGGGACAGAACAATGCGGTTTCATTTAGCGGTGTTGTCATGAACCCTGGGTTTGTCGGTGATCGCGGGCTTTTGCTTACTATCTACGGACGCGCCAAGAGCGTCGGGACCGGATCCTTCTCCATTTCCAATGGATCGGTGCTGGCTAACGACGGGCAGGGGACGGAAATCCTTACCAGCGTGGCTAACGCCTCCATAACGGTTGATTCGTCGGAAATTATATCGCCCGCGCCACCCGCGTCATCGCCCGCGCCCATTATTTCTTCGGCAACCGATCCGGATCAATCGGCGTGGTATAACGATAATACCGCTACTTTCTTGTGGCCCCAGCGGCCCGGTGTCCAGGCCGTGCGGCTGGTGTTTGATAAAAACAAAGCCACGCTTCCAGCGGTAACCTATGATCCGCCGATATGGACAAAAACCATTGCGTCAATTGCCGACGGCACGTGGTATCTTCGCGTGCAGGAAAAAACAAGCGCCGGATGGGGAGCGATTGGGACATACCAGGTAAATATCGACACGACGCCACCCCGCGACTTTACCATTACTCTTTTGGGGGGTGCGGCCAGCGACAATCCGCGTCCTGTGATTTCGTTTGGAACGACTGATGATTTGTCTGGGGTTGATCACTATTTGGTTGCTATTGACGGACAATCGGCCGATGCCATTCCTGCCGGTACGCCGGGGAGCGTTGTTACTTATACCGTGCCGTTGCAAACGCCGGGCCAAAAAACAATTACCGTGACCGCCGTTGATCGCGCGGGAAATACCACTCAATCGGTTGCGCAAGTATCGGTTCTTTCCATCGCCCCTCCGGTTATCGACAGCTATCCGTTGCAGAGTACGGCAGGAGACGCGGTTATCATTCGGGGACACGCGCTGGCGGGAGAGTCTGTTTTCTTGACACTAACCAAAGAAGGCGGACAACCAAGTATCGAATCGGTTTCCACAACTCCCGCTGGTACGTTTGCTCTCCTGTGGCCAGCGACGCTGGACCAGGGAATGTACCAGCTTTCTGCGTATGCCGTTGATGCGCGCGGAGCGCAAAGCGATCCCACTGCGCCGGTGGAGCTTTCGGTTTCCCCCCAGGCATGGTTGGGTATCCTGACATCTTGGATCACCTATGGGTCGCTGCTGGTCTTTATACTCTTCTTTGTCCTAGGTGCTTCGCTTGCGGTTCTTTATTTGTTCCGCCGGCTTAATCGGTTCGGCCGGATGGTGGTGGCTGAAAAACGGGATGCGGAAAACACGCTTCACGATCTCTTAATCCGCCTGGCGGCCCATGTTCGCAATCATGTTGATGTTCTTGAGGCGACTAAATCTAAACGCGTGCTCTCGCAGGAAGAAGAGGCGCTCATAAAGGATCTGCGCAAGGATATCACCGACATAGAAAAGAAAATCGGTAAAAAGCTGGACGCATCCGATTCGGAAAGCGCCGGTGGCCAATAATTTTCCATGACTATCGTCTCGTGCGTGCCGTATATTTCTGCCGGCGTTGGATGGCTTGTCGTCTTAACGCTGGTTGCCGGGGGATTTGTTTACGCGTTGCGGCGCCGTTTAAAAGCTAGTGGGGCGGTTTTGTGGTGGTTGGCGGGATTACTCGGGGTTGCGCGCATCGGACAGACAATATATATGACCGTCGCGCAGTATGACGCGTGGCTGGCTAGCCCGCTCACTAAAGACCTGGTTGTTCAGCCGCTTAGTGTTCATAATGCCCAAACATCGCTGGCCGCCTGGATCATTAAGGTGTTCCATATTCATGCCGGCTATTTTGTCTTTTATGTCTACGGCCGGTTTTGGATCAATGCGTTGCTGGGTATCGGGACGGCGTTTGTTTTTTTGGGAGTCTTGGCGTTTTTGAAAAAGTATCGGGATCGTTTTTTTGATGACGGCGAGTTGCAACTGGGGCTAGTGGCGGCGCTGGCAGTCGGGTGGCCGCTTATCGTCGGATTTGTGCCGCTGGTGTTTGTGGGCGTGGTGGTTGTTTCATTCGTGCGGTTGATCTTTTTTAAGGAAAAATATACGACGCTGGGATGGCCGATATTTTTTGCCGCCGCTCTCTCGCTTCTTATCGCGATGGCATATCCGGCCCTCGTGCAGTCATTTATTTTTTTGACGGTATAACTATAATACGTATATGCAATTTTCAATGCATCACATTCAGGTCCGCAAGCGTCACGCGAAAGAAGCGGAAAAGAAAATGACGCCTTACCCGCATCCGTCGCGGTGGGGGAGATTTCTCGATAACCTTTTAGTCGCTATCGCTATCGTCGGTCCGGCGGCGACCATTCCTCAAATTATCACCATTTTTTCATCGCATAGCGCCGGCGAGGTTTCTCTTTTTTCGTGGCTTATTTATACGATTCTCGATATACCGTGGATCGTGTACGGGTTTGCGCACAAAGAAGTTCCCATTATTACCGCCTACACCCTCTGGTTCCTGGTGAATGGCGCGGTGGTTGTCGGCGTGCTGATATACGGGCACTAGAGCGCAAAGGTTGCTTTTTTGCATATCTTTTCGTATTCTGCTTGAGTTGCCGAGTAGCAAGACGACGCGACAGTCAACTGCACATTAATATACAACCCCCTCTTGTCTTGACGGTGGTCTCTCATATGATAGACTTAACGCATGTCGATGCCTAAGAAGACGAGAAAG
>DAIEKJ010000016.1 GCA_027350645.1 Candidatus Wolfebacteria bacterium
CTTGAGCGCTGTTCGAGAAAATCCGTCAGCGTCAATCATACCAATTCTTATCCACTCCGGATGTATTTTTGATAGGAATCGATCGTACCACCCGCCACCCCGACCCTTGCGCGTACCCATCGCATCAAATTGTACGCCCGGTACAAAAATGCAGACCGCGCCATTGCCATAACGCTCATTACACGATTGAGCCCATTGGCACGGATCATCGGCGTTGTTCTTCGGTAGAAAAATTTGCTCGCGCACAATACTTTCAAACAGAGGATCGGTTGCATAATCAACCTCATCACCCAGGGGCGTGTAACCTATTATTGCGCCGCATCGCGCAAGCGATACAATCAGCTTTTTTTGACGATTGCCGTCCATGGAGAAAGTATAGAAAAAAGAAGGCCGCAGGAACATCCCCCAGCGCTTTACAAATAAATCCCAACTCTCATCTCTCCATGCTCTTGAGCACCTTGAGATAGAGCCGCTCAACGATCGCCTCCTGCTTGCGGCCCATCTTCACATAATGATCCAGGCCGGGAGCCGAGTTGATCTCCAAAATCCAGTAGGTTCCCGGCGGCTGACCGATGTCACCATTGACGATTACATCAACGCCGCACAGGCGCAATCCCATGTCTCTGGTGAGTCGTATGGCAATTTCCTTGAATTCCTGATGGATGAGCTCAGTCACATCAACCGAATCGCCGCCTGAGGAAAGGTTAGCGTTGTCGAGCAGATAGACTCGCTGGCCGCGACCGATGACCGATCGCATAGTCATACCGCTCCGATGCAGTTTCTCGATAATACGCGGATCATCAGTTTTCAGCATCGTGTCCCTGCTAGAGGCGCGGAACTGCCGTTGCTTCCTCTTGAGTAGTTGATGCACGGTTGACTTCCCGTCGCCGATAACATTGAGCGGTATCCGCTGGTATACGGAGATGACCTCGTCGTCCAAAACCACGATGCGGTAGTCATTGCCGACAACCGGCTGTTGTACCAGGGCGACGCGATCGCGCTCAAAGATAAACTTCATGGCGCGATAGAATTCACGCTTCGTGTAGACCAGCGCCACGCCGACTCCTTGGCTCCCGCTGTTCGGCTTAACAAACACCGGAAATCCGATCGTCTTGGCGTACCGATAGGCGGCATCGATCGTTCTACGAGACCCAATCGCTACCGACCACGCATCGGAAAAGAACGTCTTGCCTGATACGGTCGGATATCCCATTGACCGCAAGAAGAATGCGGCATAGTCCTTGTCCTTGGCCACCTCGGAAGATCCCAGGGGATTTAAGTCCAGGCCGGAATACCTGAAATAGCGTCGCCGACCATTCTTGAAGGTAATTTGGCCAACGATACCCCACTCAGGCTCCACGAGCACCTTTGCTCCTATCTTAGGAGCGATTTTCTGCAGAAATTTCCCCAGCAAGGGAGTAACATTTTTCTTTTTCATCGCACGCTCCTATGGATTAGTTTACGATTGTTTAAGCTTTCAATGAACTATAGTATATAATCAACATTCCTTAACCAATAAACATAGAATAACACAAGCAATGAACCCGGTCAAACCAAGCTAAATAAACAACACACGATGCAAAAACCGCCCTTGGGCGGTTTTTGTCACTTGTTGCGGGAGTCGGATTTGCACCGACGATCTCCAGGTTATGGGCCTGGCGAGATACTACTTCTCTATCCCGCGATATTCACTCCCCCATCATATAAAACGATGGCCCAAAGACAGTGTTTCTCACCACTTGAGCCATGGTACCATAAAAGAATAAAGCGTGCAAGTTCTTACCATCAAAAACAAAAAAGTATATACTCTTTACATGAAACCATCTTCGCGGCAGGAAAAAATCAGCGAGCTGTTGTCGTTTGCCGAACAATTTGTCGGCGTCCCCTATAAATACGGCGCGCTGATGAGCGATGCGCCAGATTACTTTGACTGTTCGGGGTTTGTTAAATACGTCTTTGCGCACGTCGGCGTTACAATCCCCCGCAGCACCATCGAGCAGGCGGAATTTGCCGGAAAAAAAGTTCACGACTTAAAAAACATACGGCCGGGCGACTGCATCTTCGTCCACGGAACCAGCGGCCACTACAACAAGACGTTTCCGCAGGGCATCGGACATGTGGGCATCTACACAGAAGACAACGCCGTTGTTCATGCGTCGTCACGGCGCACTGGCCACTGGCCGGATAAAATTCAAGAAACAGGATCAGTGCGCATCGACTCGCTTAAAGCGTTCCTTAAGAAAAGCGGCTCAATCGTTGTGATAAAGCGCGTTATATTGATTTCTCCCCAAAAATCAGTACACTCCTAGGTGCATCTTGCAGCGGTAGTTCAGCTGGTTAGAACGCCCGCCTGTCACGCGGGAGGTCGCCGGTTCAAATCCGGTCCGCTGCGCATAAAAAATCACTCGGCAAGGAGTGGTTTTTGTATAAGCGGATTTGAACCGCACCAGAAGGGGGCTGGAAACAAACGATTTTGCTTCCAGCGAGCATTGCGTTGTCACGAAGTGATAGCGGGATGCTCTGGAACGGGGAAATTGGTTTTTCTGTAAGTGATGTAAATTTACAAAAGAAAGAGACGACTGAATTGCTCACGTTCCAGTTTTTTATAAACAATCATGCGGATTTTGCAGAATTTGAAATAATTTTATTCTTTTCGGAATCAAAGCGTTTTTTGTATAAAAGACTTCAATGTTTCAATGTTGCCGACCCCTAGATCCCACGAGTCCAGCCCCTTGCCGATAACCACATACCGCCTCCCTATCCATGGACGGACTGCAACTCCTTGTGGATCAACAACATACGTCTTGCCGTCAATAACCACTTCGCAGAAAACATGTCCGCGGATATCGTCATAGTCGGGGTGTTCGACCCAATCAGCATCAAGCACTTCAACGTAGATAGTAACAATACCCTTGGCGCGGGCAAGTGCGCAGAAAACCAGAGCATAGTCAGTGCATCCCGTTGCCACGCCGCTTTGGATAATCTCGTCGGCCGTCCGTTTACGGAAATATTCTCTCTTGAATTCCGCACCGGATACCAATTTGAGGTTTTTGTGCAGCCACTCAAGTATTTCAAATACGGTGGCAAATTTTTCTACCCCAAACCGATCAGCGGTCATCTTGATGTTTTCCGTTATAACCGTTTGTGTACCGGATGTAATCATATAAAACTTATCCTTTAAATATTACCATGAATGATGCACGCCGAAAAGAATACGGCGGCCAGCGTTTTCACGCAGGCCGCCATTTTTCTAAGTGTTCTTCTGTCGAACTCGTCTCCAAGAAGCGACTTAACTTTGATTGTATGCGATTAACAATCATACGCGTCGATTCACAGAAGTAATACCGACAAGAAAAATCGGCATGTTCGACATTAAATCGGTGACTTGGACAACCGCCGCCACAGAAGCTTTTGATTGAGCACACAGCACAGGCGGAGTTAAGAGTGGTGACATTATTTCTTATGAGAGAAAGTTTCCTGCTTTGCAGCAGATCTCGTAGTGGCGCGTTGGCGACACAACCAATCTTAAAATCTGCATCGCCAAGCATCCTCCCACAGAAGTAGACGTCACCCGTGTTGTCGAAAGAAAGAAAGTTCGTGCAGTCTTGACGGCACGTGCAAACGAGTTGCTCGCCGCCAATCAACGTTGACACGAAGCTGTCGATCAACTGAACATGGATATTTGGGTTATCTTTCTCAAGCCATGCGTCAAATAAATCGACAAGGAAATGCCCCCATTCAATCGGAGACAGAGAATATGGCCTGAGTGATCCTTCCGCATCGAAATCGGCGGCCGGCGAGAAATTGAGTCTCGTCAGACCATGCGTGCAGAAAAAATCGAGAATCTCCTTGGCATAAGCTGCGTTTGTTTTGGTAACAACGCAGACTACTCCGGTTGGTACGCCAGCCTCAAGAAGATCATGCACGCTTCTCATGACCCGATCGAATGTACCTTGGTGATTGCGGAATGTTCTGTTGGCATTGTGTAGCTCCTTCGGTCCATCAATGCTTATGCCAACATGAAAGCCGGACCGCTTAAGGAAAGACACCCATGCTTTATTGATCGTCGTTCCGTTTGTCTGCAGCGAATGAACATATCGCTCCTTACTGGCCGCTGCATAAACATTAACCGCCTTTTGAAAAAACGGGACGCCAGCAAGTGTCGGCTCACCTCCATGCCATATGATGCGAGTCATTGGCTGATCAAGTTTTGCGATTTCGCCCAGAACACGACCGAGAATTTCATCAGACATTGTGTTCAACTGACACGCGCGATTCCAGCTATGATAGCAATACCCGCACGTGATATTGCAAGCTGTCGAAACTGGTTTGATGATTGGAACTATTGCGTTCATTGTCCCACCTCCATTCTTAATAAGGGGCGGCGGCGGAGTGAGTTTCTTCTTGACTACTCACTCCGCCGCCGTCATCAGACCGCGTCTTGGTAGTCGCCATACCCCGCGTCAGCATAGCTGTCGCCGTAAGGACTTTGGGTGTGGCAACCGTAGACAGCCGCCTTGTCTCTGGCTTGTGCACGCTCTTCCCTGGCCCGCATTGCAGCAACCAAAACCAAGGGCGCCCTCGCATCGTGGCAGCCAGAGATACCAACTTCGCTTTCACGAACCGCTCTCTTCAGACACATACGCTATCACCTCCTTTCTTTTAGAAGTCGCCATTTCAAGGCGCTGGATTCATTATAAAACACAATCAATAAATAGTCAATTACTTTATACAAAAACCCAGCTTAACCACAAAAACCCGCCCTCTATTTTTCCGAATCTTGGTTCCAACAGCGTTTACGAGATCGCGCCAGTAAGATTCTCTCACTGCACCGGGGGGATTTTTCATTTGTTGGGGAAGTGCATAACATTTCCCACGAGCATCAATGCTCATCACACGACACATTCTGTGACAGCAAATGCGTTCTCGTCCGTTGCGTATAAAAATCGCCCGCTCGGGCGATTTTGTCATTAGTCGTTGGTCGTTTGTCACTTCATCATCCCCATCTGACGAAATGCCGCGCGATACTCGCGCAAAAGTTCTTTTGCTTTTTCGTAATCAACGGACGCATCCTCGTCCTTGAGGGCGCCCACCAAATCAGCGCGTAAAACACGGATACGCGAAATATTGGCAACGGCCGATTCATCAACAACCATCAGCCGTTCTTCGGGCGTTGCGCCGCGATATCCGGACGAACGAATAACCTCGTCAAACTCGTTATCAGCCAAAAGGACCGCCTCTTTCCACGCCCCCGAGTCGGGTGCGGTTATTTTTTTAAGTACCACTCTCCATGCTTTCTCCAGACGCGTACGCGCGATAGAATCCGATCGCACCGCCTGCCATCCGTAATCCCTTTTGTCTGAAAAAAAATCCATCTTGATAATCAGCCGGATCGAGGCAACGAGAAAAAAGAACGACAGCACCAGTGATATAAGTTGAATCCAAATCCACATTATCGTAGATACAACGCAATTTATGCGCGGCCTTTTAAATACGTCTCATAATATTCTCCCAGAGACAAGATCGTCTGTTCATCAAAATGTTTTCCGATAATCTGGAAATTGATCGGCATATTCTCCTTTGAAAAACCACTGCCAATTGGAAGCGAGAGCGCGGGTAATCCGGCCAAGTTTACCGGAATCGTAAAAATATCCGACAGATACATCGAGAGCGGATCATCTTTCTTTTCTCCGATGGCAAACGCAGTCGTCGGTGTGACGGGCGTGAGAATTGCATCAACGCCGTCGTTAAATACCTTCTCAAAATCATCGAGAATCAGCCGTCTGACTTTTTGCGCCTTGGCATAATAGGCATCATAATAGCCGCTGGAAAGCACAAACGTTCCCAGCAAAATGCGGCGCCTTGGCTCATCGCCATACCCCTCTCCCTTCTGTTTCCGATACAGCTCCATCAGCCCCGCCTGGGCGGGAATAGTATCAAGACGGCTATACCGCACCCCATCAAACCGCGCCAAATTAGCGCTGGCCTCGGCGGGCAGAATAATGTAGTAGCACGAGAGCGCATACCGCGTATGCGGCAGGCTGATTTCTTTCACGACAAATCCATCCTTTTGAAAACGATCAATAGCGGATCGCACCGCCGCCTCAACCGATCCGTCCATACCATCAACAAAATATTCCCGGGGAACACCAAGAACTTTTTTCTTTACCGCCGCGCCCTCCAGCAAAAGATTTTCATGCGGATAAGGAGTGCTGGTGGCATCCAGCGGATCGGGACCGGCGATGACGCTAAACACGCGCGCCGCGTCCCGCACCGTTTTGGCAAACGAACCAATTTGATCAAGACTGGACGCCAGCGCCATGAGGCCGTAGCGCGACACCGATCCATACGTCGGTTTTAAACCAACGGCACCGCAAAAAGATGCCGGCTGGCGGATTGATCCTCCCGTATCAGATCCCAGCGATGCCAAAGCCATGTTTCCAGCAACGGCCGCCGCCGATCCTCCAGACGAACCGCCCGGCACTTTGTCCGGATCGTGCGGATTGCGCGTTACCCCAAATGCTGAATATTCCGTCGACGATCCCATCGCAAATTCATCCAAATTCGTCCGTCCAACGATAACTGCCCCCGCATCAATGAGTTTTTGCACCGCGGTAGCGGTATAAGCCGAAACATATCCCTCCAAAATCTTTGAGGCGGCGGTGGCGCGGTGGCCGGCGTAAAGCATATTATCCTTAATAGCAACGGGAACCCCAAACAGCGGGGGAAGAACTGCCAGCGGATCCATCGCGTCCTGCTGTGCGTCAAGCGCCGCGGCTCGTTCCATCCCCTCTTTTTCAAAAACTTCAAGAAACGCCCCCACCGACGCATCGCGGGTTTTAATGTAATCAAAAAACTGGCGCATGACGCCGCTGACGGTCACCGCACGACGCTGGTATGCATCGCGTAATTTTTCAATGGTATATTCCGTTTCAAAAAAATTCATACGGATGACTCCAGGCGTTATTCAAAAACCGGCGGCACTTTTAAAAAACCACGTTCGGCATCGGGAAATTGCCGTATCGCCGCATCGCGTTGTGCCGACACATCAGATGGATCACGCACCGCGCCTTGGTCCGGACGGACTTGATTGGTCAAAAACGTGCCGCCAGAAAGCGGCGCGACCTTGTCCGTGTTTACCTGCCGCAATTCCTCAAAATGCTCAAGGATTTTGGAAAGATCGGCAAGGAGTTTGTGGCGTCGGAGCGGATCTTTTTCGCGTTCAATCCGCGCCAAATCAAAAAGATGGTCGAGGGCCGCATCGTCTAAAATCATACTGGCAGAATAGCAGAAAAAACGCGCGCGGACAACTAGCTCCCATTGCCCGTCAACACGTCGATATCGCCCTGAAAGCTCTGAGCGCGGGCGATGACGGCTTCGCCGTAAGTTGAGATATAGTACTGCCAGCGAGAGCCGGCGTAATATTTTGCCGCCGCAACTTTTTCATCATACAACGTGCCGTTGGCCGCTCCAGCGTCGCGCATATAGAGCGCGGTGGCCATAAATGCATCCATATTGTTCCACGGCGACGGGTTGGCATGTCCGGTCAAACTCGAAATCTGCGCGGAATATTTCTGCCATGTCGAGGGGATAAATTGCGCCGGACCCATCGCGCCACCGTACGCGCCGTCAGCTGGGATGGGGCAGGACACCGACACACTCTCTGGATCAATGTTGAGCGACTTACAAATCTGCAGAAATATGGGGATGTCGCGGACCGGTTGCATCGCCGTCGGATTGCTGGCCCTGTTTGGGTAGTAAGGATTGACATCGTACTTACACTTTCCGACATTCTTTCCTAATGCCGATTCGCGATCCAACACCGCCAGAATCAGCGCGGCGCGCACACCGGTGGCGTCCTGTGCGGTCTTGGCAAGATTGTATGCGTCACCAAATTCCAGCTGTCCGCCACCCAGCAGTTCGTACAAACGGCTCCGGATTTGCGCGGCAGTTTGTTTGGTTTGCGTCAGCAATTGCTGGTATTTCGATTCCTGGCCCTTGGTTACCTTGAGAATCTGCTGCTTCTGAGACTGCGTCTGGACGATGGTTTGTTTTTGCGCTTCCTGATACGCCTTGAGCTGAGATACGTCGTTGTACTGCAATGACAACGATTCCTTTTGGTTCATGAGGTCGGTCCGCAACGTCACGATTTTTTCCAAAGAAGAACGGACATTATCCTGAAGCACGAGCAGGTTGTTTACGTCGGAGAAAAAGTCCGACAGCCGCGGGTTGGCGATGATGGTTTCGATCATGCTCTGACTCTCGTTTTCATACAATGTCTGTAATACACCCGCCAACGATTGTTTGGTCTGGCTGATGTCGCCCTCGGTCTGAGTGACCTGAGCTTGCGTATCGCTGATTTCCCCGTTCAGACGCTGCAAGTTGAGTGTGACTGCTTTAATCTGCAGGTTGAGCGAAGCAATCTTACTGTTTAACAGCTTTATTTCTCCCTGAAGACTGGCGCCCTGCTTCTGATACTGGCTCACCGTTGTTTCATATTGGGAAATCTGCTGTTCAAGCGTATTAAGCTGAGCCTGCAGTTGCGCCCGCTCGGCATCGGTTCCCGACGCGGCAAACAAAAGCCCGCGCGTAGAAGGCGCGTATGCCGGTCCCAAAATGAGCAGAAAAAACGCCAAAGAAACGGCTACGTACTTGAGCGCGAGCCGAACCGGAATGGTGATAACACGCTGTTTTTTGAGATCAACGCGCCGCAAAAGAACGGGGCGCGGGTTTCTTCTTGAATAGATATCACTGATTGCTCGGGCGGTATGCATAGAAAGACATTCAACACAAAACGCGGCCGCAACGGCCATGACGCCAGTATAGCACATGCGCGCGCGCAAAAAAACCGCCCCGATACCTTATCGGAGCGGTCAGGGGCATTTTTATTTTTTATCCGTCTCCTGGGCCGCCGCATCTTGCGGAGATGCGACCGCGGACGCCTCGCCTTCCGCCGGAGCGGCCACCGGCGTCTCTTCAACTTCCACCGCCTGCTCGGTTACCGTCGCCACAACCATATCCAAATCGCTGATGACGCGAACATCTTTGGGAATAACCAAGTCTCTTACGTGAATGCTCTCGTGAATCTGGGCAATGCGGGACAGATCGACATCAATCGCCCGTGGCAGGTTCTGTGGCAAAGCCTCGACTTCAATTTCTTCGGCGGCCTTAACCAACACCCCGCCAACCTTAACCGCCGGCGATTCACCAACAAAGCGCAACGGCACTTCGGCCTTCAATTTCTGATCCATACGAACCTGATAAAAATCAACATGCACCACACCCTGGCCGAACTGGTCGCCTTGGGTGTCATGGATAAGAGCGGGATATTTTTTTCCTTCAACATCAACCGTCACAATTTCATTGTGCCCGGCCTGAGAAAAAATTTTTATGAATTCGCGGGCTGGAATCTGCACATGCACATTCTCAACGCCACCACCGTAAATTTCGGCGGGAATAAATCCCTGAGCAATCAATAGTGCGGACTTTTTTCCAAAAAGCGTCCGTTTTTGAGCGGTAATCATTGTCATACGCGAGCAACTATACCCTACCCGCAACTAAAAAGCAACCCCCCGGGCGCGCACCGGCGGCGATGATTCTAAGAGACCAGCACCTACCGTTTGCGCGCGAGCGCGGGTAGGAGGGATGCAAAAACCGAACCGCTAGTTTTTAGGAGCAAGAATCCCCCACAGCATCTTGCCAAAATAATCAACAATCGGGCCTCCCAGAGATTGCGCGGACGCATAGAGCGTGGTGCCGGTTTGGGGCGCCAGCCCAATCTGATTGGCGTAACAGACGTCGATGGCGGAGAAGGTGATTTGTTTCGTGAGGACAACTCCATCAGCGGTGGCCGTTATGGTGATCAAGGTATTACCGGTTACCACACTTGCGGGGATTGGTCCGATAAGAGAGGTTTGGAACTGGCCGTTGGCATCGGTTGTGCCGCTGGTTGCGGTTAATGTTCCGGCTGACGCGGAGACGGTTATGGGGACATTGGCCATGGGTGTATTGATACCGCTCCGCAAAGTGATGGTGATATCGCTTGCCTTGCACTGCACGACATTAAGCGTGCCCGTTGCCGTCATGCCTTGAGCTGCGTAGTTGGCGGTAATAAGCGCGGTACCAGGAGCAAGACCTCGGAAGGATCCGCCACCCGAGGATGTGGCAACAGTCGTATTGTTTGAACTCCAGGTGGAAGAGGCGGAGACATCAACGTTGTTTGAGGGAACCCCGTTGAAGCTGTATTGAGCCGTAAGTGTAGCCGTATTCCCCACCCCGATATAGACAGCATTATTCCCCCCCAACCCACGAACTCCAAGCGTCGGCTGATACACAGTCACGCTCGTTCCCGACAACGCACATTGGGTAGCGCCGTATTGATCGGTCCATCCGGTTCCCGCAACGGTGGCAACACCGCCGCCAATACCGGTGCCCACCGATCCGGTAATGGAAATAATGGACGAACTGGTGGA
>DAIEKJ010000017.1 GCA_027350645.1 Candidatus Wolfebacteria bacterium
GGGTGTCCGCATAAACGGCCAGCGAACCAAATGCTAAAATACCCAAAATCAAAGCCAACAATGCTTTGTATAAAAACCAACCGTAAGAAAAATTTTTTTTTGAAATCCACCCGGGGCAAAAGGGGGTGCGCTGACTAAAAAATCTACCGCTGTCTTTAAAAAACATCATGATGTTTTAACTCCCAGCAATTGATTGATAATATAAATCAACCCGCTGGCACAGATGATAACTACCAACCCGATGACCGCATAGGTGATAGTTTTTTTCCCATTCTTAATTTTCGATTCGTCGCCCCCCGCGGTAAGTATCTGAAATCCTCCCCACAAAAACATAATCACCACCAGCGGATCGATGATCATATTAAGATACGTAATGATGTTGCCCAACAGATCCTGAAACGTTCCCAGTGTACTTGGATTTTTAAGAATTCCATCGGGAGAATAACCAGACCCATCCGCATTGGCAAAAATAGGAAAAGATAAGACGCTCATGAAAATCGAAACGCCGCCCCAATAAAAACCAGTTATCTTCATGGTGTTTTTTCTCCGCCCCGCTAAGAAAACATTCTCGTCGTTCATGCGACTCAGCCGGTTAAAATATTAATAACCGTATTGACGATAAGCCACGCCCCAAATGCGATCGCCAATCCCCATAAAACACCCGTAACAACCGTCTTTCCTTCATTAAACCTGCTCTCGTTCCCGCCCGACATCACCATTTTAATCCCTCCCCAGATGAAAAAGGCGACTGCAATCGGAACCGCAAAACCAAAGAGGGCAAAATTTATCACATTTGAAACAAGCGATCCGCTTCCGCCGATAAGCTGACTCCATGTACACATCTGACTAGGATCGTTTCCACACGGAACGAGCCCTTGCGCAACAGACGATGAATATGTCGTCAAAAAAAGAAAGGCGGATATCCCTGCTATTTTCATCGCACCCATTCCTTTCCATGCCATAGTTCTTATTATACTATCACAAGCAGGGAGTCGCAACAATGCGACGTCGCGTTACCACAATTGATTAATCGATGCTTGCGCGGCATTAAGAACTTGCCCCGCATCCATCTTTCCCGTAACCACATCTCCGATCGCTCCCAATAAAATGCTCTGCGTTTGAGACTCGTTGGGCTCCTGCCAGGTCTTGGCGATCAAGAATGATCGCAAAAAGACATCGTCGTTTCCTCCCAGACCCTGCTGAATGAGAGAATTGAGCGCCGGCAAATGACCCGAGGCGGTTAGGTACAAGCTCGATGCGGATGGCGTCAATGTTGCAAATTTTATAAAACTCCACGCCGCATATCTGTTCGGAGACTGCGCCGAAACCGCCAATCCCGCATATCGCCCAAATGTCGCCATACCCGAGGCCGATGCCCCGGCAAGCTGCGGCAGAAACGAAACGCCGAAATTAAAGAACGGATTTTGTTTTTTAATAACATCGCGCAAATCAGCATAATCAATAACCATCCCGACTTTTCCCTGGACAAACGCCGCGCGCGAATCGGGAAAACTGTCATTCCATGAATAATTCGCGCTGGCAGAGTTGGAAAACTGGGCATAAAAATTGAGTGCCTGCGTCGCGCCATTGCCGAACTGAACCGTTCCGTTTTGACCGGTATTGATTTGACCCCCGCCCTGCAGCATGAGCGCGCTGAGAATATCAACCGCATCGGATATGTTCTGCGTGCCGCCCAGCGCGGTGCCCGAAAGAAGGAGTGATCTCGACGGCGTCATCTGCCGTATCTTATTGGCATCGGTAATAAAATCATCCCAGGTCGTGGGCGGACTAATAATGCCGTTTGCGTTAAAAATGTCTTTGTTGTAATACAGCGCCAGCGCGTCAAGATAGAGCGGGCTGGCATACACCGCCCCGCCGTAGACAAAATCTCCCGCCACCACTCCGGGAAAAGCATCGTCAACCATCTGCGGAGTAACCATCGCCTCCGAGCCAACCGGAAGAGTGGATGCCGGCGCCATAATGCCATTGTATTGAGGAATCCGTAGATTGCCGATTTCAAAAACATCGGGGCCTTGTCCTTGAGCCATTGCGGTTAGAAGTTTTTGCTCATATCCGGCCGCATCTTGCTGGGTATAGGTAACCGTCACCGTCGGATTTTGAGTCTGGTAGGCCTTGATCACATCCTGAAACGACATCATCGATTCGGTTCCCCATACCGACAACGCAACTTTACCAGTAGGAAAATTAGGATCGGCCGGACCCTTGTTCTGGAAAACGGGGATAACGCCCATAAAACCAAGAACAACAACCAAAACAACGACGACGCCGGCACCGATCATAATCAGCCGACCCTTGGGCATAGCAACGGATGGAATGTTTATAGGCATATTGTTGCAGCAATCGCATCTTTATCATTCAAGCGCATCACGCGCACGCCGCTGGTCGCCCGCCCGCTCTGGCGGACATCGGAAAGCTTGGTTTTAATGACCTGCCCCTTTGCCGAAAGAACCAAGACATCTTCTTCGTCCCCGATAATCTTAACCGCGACAACCGGACCGGTTTTGGCGACAACTTTGGCGGTTTTAATTCCCTGGCCGCCGCGCGATTGCGTTTTATATTCCGCCAGGGGCGTCTGTTTAGCAAACCCGTGCCCCATCATCACCAGCACCGTCGGCTTCCGGGTGGCAATGCCTTCCTTAATTATATCCATCCCGCACAAAAAATCATTTTTTTTCAAACGGATGCCCCGCACGCCTGCCGCCGCCCGCCCCATCGGCCGCAGTTGCGATTCCTTAAACCGAATTGCCTGACCGCCGTTGGTCGCCAACAAAACCTCGTCTTTCCCCGACGACGGGAAGACCCACTTGAGCTCATCCCCCTTCTTGAGGGTGATGGCAATAATGCCGGTGCGCCGAACGTTGGCAAAATCTTTAATTGAAGTCTTTTTTACGACGCCGTCTTTGGTGGCCATCACCAAATACCCGGCTGCCGCAGCGTTCGCGCCGTACGTCACGAGGGCGCGCACCGTTTCCTGGGGAGGAATGTCGAGAAAATTCTGGATCATCTTCCCCTTGGCGGTACGCGATGCCTGAGGAATCTCATACACCTTCGTTTGAAACACCTTGCCGCTATCAGTGAAGAAAAGGATATTGTCGTGCGTTTGGGCGTGCGAAAAATGCGCAAGAAAATCATCTTCGCCCACATCCGATCCGATTAATCCCTTGCCGCCCCGCCCCTGCACATGAAAAATGTCGGGGCTCAGGCGCTTAATGTATCCACCCGCCGACACGGTGATAACAGCTTCTTCGTTGGCAATTAAGTCTTCGTCGGAAAATTCAGTGAGTCCGCGCGCCACCACCTTTGTGCGCCGCGGATCGCCGTACTTCGTCTTCATCTCCGACAATTCCGTCTCAATCACCTTCAAAATCTCTTTTTCCGAGGAGAGAATAAATTGCAACGCCTTAATAAGCTTTCTCTTTTCGGCAAGCTCGTCTTCTATTTTCTGCCGCTCCAGCGATGCCAGCGTCTGCAGACGCATCTCCAAAATCGCCGTCGCCTGCGCCGGACTTAGCTTAAATTTCGCGACCAGGTTGGCGTGAGCGTCTTCTTTGTCTTTTGATTTTTTAATCGTCGCAATAACCGCATCAATCGAATCCAACGCTTTAACCAACCCCTCCAAGATGTGCGCCCGCTCCTGCGCGCGCGTCAGATCAAATTCGGTCCGCCGGCGAACCACCACCACCCGATGCGCCAGATATTGTTCAAGCACATCCTTAAGAGAGAGCAATTGCGGCTGCATGCCGCCCACCAGACCGATCATGTTTAAATGAAAGTCCTTTTGCAATTCAGTATGTTTATAGAGCTGGTTGAGAATCTTTTGTGGCGCGGCATCGTTCTTTAAATCAATAACAACCGAGAGCCCTTCCTTGTCGCTCTCGTCGCGTAGATCCCTGATGCCTTCTATTTTTTTATCGCTGGCCAGTTGCGCAATTTTTTGTATCAGCTCCGACTTGTTCACGCGGTACGGAATTTCGGAAATGACAATGCTGTGTTGTCCCGCCTTGCGCTCAACCACCTCGGCTTTGGCGCGGCACGTTACGGCCCCCTGGCCGGTCACATACGCCTCAACAATCGCCTTGCGGTCATACATAATGCCACCCGTCGGAAAATCGGGGCCTTGGACATATTCCGTCAGCTCGCTAACCGACAACGACGGTTTTTTAATCAGCGCCAAAATGGCATCAACAACCTCGCCTAGATTGTGTGGCGGAATGTCGGTGGCCATTCCCACCGCAATACCCACCGATCCATTCAAAAGCATGTGCGGAATCTTTGCGGGAAGCACCAGCGGCTCCTGGCGGGACTCATCATAGTTTGGAATGAAATCAACGGTGTTTTTCTCTATGTCCGTCAGCAACTCCTCGGCGATTTTTGAAAGCCGGCATTCCGTATAGCGCATAGCCGCCGCGCTGTCGCCATCAACCGATCCCCAGTTCCCCTGGCCGTCAATAAGCGGATATCGCAATGAAAAACCCTGCGCCATGCGGACCATCGCCTCATACACCGACGAATCGCCGTGCGGATGGTACCGTCCCAACACATCACCAACAACGTTGGCCGATTTGCGGTACTTGGCGCCATGGACCAGCCCCCCATCCCACATGGCCCACAAAATTCTCCGTTGCACCGGCTTGAGGCCGTCGCGCACATCGGGAAGGGCGCGGGAAACAATCACTGACATCGCATAATCCAAATACGACGTCTCCAGCTCCTTGGTAATTTCCGCCGATGTCACGCGCTTGCCCGGATGCTCCGAAAGCTCCTGTCCCCCGCCGTCCGCGGCTTCGTTTTGTGATTTTTTTTCTTTTTCTTTGTTCCGCGCCATACAATTTATTTTATTTCCCGCTGTTTAAAACATCGCGCATCTGGCTGGTTATCGTTCCCCAGGCCGCCCGAACGCCATCCGCGCTTTCCCTCCACCCAGTCACAAACGACCCACGCCAAATCAAATATCCTATCCACGCGCCCACCACCACACAAAACAAACCAATCACGCAGATAAAAAACCATCGCCGCCGTGTCTCCGCGTCCCCATACTGCACGGCGCGCAGCCTTTGTTTTATCCCTTCAAACATACCACGCGAGTCTTCTTGATATCAACCAGGTCTTTCTTTTTAAAAACAAATTTATCCACCTCCTCCATCGTTCCGCCGTTGAAACGCTCGGCGCACTGGCGCGCGTCTATTGCGCCGCTCCGCTTTGCTCCCGGCGCCTTGAGAAAAGAGGGGATGAAAATTTTTGGGTTCAGTTGCTTAACCAACTTAACCATGGCATCGACATCGGCAAACGGCTCGCCCCCCGCCGGAGCAATCAGCACGTCGCAGTCCTCAAAATGTTCCACGACAGCGGGCGGCAACGTTGCGGCGCAATGTCCTAGAAGTCCAACAGACACATCGTCCCATCCCAGCGCGTACGCGGTCTTAAAGAAATTTTTTGCCGATTCATCAGAAAGCTCAAAGCCCCTGATGGTAATACCGGCGATGTCATACTCGCCCGCGCCCCGCACCACCGACGACGCCCGAGACGATTCGTCGAGGGGCACCGGCCATGCCGTAATCGTTTTAATAAGCAGATCAGTCTGAAACCGCGGTTGCGCGGCCCCCGACCCTTCATGCGGCGGATCTACCAAAACGCTCGTTGTGCCATTCTGGATGCGAAAACACCCCTCGCCATGCCATGTAATAATCATATCGTAGTAATAGCTATGGAGTAACGATACCACAGACCAGCGTGTTTGCAAACGAGCCGGCGTCGTGCTATTGTGTCGGCGCGCAAGAAATGGTAGCCCCATGATTGCGCGCGTCGTTGCGCCCAGCGGCATTGCCGCCTTAAACGCACGACCGCCTATTGTAGATACATGCAACAGAATACTTTTGCGCTGGACGAAACAAAAAAAGCGCATCCGCTTGCGGGAATTCTCAAACTGCACCCTCAGCTCACCACGCCCCTCAAAGAAGGAGACGCGGTCAACGTCGAACTGCTCGCCCTGGAAGGCCAGCGGGCTTATTTTGATATTAAGGGGCGGGGAACGGGCGTCGTCATTGGCCGCGAGTTTGTAAATGCCAAAGACATCATTAAAAGCCTGGAAAAAAACCAGGAAACCAATGCCACGGTTATTGTGGCGGAAAACGACGAAGGATTTGCGGAATTGTCGCTTGTCAAAGCCCTGCGGCAACAGAATTGGCAGGACATTAAGGCGCTCAAAGACAGCGGCGCCGCAGTGGAAGTGAAAATTACCGCCGCAAACACCGGAGGCCTCCTGGCGGAATTGCACGGCATCAAGGCCTTCATTCCCGTCTCCCAACTTTCGGCCCAGAATTATCCGCACGTTGAAGACGGAGATAAGAACAAAATTTACGAAGAGTTAAAGCGGTTCGTTGGTCAAAGTCTCGAAGTGCGGGTTTTGGACTTTAATCCCAAAGCAGACAAGCTCATTCTTTCCGAGCGCGAGATAACCGACGAAGGCGTTCGCAAGTCGCTCGAAAAATACGGCGTGGGCGACACCGTTGACGTCACCGTTTCTGGCGTGGCCGACTTTGGAGTCTTTGTGAAACTTTTAGACGATCCAACCATCGAGGGACTCGTCCACATATCTGAAATCGACCACAAACTTATCGACGCCCCAAAAGAAGTCGTCAAGGTGGGCGACAGCATGAAGGCAAAAATTATTGAAATAAAGGACGGACGCATCTCGCTCTCCTTCAAGGCGCTCAAGCCCAACCCCTGGGACGACGCGGACAAATACTTCGCCCAAGACCAGGATGTCGCTGGCACGGTCGCAAAGTACAATCCTTTCGGCGCGCTAGTGGCGCTGGGACACGATCTGCAAGGGCTCATTCACATATCCGAATTTGAAAACCAGGAAAAGATGAAAGAGCAGTTGGAGCTGGGCAAAGAATACTCATTCGTCATCTCTCTCTTTAAACCCGCGGAAAAGCGCATCATCCTCAAGCTGAAAAAATAAGAAGCACTTCGTTTGCATAAAAAATCCGCGCTCGACGCGGATTTTTTATTCCTCGTCCACAGCAAACGCACCCCAACCCATCCAATGATATAAAAACTTGACATGAAACAAAAACAATGGTATTAAAATAAAAGCTCATAGGAGGTGGCGATGGTGGCCTTCGTGGTGACCGCGGTGGTGGCACTTATGTTGGGACTCATCCTGGGAGAGAGCGCTTCCAGGATGACAATGTCGAGGCTCTTCCTCGGCAGACCGATCAGGTCTCTTGCCTCCCTTGGGGGAGGAGAGGAGTGGATCTTGCTCTGCAAGCTCAACCAAGGCGATGAGAAAATCGCCCTCGTTGAGCGGGCGAGGAGCAAGGGAGGAGCCTACCCCGACGTGCTTTTCATCAACGTCAACACGCCGGAGGAGCTCCCCGGGGTCGGGGGGCGGTTCATGGTAAACTTGGAGGGGAAGGCTAAAAAAATTTCATAGCCCCCCCCAAAAAAACCCGCCCAACGAGTCAAGGGACCAAACAATGGTCCCTTTCTTTTTTGCTTTTTAGCGCGAATAACATATAATAATCCCGCGCCTATATCCACACCTCAACTAACTATGAACCAAAACACAAAAAAAATCCTCAAAAGCGTCATCGCGGTAGCGCTTATTTTTATTGCGCTCATTCTTATTTTCTCTTCGTTCTCTTCGCTTGAGCCCCAAAGCAAACAGATGACGCTCAACGATCTTGCCACGCAGATTAGCGCCGGCAACGTCACCAATATCGTCGTCCAAAACAATACCATCACCGCAACCCTCAAAGACGGCTCAACCGCCACCGCCACTAAAGAACCAGAAACCGGTCTGATAGAAACGCTCAAAAACTACGGCGTCACCCCCGATGCCCTGGCTAAAGTCCCCTTCCAAATCAAAGAACAGTCGGGGTTTGAATTTTGGATGAGCCTCCTTCTTCCCACCCTTATCCCCGTCATTCTCATCGGCGTCTTTTTCTGGCTCACCTTCCGACAGGCAAAACAAGGCGCCACCCAGGCGTTTTCATTCGGCAAATCAAACATCAAACTGTTTGGCGCATTCAAGGATCGCGTCACCTTCGCCGATGTCGCCGGACTCAAGGAGGCCAAGCAGGAACTTTTAGAAGTTGTTGATTTTTTGCGCAATCCAAAAAAGTATCTGGACCTTGGAGCAAAGATTCCCCGCGGCGTTTTGTTGTTGGGGATGCCCGGAACCGGCAAAACACTTTTGGCCCGCGCCGTTGCCGGCGAAGCCGAAGTTCCCTTCTTTCACATTTCCGCATCAGAATTTGTCGAAATGTTTGTCGGCGTTGGGGCTTCGCGCACCCGCGATGCGTTTGCCACCGCCAAGCGCGCCGCCCCCTCCATCCTCTTTATAGATGAAATTGATGCCATCGGCCGCGAGCGCGGCGCGGGAGTCGGTGGCGGCCACGATGAGCGCGAACAGACGCTCAACCAGATTCTGGTTGAAATGGACGGCTTTGACAAAGAAGCGCAAGTGATCGTTCTGGCGGCAACGAATCGCCCCGATATTTTAGACCCGGCGCTTCTCCGCCCCGGACGATTTGACCGTCGCGTCGTCTTAGATCTTCCCGACATCAACGACCGCGAAGCGATTCTTAAAATCCACAGCCGTAACAAACCGCTGGCCGCAGCCGTCGACTTCCGCCAAATCGCCGTGCGCACTCCCGGATTTTCCGGCGCCGAACTAGAAAATCTCGTCAACGAAGCGGCAATCCTTGCCGCGCGCAATGGACAAAAAGAAATTCTCCAAGACGATCTTTATCAATCAATAGAAAAGGTGATGCTGGGACCCGAGCGACGGTCGCGCGCGCTCTCCAAACACGAACGAGAAGTTACCGCCTACCACGAAGCGGGACACGCGCTCGTTATCGCCTCTGTAAAACACGCCGATCCCGTGCATAAAATTTCCATCATCGCCCGCGGACAAGCCGGCGGTTACACGCTCAAGCTCCCCCTGGAAGACACCCACCTGCGCACGCGCAAAGAATTTATCGCGGACTTGGCGGTGGCCTTCGGCGGCTACGCCACCGAAGAGATCGTCTTCAAAGACCTAACTACCGGCGCCTCAAATGATCTATCGGTTGCCTCTGATATTGCCCGCAAAATGGTTGTGCGCTACGGCATGAGTGAAAAGATGGGCCCAATCACCTTCGGCAAAACACAAGAATTGGTATTCCTCGGAAAAGAGATCTCCACCGAAAAAAATTATTCGGAATCGACCGCCGTTGAGATCGACCACGAAGTCGAACACTTTGTGCGCCGCGCGTACGACACCGCAAAAAAAGTCATTCAAAAAAACCGCAAGGCGCTTGATTTCATCGCCGACACCCTTCTTAAAAAAGAAACCATCGAGAAAAACGAGTTTGATGCCATTATTAAAAAATTCGCCATCAAGCCGATTGAAGCCTAGACCGCGCGCGTTTATTCTCATAAAAACACCCCAACCTGCGTTGGGGTGTTTTTATATTTATGATTGAAAAAAGCCGTCCGGTGCGTTACACTCCCCGTAGGCAAAACGCCTTTTCTTTTTGCCCACACCAAAACACCAGCCACGCGCCCATAGCTCAGCTGGTAGAGCAACCGTCTTATACACGGTCGGTCCTTGGTTCGAATCCAAGTGGGCGCACCAGCAAACGAACTCCCCCGCGCGCCTTCTTGGACTTGTAAAAACAACCGCTTCTGGAGTATACCTATCCCCAGATACCAAGGACGTGGGGGGCGATTTTTCTCTTAACCACCAACGCGCGGTTAGCTCAGCGGTAGAGCAACGCTTTTACACAGCGAAGGTCGGGGGTTCGATTCCCTCACCGCGCACCAAGTTAGAACCCATTCCCAAAACAACTAGTGTGCACCTCGCCACACACTCATTTTTTAAGGAATAGCGAGGCACAAAATCTGTATGTGCTTGCCCCGCTCACCATGTGCGCGCACAAATCACCGCCGTTTTTAAGAGATATTATAAAACAGCGGGGATTACTCCCTCTAATTCCCTTAATTACTAAAACTCAACTCGTAATAAATCGAGCCAGTTAAACTGCTCAAAATTATCCAAAAGACAAACTCCTCTCCCGCGCTTTTTTCAATTCGGCCATAAGATCAAAAATGAATCCGAAAAATATACCAAAAGATACTGATGCTAAAAATATTTTCTTAAATAGCCTCTCTTTATGAGGCAGACAGAGAGACAGAAGATCTAAAAACAAGATCGTTGAAGTTAAAAAATTTGTGCGGAACACAAAAGATACAACGGTCGCAAAAATATTTATTAAAAGTAATATCAAAATGTCTTATTTCTTTAGTCCCATAATTTAAGGATTCTT
>DAIEKJ010000018.1 GCA_027350645.1 Candidatus Wolfebacteria bacterium
ACGTGAGTAACGGCAATGAGAGAAAACACGAGAGCAATGATCCCAACAAAAAGGCTGATCACCGTCACACGCATATACTTTATTGACATAGTTTGTTTTACTAAATTAAACACTCTTTTTAATGCCACTACACACCGTCGTCGTCATCCAACGGTTAGAAAAATTAACGTTGCCACACCCAGCAACAGCCATAAGATCTTTCTGCTCTAACTCCGTAAATCGCAATCTGTCATCGATAAAATAATGTTCAATCCATTCCCCCTCCAGTTCGGGATGTTTGGTATTTCGAAATGCTCGCAAGCCGCTCAATTCATCGCGGAAAAGTTCCCAGTATTTTAAAATATCGTCCGGGACTATTTTGTCTCCATTTGAGATAACCCCCCCTGGTTTAAGTACGCGCCCCATCTCAAGAAAAGCGGCTCGCCGATACTCGGGGGGCATGTTGTGAATACAATACCCAGACGCAATAGCGTCCACCGATGCATCGGGAAGTTTTTTTAAATACGCCAGAAGATCTGACAACACAAAAGCAACACTCTCAAGTTTTTTATTTTTTTTCGCTTGCTCGAGCATTATCGCCTCAACATCAACAGCCGTTACACGTGCTCTTGGTAAAGCATCAACCAACTTGATCGTTGTTAACCCAGTGCCACAGCCCAACTCAACAAGAACGATGGGGTCATTAGTAAATTTTTTCTGAATAACACTCGCTATTTCATTCTGCAGTGCATCATAGAACGGAAGCGCGAGCGGAAGCAGATCATACTCTACTCCCACCTTATTAGAAAATCGATCATCGATCTTAATCTGATCATCTTTTTCCATATTGTGATTCGAATACTGTTCTATTATTGTAAATCAGTGTACTCCCCTTACCCTTCTTTTTCAAGTTTTTCAGCAAGCTGGTCGGCGAGTTTTTTTGTCTCGCCGCTCATTTTTTTGGGGCGCACGACATTTAAATCAATCACCAGATCGCCCCGTTTGTGCATGCCAAAACCGATCCCGCCGCCAAACGCACCTTGTCCGCGAACCACCACCGGCTCGGAATAATTTTGATGCGACAGCAGGTCAACTTCAACCGCTTTGCCGTCAACGTTTGTGATTAAAATTTTCTTTCCGCGCAATACGTCGGCCAGTGACACATCTTTGCGCATGCGTATCGTCGTTCCCTCAAGCACCACCCCCTTTTCCGGAACTAGGGTAATTTTGATGTACAGATCCCCCGCCGGCTTGCCGCGCAACCCCGCTTCACCTTGGGCGGCCATATGAATCACCTGCCCGCTATAAATCCCTGGCTTGATATCAAGTGCCACCGTTTTGTCTCCCATGACGCGCCCGGATCCCTTACACTCCGTGCATATTTTGTTCGGTTCTTTCCCCGTGCCAAAGCACGCGTCACACTCATACGCCTGTTCAATAACGCCAAAAAACGTCCGCTGCTGTTTTTTTATCGTTCCCGTTCCGCTGCATCGCGAACAGGTCTTGGTTCCCGCCGCCACATCGTATCCGGCTCCGTGGCAGCGCGAGCACGGAATAACCGTGCGGAAAGAAATATCGCGACGGATTCCCGAGAACGCTTCGGCCAGCGGCACTTCCATTAATACCTGTACATCACCGCCGCGCGCCGCCTGGGGCCGCGCGCGCCGCGCGCCACCGCCAAAAAAGTTTTCAAAAATATCTCCCGCGTCGCCAAAATCCCCGCCGCCAAAATCAAAATGCACGCCGGAAAAATCACCCCCGGAAAATCCGCCGAACGGATTGCCGCCCTGCCAGTTAAATCCCCCCGCGCCTGCGCCGCCGCCCTGGGAAAATGCGGCATGGCCCATGCGATCGTATGCGGCGCGCTTCTGTTTGTCCGAAAGCACCTGATATGCTTCGTTGATTTCTTTGAATTTTTTTTCGTCGCCCCCTTGCTTGTCCGGATGATACTGATGCGCCAGCTTACGGAACGCCTTTTTTATTTCATCTTCGGACGCGCCTTTAGAGACGCCCAATGTTTCATAATAATCTTTCATAGGTAGAATATCTGCTACGGCAATACGATCACCTCTTTGCTCTGCGTTTCGTACACAATCACGCCAAAGCCCGCAGCCAAAAGTAATTCGTAGAAAACAAATCCGACGACCCAGACAGCGACGTGAATAAACGGAACGAACGCGAGCAGGGTAAGCACAAAGAGAACAATAATCGAAACAAGCGTTAGCACCTTTGCATTCCCCTTCAATGCGTTCAGGCGGCCAACCAGTCCATCGTAGAGCACCTGGGAAACCGGCTCATCCAGATTCACCGGACCGCCGGCGATTGCTTCAAACTTTGTCTCAAACTCGGGGAGGTATTTCTGCGACAGTTGCGCCCGCATAGCCGGCGTCACAGACGCGGCAGGCAGCCCACTTTGAGCAACCGCGCTATCCACGGCCTGCGCAGTAATCTGCCGGACCGAAAGAGAGAAGTCAACCGCGCCACCAAACGCCGGCGCGAATAAATCCGATGATCTTACTAATAAAATTTCAAATAGCGATCGCGGCATGAGCAAAGGAGCGACGTCAGACAGCGGCTGATTTCCGATAGCCCCGTAAAACGCCGTACCCGCAAAAACCGACATGCCCATAATTATCAGCGGGACAACCGTGCGAACCACCGAGAAAAATTTAATCTTCAGTATTGTCTCAAGCTCCTTTTGTCCGCGGCTGTACGCACTCGCGAAAAAGATAATAAGGAGAACGAATCCGGCCAGAATCACTTCGGAAAAACGGACGAGACTGAAAGCTCCCATCACCAATCCCGCACCAGCAAAAATACTATATCCCATCGGCTTGTAGGAGATGAAAATCGCCCCCAGCACCGCCAGCACGCACACCGCCAGAAAAAATGATCCGGCGGCAATCCAGCTGGTCCGAGACATGTCCGATCCGGCGTAAATCATCAGACGCAGGTAGTAGCCAAAAGCCGCCGACACGCCGACAATCAGCGCTCCCAAAACACCCGCCTTCCAATAGGAGAATACATTCTGGTACATCCCATCGTTGAGATGGTGCATCGCCGGATGAGTGTTTTCCATAGAATGTCTTGAGCATACCACGCCAACCCATGCCGTGTCATGCCGCAGAACGGCGCGCGGCTATGCCGGCTGGCCTTGGTTTCCTTCCGGCGCGCCGCCAGAGTTGGCATCGCC
Organism: Candidatus Wolfebacteria bacterium; assembly: GCA_027350645.1. Taxonomy (GTDB): domain Bacteria; phylum Patescibacteriota; class Minisyncoccia; order UBA6257; family JAGOQP01; genus DAIEKJ01. The sequence continues at coordinate 3,173 of DAIEKJ010000018.1, forward strand.
GGGACCCGAGGAGGCGCCCCCTCCCTGACCGGCATCGGGCGAGCCGTACATCGATTGGCCTATCTTTTGGAGTTCGGAGGAGAGATCGTGCAATGCGCTCTCTATTTTTTCGTGATCATCCGTTTTGAGAGCCTCCTGCGTTTCGGCGATCTTTTTTGTGATGCCGTCCTTCACATCGGCGCTTATCTTGTCTTTCCATTCATCAAGATTTTTCTGCGCCAGATACACCGTCTGTTCGGCATGGTTCTTTATCTCAATCAATTCTTTTTTCTTCTTGTCCTCCTGGGCATGAGCGGCCGCGTCTTGCTTTAGTCGCTCAACCTCTTCCTTGGACAATTGCGTCGACGCCTCAATGCGCACCGACTGCACTTTGCCACTGGCCTTGTCTTTTGCCGAAACGTTCAAAATGCCATTGGCATCGATGTCGAAAGTAACTTCAACCTGCGGAATGCCGCGCGGCGCGGGCGGGATGCCATCTAAAATAAATTTTCCCAGCGTCTTATTGTCAACAGCCATAGAACGCTCCCCCTGCAGTACATGGATTTCTACCGACGTTTGATTGTCGGCGGCGGTTGAAAAAATCTGGGATTTTGCCGTGGGAACAGTTGTGTTTTTTTCAATCATCGGCGTAAAAACGCCCCCCATCGTTTCAATACCCAACGACAGCGGCGTGACGTCCAACAAGAGCACGTCCTTTACGTCGCCCTGGAAAATACCCGCCTGCACCGCGGCGCCGATCGCCACCACTTCGTCCGGATTAATGCCCTTGTGCGGTTCTTTGCCAAAAAGCGTCTTGACTGCGCCTTCGATGGCCGGCATGCGCGTCTGGCCGCCCACCAAAATAACCTCATTGATATCGCCGACTTTCAAGCCAGCCTGCTCGACAACGCCTTTGACGATAGTGATGGATTTTTCTATCAAGTCCTTGACTAAATTCTCCAATGTCGCCCGCGTCATTTTTATCAGCAAATGCTTGGGACCGTTGGCGTCGGAGCTGACATACGGCAGATTGATTTCGGTTTCCATAACCGTCGACAATTCGTGCTTTGCTTTTTCTGCGGCTTCGCGGATGCGTTGAAGTGCCAACGCGTCTTTGCTCAGATCAATGCCATCGCTTTTCTTATATTCGCCCACGAGGTAATCCATGATGCGCCGATCGATATCGTCGCCGCCCAGATGCGTATCACCGCCGGTTCCCTTCACTTCAACCACATCGTCGCCGATCTCTAGCACCGACACATCAAACGTGCCACCGCCAAAATCATATACGACGATTTTTTCATTTTTTTGTTTGTTGAGCCCATAAGCAAGCGCCGCGGCAGTCGGTTCGTTGATAATGCGCCGCACTTTCAAGCCGGCAATTTCGCCGGCGTTTTTTGTCGCCTGGCGCTGTGAATCATCAAAATAGGCCGGCACGGTGATAACGGCTTCTTCGATTTTTTCCCCCAGCTTAGCCTCCGCGTCCGCCTTCAGTTTTGACAGCACCATAGCCGAAATTTCTTCCGGCTTATACCACTGTTCGCCCATCTTGATTTCAACGCCGCCGGCTGATGATTTCCGAACCTCAAAAGGCAACCACGACAAATCACGCTGTACCTCTGCATCAGAGAACGAGCGTCCGATGAGACGCTTGACGGAAAAAATAGTATTTTTAGGATTAACCACCGCTTGGCGCTTCGCCAAAAGCCCCACCAAGCGTTCATTGGCCTTACTAAACGCGACAATAGAGGGAGTCGTGCGATTGCCCTCGGCGTTCTCCAACACCTTGGGCTCGCCCCCCTCCACTACCGCCATCGCCGAATTAGTTGTCCCCAAATCAATTCCAATTATTTTGCTCATATTATTGTATAAAAGTATCTATAAAAAATTATTTTAAAATTTATTTTGCAATCTTGACCCGCGCCGGCCGGATAAGCTTTCCGGAAAGCACATACCCGCGATCGACTTCCTCCACCACCGTGCCCGATGGCTGCGCCGATTCAACCGCCGCCACCGCTTCATGCAATGCCGGATTAAATTGTTCTCCGACAACGACCGTTATTTTTTCAAGTCCGTGTTTTTTAAGGGCATCTTCCAGTTGCGCCCGGATAAGATATACGCCCTTTTCAACCTTGGGTTCCGATCCCAAGGACTCCAGCGCCAGATCGAAACTGTCAAGCACCGGCACTAGCTCACGCACCAATTCCTGTGCCGCAAACTTAATAATATCCTCAAACCGCCTAGCCTCGTCTTTTTTATAGTTAATCAGATCAGCCTTGGCGCGTTTCCAACCATCAAGATATTCATCAGCCTGCGCCTTGAGCCGCGCCGACTCGTCCTGCGGTTGCGCCTGATCGCCCCCATTAGCCGCTCCACCCCCATCCCCCGCCACTCCTGTTTCCTTTTTTTCCTCGTCGTTCATATGCGTGTTATAAATAAAAAATAAACTGCATCATCCCGCCTCTTACGCGCCCATGCGCCGTTAACTGATCCATCATACTAAGCAACCCGCTCTTGTCAAGTATCTCACGATCGTGAGATACTTGACACAATTGCTTTTTCTTATTTTCACACCATTTTCCGCAAACTCCCCGCCTTGGTTATCTGAAAAATCTCCACATAATCCCCCAGCGCCAAATCGCGCACGTCACGAAGGAAATCTTCCGATACCCCATCTTTCCCCATCCATACGCTTTTGTGAATCATTTCAAATCCCATGTCGCGTAACGCATTGCGCAACCAATCACGCTTGCGCCGCTCCTCTTCGGGAATATCAAAAGTAACGATCGTCACGCCGCGCTGAGTTGTTTCTGATTTGGCGCCATAGCGGGTTGACGGCAAAGACGTTTCCAGGGTGTTTTCCAGTGATCGCAGTTTCTGCTTCCCCTCACGGGTAATAGTCACAATAACCCCCCGCTCTTCCACGATCTTATGCACCATGCCGTCCTGCTCCAGGTATCGTACCATCGCATAAAACCGGCACATGGCTCGTCGATCTTCACGCTTATGCTCCCGCTGATTGCGGCGCTCCTCCAAAAATCGCTCCTGCTCTCGAACGATGCGCGCCGGTCCGGCAACTCTCCCCCCAATCAGCATCCAACCAAGCGCATCCAGCGTCAGATCCTTGCCTTCGTCAAGCGTTGAAAGAATTTTGTAGGTAAATTCTCCTCTCATAATTTGAATACCTTGAGTATACTCCTCGTCGATCCCCTGTCAAGTATCTCACGATCGTGAGATACTTGACAGGGGCGCTATCAACAATGCAAACGCCGATCCCCACGCCCATTGCTCCAAAAACGCTCTGCCTGTATACTGTAGGAAAGCAATTATCCACATCGCATCAACATACTATCTATGGTCATTAAAAAAGGCGCCGTCATCTGGACCCATCTTGTTAATCCCTCCCGCGCGGAACTGGCCGCGATCCAGCAAGAACACCACATCCATCCGGTTATTCTCGACGAATTATCGCAACCTTCGGCGCGATCCAAGGTTGAGATTTACGACCACTCCATGTTCATCGTTTACCACCTGCCAATTTTTGATATGGGCGACCGAGCATCTCGCAAGGGAGAAATAGACATGCTGATTACCGAACAAGGCGTCATAACGGTTGCCTATGAAAATCTTGAACCCATCCGCGTGATTGCCGAGAAAATAGACAGCGATCCCCACTATAAAGAACGCGTCCTGGGAAAGAACAGCGTCCGGCTCCTCTATGACATCGTTGAGGCATGCCTAGCCTATTCCCTGCGCCAACTCAGACATATTGAAGAAAAAGTGGAATACATCCGCGTCCGCATGTTTAAAGAACAGGAGCAGGATCTGGTAAAAATTATTTCCTACGTCAAACGCGATCTCCTAAGCTACTACCTTATCACCCGAGCCCAGGCAAGTATTTTTAATTCGCTCAATAAGGTGGGGCCGCAATTTTTCGGAGAGGGATCGGCGATTTATTTTTCCGATCTGGAGGGAGATTTTTTGAAAGTGCTCCAACTCTGCGAAAATTACAAAGAAACCACCGAAGCGTTTGAGAGCACCAACGCACAACTGCTCAACATCAAAATGACCAAAGTAATGCAGCGCTTTTCAGTGCTCGCATTTCTTACCTTCCCGATCATGGTCTTTCTGGCGCTTTTTACCATTGATACCATTTCACGCCCCATCGTCGGAAAAACGCCCTACGACTTTTGGATTCTTGCCGGCATCGTGGTAGGCGCCACGGCTATCATGACCGCCATTTTCAGCCGCAAGGGATGGCTGTAGGAAATGAGGCGCACAAAAATGATTGTCCTGGAAAAGTGCCACCTATTTTATTTTATACACTTCCATTGTCATTTTGATTTTTGATGTTTCAATTTTGAATTTTTTTCATGTCAATCCACATCACCGACTCACTCACTGGAAAAAGCATTCCTTTCCCCAAAACCAAAAAGCCCGTCCGGCTTTTTGTGTGCGGACCGACGGTGTATGACCATTCGCACATCGGCCATGCGCGCACCTATATCGCCTTTGATGCCTTTGTCCGTTTTTTGCGCTGGGAAAAACAACCGGTGGTTTATATTCAAAACATCACCGATGTTGACGACAAAATCATCGCCCGCGCCGCCGAACGCGGTGTTGCCTATACCGCTATCGCCCGCCGCTACGAACGAGCCTACCATGCCGCCGAGAAAAAACTTGGCATTGCCAGCGTTGACGAATACCCGCGCGCGTCGTCGTATCTTAAGGAAATCATCGCGCTCATTGAAACGCTCGTGGCCAAAGGTTATGCGTACCAGACCGACCATGGCGTCTATTTTGAAATCAAAAAATTCCCGCGCTACGGAGAGCTTTCCCGCCAAAATCTTGACGCCGTGCGTCCCGGCTGGCGCGTAGAAATAGATCCGCAGAAAAAAGATCCGCTGGATTTTGCTTTGTGGAAAAAAACCAAAGGAGAAAAACCGGCGTGGCAAAGCCCGTGGGGCGCGGGACGTCCCGGGTGGCACATCGAAGACACCGACATCACGCAGAAATTATTCGGCGTGCAATATGATATCCACGGCGGCGCCAGTGAATTGAAATTTCCCCACCACGAATCGGAGATTGCCCAGCAGGAGGCGGCATCGGGCAGGCATCCGATGGTTAAAGCATGGATGCATACCGGCGTTCTGCTCATCAACGGACAAAAAATGTCAAAGAGCTTAAAGAATTTCATCACTATTGATGAATTTCTTTCTACCCACAGCGCAAATGCATTGCGCTATCTGGTGCTTTCGCATCACTATCGCTCCCCCATTGATTATAGCGCGGACGCCGCGCATGCCGCGCATGAGGCCATGCAGTCCGTAGAACGTTTTGCGGCATACGGCGCTTTTGTCGCCAACGCCAAAAAAGCCGAAAAGCGACTTCCGATCACGACATCTCAAAAGGCATTTGCCGCCGCACTGGAGAATGACTTTAATACACCCGCTGCTTTAGCCCAACTCTTCCGCGTCATTTCCCACATCAATGAAAACGCATTTTCACTGCACTATACCGATCTGCTGACCGCCCGCGCCTGGGTGATACAAATGCTTGCCGTCCTTGGTTTTACCCCGCCAAAAAGCCAGAAAATTCCAGTCGCCATTCGCCGATGGTCAAAAGAAAGGGAGATATGCAGAGGGAATAAACAGTTTATGCAGGCCGATGCCTTGCGCAAAAAAATACAAGAGGTAGGATACACGGTAGATGATACGCCGATCGGGCCGTTCCTCTACCATCAACGCTAGTATCCTGCCACCATGAATCCAAAAATTCCCCCGCATGACGAAGAAGCGGAGCGCGCTGTTTTGGGCTCGCTCATGATTGATGCGCGCGCGATTACGAAGGTCGCCGATGTTTTGCGCGCAAGCGATTTTTACGCGGGATCCCATCAAAAGATCTTTCAAGCCGCCGTGGACCTGTTTGCTAAAAACGAACCCATCGATATTGTCAGCGTCACCAATGTCCTCAACGCTAAACACGAGCTTGAATCCGTGGGCGGATCGGCATACCTGGCGGATCTGATTAATGTCGTCCCTTCTTCAGCGCACATCGCGCACTACGCCAAAATCATCAAGGAGAAAAAAATTATGCGCGATCTGATTGCGGTATCCGCCGATATCACCGAATCGGTCTTTGACGGTAGCCAGCCGGCAGCCAACGTTTTGGACGCCATTGAGCAAAAAATTTTTTCGCTCACCAATCAATCCAATGATAAAAATTTCATCCACATCAAAGAAGAATTGGCGGCCGCGTACGAACGCATTGAAAAATTGCATCAGGGAGGCAGCGCGTTGCGCGGCGTTACCACGGGTTTTGAGGGATTGGATAAGTATCTGTCGGGAATGCAGAAATCGGACTTAATTATTTTGGGCGCGCGCCCTTCATTGGGAAAAACCACTTTGGCACTCAATATTACCCGCGCCGCGGCAGTGCACGATAAAGTTCCCGTCGGCATTTTTTCACTGGAAATGTCCAAGGAACAGATCGTTGATCGCCTCATCGCCGCCGAAGCCCAGGTTCCTCTGTGGCACTTGCGCACCGGACGATTGGACATGGCAACTGATTTTGAACTTATTCAAGGGGCGCTTGACCGCCTGTCTCAAACACCCATCTACATCGACGACAGCCCGTCCCCCAATATCATACAGATACGCTCTATCGCCCGCCGTCTGCAAGCCGAACACGGTCTGGGACTGATCGTTATCGATTACGTCCAGCT
>DAIEKJ010000019.1 GCA_027350645.1 Candidatus Wolfebacteria bacterium
CCACCAGCTTTGCAGCCCGCCAGCGACGCTCTCCGTCGTAGATAACATAGTCGTAATGCGGATCATCGGTGATGGAAACAAGGATGATGGGGATCTGCTGTCCACAGAGCAAGCTGCGCCCCAACGCCTGCAGTTTTGCCATCGCAAAGTACTTGCGAGGCTGTCCTTCGTTCGGTTTAATCCGCGTCACGGAAATATCGCGGATATCGGTATGCAGCAGCTCCAGATCGCCGACATTTTTTACTGTCGGCGGCTCTTTAGAGTGTTCGGGAGGGATTGATTTTGGCTGCTCGTCGACATGTTTTGTGCTAGCCGATTCCATATCCAGAGCCCTCAGGAGCTGCTGAAGAAGTTCGTCTTCGTCGCGGAATTCGATAAAATCGATACCGCGGGAAAAGGCAGCTTCCTTAAGTTTGGTGGAACGAGCAAGATTGCGCTTCACCAACACCGTCTCGATGTGTCGAGGAATAGCATCCCGGGATCCTTCTATCGGACCCCACCACGCTATCCGCTGGGAAGCTTGGATCGATGGCGGGAGCACGAACTTGCGCGCCCCAACAACAAGAACAATGACGCTGGAGGCACTTAACAATAACGGTTGTCCTGCCATGACATCATACCTCCTTTCTTTTTTTGATTTCTCACACTGTAAACGCTGTAAAAGAGCTGTTTCTACCGAGAGGAGAATAACAAAGATGCGGTGGCTTGTAAATAAAAACTCCGCCGGACAGTGCATGCCGCGGCGGAGGAAATAAAAAGCGCATACTCCATCAAAGAGTCAGAACTCGAGCCACCCTCTCCCAGATGATTTCGTGAATCTCTTCGATGGAGAGAAGTCGATCCTGGCGGACGCACTCCACCGCGATGAAATATTCCGGAAACAACCGGACGAGTTCGCGATACACATTGTGGGTCTTACTCAGATGTTTGATGTCGGCTTCGTGGAGATCGCGCTTCTTGCCCCCCAGATGCTCACGCGCGGCCTTGTGATCAGCCAGCGCCTGCGCTGTTTCGGGAGGGACCAAGAGAACGATGTTGCAGTCCGGCTTGGGGATTTTGTTCACCTCATACTCCAGATTGTGGCACCACTGGAAATACGCATGCCGCTGGGAGGGATCGTCAAACTTGGATCCCTGGTGAGCCAGATTGGATGCCACATAGCGATTAGAGACCACGACCATCCCTTCTGCCAGACATTTTCTGATGTCGCGCGCCGCCGCATAGCGGTCGAGCGCGAAAAAAAGAGATGCGGTCATGGGATTGATTTCATCCAACGTGCCGAAGTTTCCGTTGAGATATTCCCTGATAAACCAGGATGACTCTTGATCGTAGCGGGGAAAATCGAACATGGCTACCCGCACACCCATAGCGGCAAGACGCGCCACTACGCGCTGTGTCTGTTCGGCTTTTCCCGATCCGTCTGTCCCTTCTATCACAAGAAACTTCCCCGCCTGCTCCATCGCCGACTCCTTATATAATCATACTATCAGCCGTGTTTTGATGCACTCGTGCTGGAACAAATATCCATGATTTTTATGCGTACGTCAAATCAACCAAGCGTTGACAATCTGCTACTTTTATTTTATGCTTTTCCAGCAGAAAAAAGCACGCAACAAACTGGAACGCGTTCTTTAACAATTGCAAAACAGGAGGATGGCATGAAAATACTGCGGGCGCATTTTGTTATTGAAAACGAGATAAACGGCAAAGCAATTCTCAGACAGCTCGAGCGATACGGACGAGTTTGCTATAAATCAGAAGAGAAAATCACAGACGATAGTGCCGCCGATTTTATTCGCGGCATTATCGCATCCAAACACGAATCGGTGATCGAGCACGAGAAAATCACCGTGCGGCTCATCTGCGATCGCGGCGTCACACACGAAGTCGTGCGCCATCGTATTGCGTCCTACTCACAGGAATCGACCCGCTACTGCAACTACACCAAGGGAAAGTTCGGGTCGGAGATTTCTGTCATTGAACCACTTTTCTTCTCCCCCCTGAGCGACACGCAAGAGGTACCGGTGCCGTTGAGGTGGGGCCAGAGAACACAGCCCTACATCGCAGACTACGCACCGATGCACCTAAACGAATTCGACGTGTGGTTTATGGGGATGCTTTTCGCGGAATGGGCGTACGAAACGCTTATCAACACCTTTAAACGCTCTCCGCAAGAAGCGCGCACCGTGCTCCCCAACTCGCTCAAAACAGAGATTGTCATCACCTACAATCTCCGCGAGTGGCGCCACTTCTTCAAACTTCGCACATCAAAAAAAGCCCACCCGCAGATGCGAGAACTTACCATCCCACTTCTGAAGAAATTCAAAAAGATGATCCCGGCGATCTTCGACGACATCATCGCCGAAGAGTAGACCTTTGCACTCCCGAGCCACGACAGAATGTCGTGGCTTTTTCTTTTTACTGTTTTTAAAAACAATTCCCATAAAAACCTCCACGCCAGGCCTTGGAATTTTCCCATCTTGCATCACCCGCCTCCAGCGTGGTATAACCTACCTATCGCGGAATTCGTATAGTGGTAGTACACTACCTTGCCAAGGTAGAGGCGCCGGTCCGATTCCGGTATTCCGCTCCGCCAAAAAGCCGCCAAGAGGCGGCTTTTTATTTGCAACGCCATGACTCGAAATAATCCGCCGCTACAGCACCGCACTCTGCAGACGTAAAATATTATATTGCAAGATGTCCAAATACCCCTCGTCGGACTGTTCGGGATACGGCGCCAGCGGCACAACCGCAACCGTAATGCGGTGCGCGCGGGCATAGGCGCGAAAATCCGCCAGAGGGAAGGAATAATCGGGAACAAACAATGTCTTGGTTTTCGTGTCTTTGAGCGCGCGAGCGATAAGATCAAACGAACTTTGTTCGTGCGCAGAATCAAACGAGGCGCCATCAACCACCGCGCGCGGGACAAATCCGAAATCAACCGGAAAATCAATGTACCGCCCGTCAACCACGACCGCCGGCACGTTCTTCATCCGTCCCCCGACGTACCCGTTTGTCCGCAACGATGAAATCTGCGACGAATAATCGTACGCATTGTTGATGAAAAATGTCTTATTGATGGCATCGTTCAGACCGAGCGTGCGCGCAATGCCGCTGGCCATGTCTTGGGCGTTTGTGGGCGCCAGCCAGAAATATCTCCCGGCGATCGACGAAAGCTCGGGACTTGTGGTGGCTCCATAAACAAGAACAACCGACGAAGATGCCGTCGATGTGGCGGCGGCCGCGGCGCTTACCGGATCGGTGTCGGTCGCCGAAACGTATACCGGTTGGAAGGCGGGGGCACCCAACGAAGACAGAAAATCGTCCAAGTAGACAATCGAACCGGACGGATTTTTTTCACTTTTGCCAATCGCAAAGAAAACGTACCGGGCCCGCATCAGCTCCGACCCCATCTGCGTCCGCAGAGCGCCTTGGTCAACCTGGGCGACCGAACGAACCATTACCACCCGCGAATGGCCCTGCACAATGTGATTAACAACATCCAAAACGATTGGATCGTCCACAACAATCACCAGCGGCGATCCGCTCTCCACATACTGCTGAGTTTGAGACACTTCCCGCGCATGGAAATGAAGAAAGGCCGCGCCGATGCCCGCAAAAATAATCACAAAAAATAAAACCCGCCAAACGTACGGCCACACTCGATGTATGAAAAGAGTCCGCATCGGTATTGTTGGTTAAAACGAACGAAAAAGAATGGTCATGGGATCGCGATATCCAAACTTTGTCGGCGTATCGGATGTGTATCCGACGCATGAACCGGCGCGACCCGTAATAGACAAACACGACGGATCATCGATGGGCGAAACAAGCGTCGGCTTGGTTTTTATCTCCATGTGCAAGTGCGTATCGGGCGCGCCCTTTGCCGCACACCCATTGCCGCCGATGTGCCAAAAATCGCACCCGTAGCCGGTGTTGCCCACCACGCCGATTGTTTGTCCCCCGACAATGTCTGCGCCGACAACCACCGCGGGATCAACGGCGCTCAAATGCGCGTAGAGCGAATAGAGCGTTTCGCCGTTAATCTCGTGCCTGAGAATAACCGCATTCCCCAGCCCCGCATCCCCCGATCCATTGCGAATAATACGCTCAACGGTGCCCGAGTAAATAGCAGACACGTTGCGATCAGGCGCATCGGGATCAGGAGCAAAATCCACTCCCGCGTGCTGTTCATATTTCAGCCGCACGTCGGTGCTGGGAAGCCACGATGTGCGAACGGGAGAATTGAACCGCTGGCGGATCCAGAAATGCCCGGTATCAACCGGCGCAAAAAACCCCGGACGCAGAACCGCGCCGGAAAGCGTCGCATACGAAACAACCGCGTCCCCCGTCTGCGCGGTCGCATAAAAATTTTTTGCCACGCCGTCATTAAGCCGCAGACACCCGCCAGAAAACTGGCTCGTCACTTTCGTCCCGTCCGGATAGTACGGAATAGCGTGGATAAAAAAATCTTCATAAAACTGAACCGCGTTTTCCATAAAAACATCGACGATCGATGATTTTAGTTTTTGCCGCTTCACGCCGACAGAAAAATATCCCGTCGGCGTTTCAAACCATTTCCCGTAGGGAGACTGATACGCGATCGGAAACGTTTCTTGGAGCACGCCATTTTCCCAAAAAAGGATCTTCGCGTCGGTCAAGTCAACCTCAAAAAGCCGGAAGGCGTTTTCCTTGGGCGGCTGCGCGCAGTATGCGCTGTCAGCCGGATCAGCAAAGACGGTCTGAGCCGAGCAGAACGAAGGATCCTGGGGGAGCGGCAAAGCATCCGTTTCCACGGCGCGAGCAACATCCTGCGGCGAGACGACCGGCGCAAAAGAAAGCACCCGAACGCGCGATATTAAAAACGCGACCGTTGTGCCAAAAATGGACGCCGCCCCAATAAAAAGAATCCATCGGTATATCAACCCGCGCTTCATAGCCACCATCATAGCAATCGCGCACCACAAAAGGCAACGCAATCAAGAATACCCCGCATGAGCAAAACCCATCGCAAGACCGGATGACACCCCTCCAAAAGCATGCTATACTTTCCCCACACCATGGCGCAGTGTTTATCAAGCAGGTTTTCACTGCTTTTTTCATACCATGGAAACGCCTGAAACTAATAAACCCGCCATTCGTTTACTATGATAGGCAGACGATCAGAACAAGATGAAATAACGCTGATACGGAAAGCGACAGAGGGTGAGGCCTTGGCTTTTGGAGTACTTTACGATAAATATCAACCTTCGATTTACCGGTTTATTTTTCTTAAAGTAAGCCACCGTGAGGAAGCCGAGGACCTCACCCATCAAGTCTTTCTGAGCGCCTGGGAACACATGGGATCGTTTCACCATGGCGATGTTCCCTTTGCCAGCTGGCTCTACCGCATCGCTCGCAATAAAGTCATCGACCACTATCGCACCCGCAAGATGCACGCACCGCTGGAGAGCGTGCCGGAAGAAATCATCGCCATCGACGTCGACCTTGCGCAGCGCATCGACAGCCGCGCTCAGTTAGAAGGAGTCTACCAAGCGCTGATGCGGTTATCCGACGATCAACGCGACGTGCTTATCATGCGATTTGTCAACGAACTATCATACAAAGACATCGCCCACGCACTGGGCAAGAACCAGGCCACGGTCCGCGTTATCCAATACCGCGCGCTGGCGCGCCTCAAAAAATTACTTTCATAATATAACCGAATCATTTTCCGTATGCGTCCCATTTCGTCATCCATCATCAGCCAATTGCGCCACCTAACCGCCCTTGCGCCCAGTCAGGATTTTTCCGCACGCTCGCGACGGTTGATTCTCGCTTCCCCGCGCGCAACCGAACCGGATGCGGCGCTGGGATCCATGCGGACCCACCGCACCGTCGTCATCATCGTGCGCACCGCGCTGTTTGCGGCGGGAACCGCCGTTGTTGTGGCGGGACTTTTATACGGAAGCCAGTATTTTTCTCCCCTGTTTCTCCCCGGACTCAACCAGGAAAAAATAGTCGCCGAGGCGGATATGATCAACGGCACGATCACGATCCAACTCTCGCAACTGAACTACTTTGACACCGCGTCGCAGGCCAGCGCGCATGCGCTCAATCAGGTTGCCGCTTCGCCGCTCAACCATTTAAACACCACGGCCATCTCGAATGACACCGAACAGATCCAAACCATGTCCCCGACCGACACCGACGCTACCAGCCAGCAAATACAAGACATATTACAAACATTGCAAAAATAACATCACGACCATGACGCGATTTTTACCACACCGTTCTTATTCTGCCGCGCATTCCGCGCGCGCCGCTGGAATGGCGCTTGTTGCCGCCGTCGTTTTGATGGGCGCGGCAATGGGCCCGGCTATCGCCCGCGCCGACACCGCCAACGTCCAGGACCAGCTTTCAAAAACACAACAGGAGGTAAACAACCTGTTCCAACTCATGGATCAATCGGGAATTCCCGACACGCAGAAACTGCAGCTCGAAATCGACATCAAAAAGAAAATCATAACCGACGTCATCTCGGTTTCGGATGCCCAAATCGACAACGTGCGCGCCCAAATCGCCCAAGCCCCCATCCCTCAGACCGCCGACTGGCAGAATGTCGTGGATGGATTTAACGCCCTGTTGGACGCCAATGAACACTACTACCAGACCATCAGCGACGCCATTGCCACCAACCCTCAGATGACCAACGATGACATCCGCTCGATTGCCGCCGCCATGGAGAAACAAAAAACAAATACCATCGATCCGGACATCAAACACATCCAGACCGTACTGACAACGTTTAATATCAAAGACATTCTCGGCATCGCCGACGCGCGGACAAAAAAAGTGGGGTCGGATGTAGACAAAATCTATACCAAGGGCCTCACGCAAAATCCGTGGCTCAAAACACAATATACCCAGGCCGCATCGCTCATCACCGACGCCCACCGCGCCAATGACATGGCTCAATCCATTACGTTAAATATGTATGCCGATCAAACCGATACCGGCACGCAGACCTTTATGGAAAATCTGGCCCAGCAGATAGCGCAGTGGGAAGCATCGTCGACGCCGGCAACCACCACTCCGACCAGCACATCCGCCACGAGTACCGCCGACGTCTCATCAACCCCTTTGCTCTCCCCGACATCAACATCAACTCCAAGCGTTCCCCCGACCGTTCCGACGCCATCGACAACGCAGATGCGCTCCTACATCGAATCGCTCGTCGTTGAATCGCTCAATGACATCCAAAGCGCATACGCGATCTTTATGAACATGAGCCAGAACGTAAACAAATATCTGTAGAAACGAACGATCGCCGACGGGCATCTCATCTCGCGCGATTGCTTTGCAAGAGAAGAACAGGCGCCCGACAGCGGGTACTCAACGACAAACAACTAAAGCAGAAAAACAAAAATCCCCCGACAAATGTCGAGGGGATTTTTTCTACGCACGTGCGCACGTATTATTGAACAGCTTCTTTCAACGCCTTGGCGGCGCGGAATTTCGGCTTGATGGATGCGGCGATCTGGATCTTCTCACCGGTGCGCGGGTTAATGCCCTCGCGCGCGGCGCGCTTAGAAACGCGGAACACGCCAAAGCCCGGGATAGAAACCTCTCCGCCCTTGCTCAATTCCTTGACGATGGCGTCAAAAATTCCGTCAACAGCGGCCAGTGCCTGCTTTTTGACTTCAATATCAGCCGCCTTCATCACTACCTCAACCAATTCTGGTTTCTTCATACGAAATACAAATAGATATCTCAGTTAGTAATGTCGACCTTTGCACTAGGTGATGTTTTGAGTATAGCATGTCAACCAATAAAAGCACAAGGAAATACGCGGTTTGGGGAAAACGAATTTACCGTTGACGCAAAAAATCGGCAAGCTCGCCGACCGCCACCCGTTTCTGCGTCGCGGTGTCGCGATCGCGCACGGTGACGGTATCGTCGTCCAGCGTTTGAAAATCAACAGTGATGCAGAACGGCGTGCCGATTTCATCTTGTGCATAATATCGTTTTCCGATATTACCACGGTCATCCCAGGCAACCATATGCTCAGCGCGCAGAAGGTCAAAAATGCTCTTGGCGCGCGCGACAAGATCTGGTTTATTCCTTAAAAGCGGAAACACTGCAGCTTTATATGGCGCGAGTTTTGCAGGGAAAGACAAGACTGTACGATCCTCTTCTTCGCGGTAAAACTCGAACAGGCACGCCAAAAACAACCGGTTAAAGCCCCCGGAGCATTCGATTATGTACGGATTGAAACGCTCCCCCGTCTCTTCGTCTAAGTAGGAAAGGTCTTTCCCGGAAAATTTGGCGTGCTGATCCAAATCATAGCTCCCCCGATGATGGACACCCTCAACCTCCTTAAAATCCAGCTCACCAAATTTATACTCGATGTCCCACGCATCGGTCGCATAAAAAGCCTTCTCGTTTTTCTCGTGCTGACGCCAGCGCACATTCGCTTTATCAAAACCCATGCACTGCGTGTAAAAATCCCAGCGATTTTTCTTCCATTCGTCATAATAACCGCCTGCATCCTTGGGCCGGCAAAAATATTGCACGTCCATTTGTTCAAATTCGCGCGTTCTGAAAAGAAAATTCTTTACCGTTATCTCATTCCGAAAGGCTTTGCCGATTTGAGCGATGCCGAACGGCAGCTTTAATCTCATAGTCTCCTGGACCATCTTGTAATCCAGGTAGATGTTTTGACAACTTTCACCCTTCAGATACACCAGCGTCGTATCGTCTTCGGTGGCACCAAGATGAGTCTTGACCAACTGGTTAAATTTTTTTGACTTAGATAACGGATTGCCGTCGGGACTCTTTAATTTGTTGGCTTCTATGACGTCGTTAATCTCCTGGAGCGAAAGCCCGCCAGCACTCGCCATAATTCCAGCTTCTTCAATCAAGTGGTCAGCGCGATACCGTTTATGCGTAACCAGATCCTCAACGAGTGTGTCGGCAAAACCACCAACGTGTCCGCTCGCCTCCCATACGCGCGGGTGCATAAATATCGCGCCTTCGATCTCCACCATGTCCGTCCGGCTTTCAACATTCCACCGACGCCATGCTTTCTCAATGTTCTTTTTTAGAAGAAATCCCAGCGGGCCAAAATCATAGGTTGCAGCAAAACCGCCGTAGATTTCAGAACTCGGAAAAACAAAACCGCGCCGTTTTGCCAGCGACACTATTTTTTCCATGGAAACATTCTGCATACCGCTTATATTACCCGCGCCGCATTAAAAAGCAACCAGCGTTACGGAACAACCCGATCGTAATTCTGTGGAAGATTTTGATCGGCAATGTCCCGCGATCCGGCCGCGCGAACCGTCTGCGTCACATCCTGGTCGATAAACTGATTGTGCGCGCTGACCGTCACCCCGTTAACCAGCGGAAAAGGATTATTGACCATATACGCCTGCGGCGTCATAGCAATCTGGAAAACCGCCTGCGGACCCGTAGTAACAACGCCAATCCCTCCCGACACAGATCCGAGATTCCAGGTAATCTGCTGAGTGCGAGGATTGTACGTCGGCGTCGACGACGTGTTGGCGCTCACCGCGCCCGTCCACACCACCCCCGGTCCCAGCGTCGCCGTCACCAACG
>DAIEKJ010000001.1 GCA_027350645.1 Candidatus Wolfebacteria bacterium
CCGGCGCTCCCCAAATACGTCGTCGTCAACCAGGGAGGCGTTGACGTGCGCGGCATTCCTATGCCGTCGCAAACCGTGATGTTTATCACCAACACGTTCCTCCCGCAATGGCAGAAAGACAAGAATGTCCACTACGTCCTCCCCGACGCCATAAACACAATTCCAAAAAACGCCATCGTGTTCTATTTGGGAGACCAGCCGGTTCCCCCGCCGCCCGTGGCTTCATCGTCCGCCGCCAAACCATTGGCGCCGCAACAGACACAAAGATAAAAATACGCCCCGACGATATCGTCGGGGCGTTGCAGATAAAAGGGCGCGGCGTACTAGACAAGAAGCTGGATGCGCTGAATCATAACCGGATCAGCGCCTCTGCGCTCCAACCACGACCGGTGGCAATTTGCGCACCAAAACCAGGGAAGTTTCGGATGCTTGGAAATAACGTGCTCCTTTTGATTGCCGAACGGACAGGAGAGGTGGTATTCCCGTCCCCAATTTTTTCCCGGTTGCACGCCAAACAGTTCCTCAAAATCCCGTGCGTCATCTCTCTCTAGCTCCACCACGAGACGCCTCCTTTCTTTTTTCTGCGCCACACGCCAAAAAATCCAAAGAACTATAGAAACAAAAACCCCCGCATAATGCAGGGGTTAGGATTGTTTCAAAATAATGCAAACCTACCCCTGCCGTGCGGGAGTAAAAAACGTAATCAGCCACAGACCGCGATAGGTATTCATCGGATATAATCGTACAAAGAAACACAATGCGTTGTCAACTATTTTATCGGACAGCAGTACCGCAGAACACCTCTCGGCGGCACTCGCGCAAAAACCCGCGCCCGAATCACCCATGCCGCACCACGATGACATCTCCGTCCTTCATGCTATAGTCCTTCCCTTCTAAGCGTAACTTTCCTTTCTGTTTTGCCTGCGTCCACCCGCCAGCCGTTATTAAATCTTCCCAAAAAATAACTTCGGCACGGATGAACTTGCTTTCAAAATCGGTATGAATGGCGCCGGCCGCTTGCGGCGCTTTCCAGCCGTTCACAATGGTCCACGCGCGCGTCTCATCCTCTCCGGTCGTAAAAAAACTGATCAGTCCCAATACCTCATAGGCCTTTGTCACCAAGGGAGTCAAATCGGGCGCGGCAGAAAGATCCATCACCAGATAGTGTGCCCGCAGTGCCTGTATTTTTTCTTTGAGCGCATCAGTGACATCCGCCTCGGTCCCGTTGAGTAAATAGATCGGCGTCTTTGCCGTAAGCAGATTGAGCGATTTAATCGCTGGATGCGCCACGGTTTCGGCATCACAGAAATATGCCGGATCGCCCGCCTCCAGTGTCGTCGCCACTTTCTTCGCCAATTCCAATTCTTTTATTTTTGTCTTGTCGCCGGTTCGCGCCTCTCCCTCCAGTTTGCCCATCCATTTTGAAACGCTTTCCCTGTCTTTAGCGACCAATTCGCCGTTGATAATCGCAATATCGCGCACTGGATCGATCGTCTCTTCCACGTGGATAATGTCCGAACCGCCAAAACAGCGCACAACCTGCACAATCGCCTGTGTTTCGCGGATATGCGACAAAAACTGGTTTCCCAACCCCTCGCCTTCGCTGGCGCCTTTTACCAGCCCGGCAATGTCATAAAATTCCACCACCGCGGGAATTTTCTTTTTTGATTTGCTCAACGCCGCCAGCTGATCAATGCGCCGATCGGGAACCTCGACCACGCCCACATTGGGATCGATGGTCGCAAACGGATAGTTAGCAATCACGACGTCGTTTTGCGTGAGGAGTTTAAACAACGTGGACTTCCCCACATTAGGAAGCCCGACGATGCCGATGGATAGTTTCATGGCAAAACACTAGCACAAACAAGGCACGCATCACAACATTGACATTTTTCTAAAATGATTTATTATATTTACAGCAACCAGAAAACTATAACGCATAGGAGGCGGCGATGGAACCACCGAAGCCAAAACAAAGTAAGACGGAATTCCTGCAAACCATTCGGGCGTGGGTCAACGGCCACTGCATAGAGAATGCGGGCATCTATGTCTGCAGAGAGTGCGGGCGTCGCATCCTCTGGACAACCTGCGAAGTTTCCATCCATACCCGCAGCACATTGAGCCGCTGTTCGGGCGCCGGCAAGGTTCGAAGAGTTCCCCTGCCGTTTTGTCCGGAGTGCGAAGGACCGCCAAAGAACACATCAACATGTATTCACGTCGATGGACCAGAAAGCACTACTCTCGCTCTCATTCAATAAAAACACTCCATTCGCTCGTCATGAGGCCGTAAGGCCTCTTTTTATTTCAAAACAATTCTAAAAAACTTTTTCTTCCCCGCGCGAATCGTGCCATCGCGCGCCGGATCGTCTTTGGCGATTATCTCGTCCGTGTCAAAATCGTGCACACCCCCCTGAGCAAATAAACGCGCCAGTTCCGATTTGCTCTGTGCCACATCTGCGCGCAACAAAAGAGAAAAATAGGTCTCCCCTTTCTTTGCGGCAATCTTGGCAATATCCTGCGGCGCCTCCTTCTTTTGAAACGCCTGCACAAAATTATTTTTCGCCTTCTCCGCCTCGTTGTCGCCCCAATACAACCGCGTAATTTCGTACGCCAATATCATTTTAATGTCGCGTGGATTGACATGCTCGTACGCCATCTGTTTTTTATAGGCGTCAACCGCCTCCAGCGGCACGCGCGTGCAGTGCGTAAAATACGAGACGATATTTTCATCTCCCATACTCATAACTTTCCCAAACATCTGCACCGGCTCATCCAGCAGATTGACCGTGTTCCCCCACGATGAGCTCATCTTGCGCCCGTCAATACCCATAATCAAATTCGTCATCAGCACATCCTGGGGCGATATAGTATAATGCCGCTGCATCTCCCTTCCGGAGAGCAGATTGAAACGCTGATCGGTCCCCCCTAATTCCACATCGGCCTTAACGGCGATGCTGTCGTATCCCTGCATCAGTGGATAGAGCACCTCGCGCAACGACACGCGCTTTTGCGCATCCAGACGCTTCTTGATATTTTCGCGCGCGATAAATTCGGCAATGGAAAAAATATTGGCATGCTCGGCCACATCATGATACGTCAACTTTTTGAGCCACTCGGAATTATAATGAATCTCGGCTTTGTTGAGATCGATGATTTTCCCCGCTTGTTTGATGTAGGTGGCAAGGTTTTTTTTAATGGTTTTGGCATCCAGCATGGGCCGCTCGCTTTCTTTGTCGGAGGTGTCGCCGATGACGCCGGTAAAATCGCCCACAATAAAAACGACTCTGTGTCCCAGTTCCTGAAAATCGCGCATCTTTAACAGCGGCACGGAACGTCCCAGGTGCAGGTTCGGGCTGGTGGGATCGATCCCCAGTTTCACCCGCAATTTTTTCCCGGAAAGCAGTTTTACGCGCAAACTTTTGGCGTCAATTGCCTCCGCCACTCCCCGCAACAACAGCTCATCTATTTTTTTAGCATCAACTTTTTTAGGCATGTTTCAAGTGTAAACCGCGCGTAGAAAAATGTAAAATGGCGACTCGTAAGGACTTGGTGAGAAATGAGACTTGGCTGCGTTTAAAAAAATCTCTCAGCCACCGGTGCTATGCTATAGCATAGCACCGGTGGCAGTCGCTTTGTGACAATTATCCCACTCACGACCCAGGATCACTCGGGATAAATCAAAGCAAACCAATTTCATATCGCTCCATCGCGCGACAATCGTTGCGTCAACATATACGCATCAGCAAAATGCGCATATCCGCGCCACGACGCATACCCGCCATCCGCATGCATCGATACCGCCGCGGCGCTTTCTTCAAAAGCGCGCACTCGCTTTTGCCTCTTTAAAAATCTCCTCACCGTTGTCGTGCGCAACAACCGCCTCCCATCACGCACGACATATCCCAAAAAATCAATGCCATGCGCACACGGGAAAATTTCTGCTTTTTTTGGATGCAACTGCAATCGCAATCGCTCACTGAGAAAAATCCCTATGCGTTCCTTATCTTCCCGCAAATGTTTTTTGTCATTTCCCAAAATCAAAAAATCGTCCATGTACCGGATATAATATCGTTCGTGCAATACGCGCTTTACGAAATAATCAAGTTCATTGAGATATATGTTTGCAAATAATTGGCTCGTCAGATTTCCGATGGGAATGCCCGGCGCATTGCTGGCAATAATCACATCGCACAGCCACAAAACATTTTCATCGCGGATTTTCTTCCGTATCAATGAACGCAAAACATCATGGTCAATGCTGTCAAAATATTTTGAAATATCACATTTGAGACAATACGATGCTCCATCCGCCGCCGTATGTCGCAGTGTATGAATATATTTCTCGAGGCGCCGCACGGCCGCGTGCGTCCCCTTGCCCTTCCGGCACGCATACGAGTCAAAAATAAAACTTCGCTCAAAAATCGGCTCAATCACATTGCACAGCGCGTGATGCACCACCCGATCGCTGAACGGCGCCGCTTTGATGGTTCGCCTTTTTGCCTCAACGACGGTAAATTCACGATAACCGCCATGCCGATATGTTTTTTGCCTCAGCTCCCGCTCAAGCGCGAGCAAGTTTTCTTCCAAGCAAAAGCCGAATCTCAGAACAGAGGGACGATACCGCTTGCATTTCCGCGCCGCCACATACGCTTGATGCAGATTGGCAAAATCAACGACGCGATCATAGAGATACATCATAACAACAAAAACCCTATGGCCCCGCGCCGGAGCTCTTAAAAAGAACAACGGCGCGAGGGAACGGGTTGTATTCCCTCTTTTATTTCGCTTACCGATACGCACGTAACGGATATCGACGCAAAACTACTCAAGGAGGAGCGTGATCAGTAGGCTTCTTGGCGCAGGATAACGTTTATGAACGCTTTTCTCGGGCCAAGTGAGATCATCACCATAGCAAAGTATACCGGGCACAGCGGAACCCCACATTGTTGTTCGTATTACCCGTGTTCCAATTCAAGTTCAGCGCAAATGGTCCATCGTTCGAACCATTGTTCCAATTGTCGCCGCGAAGAAAGACGCTGTGCGCGATCGCACCCCCGCCACGCCACCAAAAGCGTGGCAATCAAAAACGCGACACAAATGTTCTCGTCCTTGGTTGCCACACCTATGAAAATCGCTTCGTCCATCCCGCATACAGTTTTCCAATTTCATTCAGTTTTTCCGCCGCAACGGCATAGTGCTTGATCCCCAAAAATTTCAGATCTTTTGCCAGCCGGATCAACATCCGCAGAAGATCTATCCGCACGGCCATTTTTTGCAAAACCAAACGCTTATCCGCGGCGGCATTGGCAATACTGATTTCTTTTATCAGTTCCACCAATTCATTTTCTATCTGCTGTCCCAAAACAAACCGCTGTTTTTGGGGAAATGAATTAATGATCGGGAAAAACCAGAGTGTGAAGTCGTACGTTTTTTGATACAGAATAAAATCGTCAAGCATATTTTATTGCTATAAAAATCAAACAGAAGATACAAGATTACAGATTGCTACGAGCCTACCGGGCACAGCGGAACCCCACAAGGCTGCTCGTATCACCCGTGCCCCAACCCAAGCTCAGCGCAAAGGGCCCATCGAGCGAACCATAGCTCCAATTGCCGCCGCGAAGAAAGACGGTTGTGTTCTGATTTGCTCCGGTACCATACGTATACACCTGACCCATGCCTTGAGAGGTGTTCCAGGAAGAATTGGGAGGAGCGAAGCTGACCTGAGGCACATCGGACGACCAGGAAGAAATATAGGGTGCGGTGGTATTGCCGTATTGGCACCATTCCCATCCGGCATTCGCATTGGAACAGGAAGGAAGGGCCATAGCGGTGGTTAGGTCGCCGACGTTATTGATGCTCCTGGCAACGTGTTCCCAGACATTTCCCGAAAGATCCCAGATGACTTGTCCGTTGGAGAGAACAAGAGTGCGCCGTTCGTCGTTGGGATTGGTGACGGTTTTGTTTGTTTCTCCCGCATAGCCGTTGGCATCGTTGGCATCGGCGGGATACTCGCTGGCATTGTTGGCGTTGCCTAGGTACATGCCCCCTGATCCGACCGATCCCCCCGTCCAGTTGGATGGTTGGTTGGCGGCATTGGTGGCGATGGTCATATATTCGTCGTTAGTGATCAGGTGCGCACCGATAGATTGGCAGTAGGAAACGGCGGTGGTATGGGAAATATCCACAATCTGGATACCACCAGGAAGGGAGGAGATTTGGCGGTTGTTTGTGGGAGTACAGTTGGTTGCACCATTATTGTATCCATTGCCATCGGTTGGGGTATTGATAACCGCGCCGGTGGCATCGGAACAAGTTGCCGCATATTTCATCACCCAGAAGTCAGAGGTGCCAAAGGTGGGATTACCCGGAACCCTGATCCAGCCGGAAGGAAAGACCCCTTGTCCCAGAGCAAGGTTGGAACCCATTTCAAGAGCTCCTGATATAGTTCCGCCATCAGAGGAAGCCAGAGAGGCATATTTAGTTGATTCCATGGTAGCGGTCAGTTTGAAAGAACCTCCGGTGATGTAGGTATAGTACAGATTAGAGGAAGAGGCATTGACGGGGTCTATGGGAAGAGAGGAGAGAGAAACAACCCCATTGGATTGGAAGTTAACGGGGATCCAGCCAGTTCCATTGGTATTTTGGAGAGTGGTGGTAGAAACACAGTTATAGTTCCAGCCAGACGGAAGAGAAGGAAGACCCCAGGAACCACAGGTGGAAGAAGAGTCAGGGAGGGAGGTATAGACAGTAGAAGAAGCGCCAAAAGAGACGGTTTGATCTAAGGCGTAGACGGTATTGAGGGCTTGGTTGAGAGCAGAAAGATCTTGTTGTCGTTTACTGTCTCGGGCTTGGGCTAAGAGTTGAGCGGGGTTGAGGGTAAGAACGACCGCAGCAACTAATACGGCCAGAATGCCAATAACGATGAGGAGTTCAATGAGCGTAAAACTCTCTTCGAGAGCCACACTCCTGGGGAAGGCGGAGGAGTTGTCCGGTGCGAATAATGCGAACTTTGCGCGAAAGATGCGAATAAAAGGAAATGCCTTTTTGTTTTTTCGAATCATACCGTAAAAGAGTGGATGTCCTGCGGGCTTGGTTTGATGTTTATATTTCTCCCATTATACCCCCCCCCGACACAGAAACACAAGAAAAAGGGGCTACCCTGCGGGCCTTCTGATTATTTTATAACTTTGAACTGTTATTTTGCATTTTGATATTTACATTTTGCATTTCTTCTCATTTTACCATATCCCCCATGCCTCCTCTATCTCATCGGCAATTTCCTGCGGGAGCGGAGCGCCGGGTTTGGTGACTCCCGGATAGCGCCAGGCCGAAATAATTTTCACTCTTCGCTCTCCGGTCAGTGCGCGCCGCATTGACGCAATCCACGTCCGCGCTTTGTCATCTTTTTTTCCATCTTCTTTTTCTCCGTTGCGAGCCGTTTGTTGTTTCCCTCCCGCCATCTCTTCTGTGTTGTCGCTCGTCGGTTGTCGGTTGCCTGCCCCGTTATCGCGAAGCGATTTTGCGGGGTCGGTTATCTTATACATCACCCATATTTCCTGACCCCAGGATCGTTTTCCTTCCTTGGTTTTATACGACGCGGGTTGAAGCGCGGCGACCGTTCCGGGAGCGATTCCCTCCTCGATACGCAGAGGGCTATGCAAAACCCGCCGCACCCGCGCCGGAGACAATCCATAAAAACGCATCTTTGCCTGCGCGTGCGCGGTCCACGCATAGGCGCTCCCCGCGGGCACTGCCGATCTAAAATTTCCTGGCATGGTATTTTTATAGTATACTCTATCGCAAACGTAATACCTATCCACCGCCGTATGAATTATTTTTCGCGCATTACCGACCAAACCCACGAGCTTGCCCGGCGCGTCTCCATCCTGCTGTTGGGCATTATTATTCTTGCAAGCGCGGCCCTTATGGTCAGAAGCGCGTGGAGCGATTCGGCTATTATGGACGAACTGGCGCATATCCCCGCCGGTTATGGCTACGTCAGCCAGCTGGATTACCGCCTCAATCCAGAGCATCCCCCGCTCATCAAGGCGCTTTCAGCCCTCCCGCTGTTGTTTGCCAATGTATCCTTCCCCACCGACACATCCGCTTGGCAAACCGCGGTGAATGGCCAGTGGGACATGGGCGGCGCCTTTCTGTACGGCGTTAATGATCACCGCGCGCAAACGATCATCTTTATCGCGCGCCTCTTCCCCATCCTCATCACGCTGTGCCTTATCGTTTTTGTGTATTGGTGGAGCAGAAAACTGGTGGGACCCCTTTGGGCGCTTCTGCCGACATTTTTTATCGCGCTCTCTCCCAACATCCTGGCGCACGGCCATTATGTGACCACCGACGTCGGCGCCGCACTCGGTTTTTTGGTAAGCTTGTACGTTCTTGATGCGTTCTGGGCATCGCCGTCAAAAAAAACTCTCCTGGTCGCCGGTATTTTTTTCGGCCTGGCGCAACTAACGAAATTTTCACTCGTCCTCATGGTTCCCATCGCCGTTCTTCTGGCGATCATCCACTGGTTTGCCGCCACGCGCGCAAACCGCTTAAAACTTTCAGACACGTTGTCATGGAAACTGGCGTGGAAATATCTATACTCGCTGGCGCTTATTTTTGCCATCGGCTACGCCGTGGTCTGGGGAGCGTACCTGCTCTTTACCGCGCACTATCCCATCCAGCGGCAAGCAAGCGACACCACGTTCCTCCTTGGGTCGTTTTCGGGAAGCTCGGACCCGTCTCTGCTGTCTACGTGCGTCATGCATCCGTCGATGCGTTGTCTGGCTAATGTTGATATTATCATGGCGCGCATTCCGGTTGTCCGCGCCCTTGGACAATACCTGCTGGGCGTGCTGATGGTTATCCAGCGTTCCGACGGAGGCAACACCGCCTACTTCCTGGGTAATGTCAGTGGCGGTGGCTGGTGGTATTATTTCCCGGTCGTCTTTGTTCTAAAAGAAACAATCCCAGGACTCCTCTATCTCCTTATCGGCGGATGGGCGGCAGTGCGGCGCGCGATAAAAAAATCCGTCACGCCGCGCATGGAACGCCTCTGGGGGTATGTGGCCGTCGCGTTTCCGGAAGTGTCAATGCTGACCGTTATTGTGGTCTATTGGGCCTACAGCATGCACAGCCCGCTCAATATCGGATTCCGACACATCCTGCCAACCATCCCCCTGATGTATATTCTGGCAACTATCTCGGTAAAAAAATGGTTCTTCTCTAAAGAACCCGCGCACCAGCCCGAACCGCCATTGCGCGCGGTCGGACGCTTTGTGAAAACCGCCATCCGCGTATCTCTTAAAGGCGCCACCATCACGCTCCTTGTCGTCTGGGGATGTTTTGAAACGGCGCTGGCATCTCCGTATTTTCTTTCGTACTTCAACGAGCTGGGCGGCGGCGTCTGGGGAGGATACCACATTGTCACCGACTCCAACTACGACTGGGGACAAGACCTCTATCGCCTCAACACCTACGTCCAGCAGAACCACATCTCCAAAATCGCCGTTGATTATTTCGGCGGCGGCAATCCGCAATACACGCTGGAAAACGACGTAGCCGTACCCTGGAATTCGGCGATGGGGAACCCCGCTGACCACGGCATCAACTGGCTGGCCATATCGATCAACACCATCGAGTCGGCAAAGTCGCATGCGCTTTTTACCCGCACCAGCGCCGATGAATACCCATGGCTTTCCGACTGGGATCACCCGTACGCGCGCGCCGGAACGTCTATCTTTATTTACCGCCTCCGATAACCGGACCCCAACCGGTCTTTGAGCAAAAACCCCGCACCGCGGGGTTTTTATTTAAAATGATACGGATTATTTTTCTTTGTAATAAATCCTATCGGGAATACGGACATCTATGTACAAAATGCGGTTAAAAATCGGAGCCAATTGTTGCACTATCGGGTTAATGGCAAACGAAGGATCGGTGCGCAGGTTGAATAAAAACTCCGGCGTGCCGCTGGCGCGGGCGGTCACATCAGTCGATACGGCATCAAAGGAAACCAGCGCGCCGGCGATATGCACGGCACCAAGAAATGAAAAAATATTCTGCACGTTCTCGCACGCTCCCTGATCAACAATCGACGATCCGATCGGAACCGGATGCGCCTGGTTGTCGGTAATAAAAGGAACCAGCGCTCCTTCCGGCACCGGCCCGGGAGCAAACGCCGTACACGAAGCATCAAACCACACGCACGACTGCGCCGCGTCGCACCACAACCCCACCCGCTGACGCGGCTGGATGGTGACCACCAAAGATCGCGACATATACTGTGCCTCCACCCGCACGTCCTGCCATTCTGGATGATGAGCGAGAACCGCCTGCGCGAGAGCGTTGGTCTCCCCCGACGCCACAAGAAACGATCGCGGACCAAAAAAAATGCTTTTATGCGCATCAAGAAAGGCATCAACCGTTTCCACCACCGTGCTGGTATCAACCTGCGACGAGGAAGGATCGATTGCCACCGTTACGACCTGCACCGAGAAAAACGGCCGGCGCACCAGATACGCAATACCTCCGATTAGCGCGACGCCCGCAAGAAAAATAAGGATGGCGTACATCCTTATTTTTTTCTTACGCCGTTTCCGCATCCGCTCCGTTTGCGTGTAATCAATCATGGCCGCATGCGATCAAGCCCCATAAAGGCCCGCAATACTTCGGGGACGAGCACCGTGCCATCGGATTGCTGGTTATTTTCCAAAATCGCAATGATAGTGCGTCCCAATGCCAGCGCCGTCGCGTTGAGCGCATGCGCATAACCGGACGATCCGTCCGCATATTTCACTTTGGTGTTGATGCCGCGCGTCTGGTATGTGGTGGTATTCGAACATGACGCTACTTCGCGATAGGTCTTTTGCGACGGAATCCACGCCTCAACATCAAATTGCCGCGCATCGGTAGGACCCATATCGCCGGTGCAGATGGCGACGACGCGATACGGAATGCGCAGTCCCTGCCAAAGTTTTTCCTGCAGGGAAAGCATGAACCGGTGCTCCTCTTCGGAATGTTCGGGGTGCGCAAAAACATACATCTCCACTTTATCAAACTGGTGGACGCGCAGGATCCCGCGCGTATCCTTGCCGTAGCTTCCCGCTTCGCGCCGGAAACACGTTGAAAATCCAACGTACCGCTTCGGAAATTCTTTTTCGGGAAACGACTCATCCATATGCAATGGCCCCAAGGTATGCTCGGCGCTTCCCACCAGATAGGCGTCGTCTTTTTCCAGATAATACCGCTCTTCCTTCTGGCTGTCGGTAAGCCGCCCCATCCGCTCGTACACATCGGGCTTAATCATCACCGGCACAATCACTGGTGAAAATCCCTCTTTGGTAAGCACGTCAATCGCATAACGAATAAGCGCAAATTCCAATAGCGCGCCAGCATTTTTGAGATAGTAAAACCGGCTCCCCGAAACATCGGCCGCTTTTTTGGTGTCGATGATATTTAATTTTTCCCCAAGCTCCATATGATCCCGCACTTCAAAATCAAACGCCGGAATATCGCCGACGGTTTTGAGAACGACGTTTTCCGATTCATCCTTGCCGCGCGCAACATCCGAAAACGGCATATTGGGAATTTCCATCAAAAGCCGGCGCCGTTCTGCGGTAATATCAGCAAGCATCCCTTCCTTGTCCTGCAGCTGCGCTTTATTTGATTTTGCCAGCTCGATTTCCCGCTGGGCGCTCAATTTTTTCTGCAACGCGCGCATTTCTTCTATTTCCTGCATGAGCGTCCGCCAACGCGTATCGGCATCCAAAAACTGATCGACTGTATCGATCGTCTTATTGCGCGACACCATCATCTCTTTGACCGCCTCGGCATTGGCACGAATAAAATCAACATCAAGCATAGAACTAGATTGTTAGTTTCTTGAGTATAATCAAAAAAGAGTCCATTTGCAAAAAGCCGCCCCCAGGCGGCTCTTTACAAACTCCTTTGCTATTTTCTCCGTTTCATTGACGGGAAAAAAACCGTTTCCCGTACCGGCTTTCCGGCAAGCACTGCAAAAAGCCGCTCGGAGAGTCCGAATCCGGCCGTGGGCGGCATGCCGTATTCCAACGCTTCCAAAAAATCCTCATCGAGCATCTGCGCTTCTTTGTCTCCGGTCGCGCGCAGTTTCATCTGTTCCTCAAACCGTTCTCGCTGATCATCCGGATCGTTTGCTTCGGAAAATCCCTTCCCCAGCTCCGTTCCGCACGCAACCACCTGGAATCGTTCAACCACATCCAAATTCCCCTCTTTGCGTTTTGCCAACGGCTCAATGGTCGCGGGCGGATCAACAAGAAAGCACGGCTGTATCAATGTCGGTCGCACCGTTTTTTTGAAAATAAGGTCAATCACCCGTCCGCGTGCGGCACCAAACGGAATTTCAATCCCCAACTCCTGCGCTCGTTTTTTCAAATCATCTTCGGTTGCACGCACCGGATGCAGATTGTTATTCTTTTGCGCAAAAATCGAGCAGTAATCAATCATCGCCCATTCCTTTCCCCAATCAATCACCTGCTCCTTCCACGGACGCTCAAGCGTCCCGAACGTTTCTTTGATAACAAACCGGTACATTTTTTGCACCAGACCCATCAGGTCGCGGTAATCGGCATACGCCCAATAAAATTCAAGCTGGGTATAATCCTGCAGATGCTCGGCATCAATGCCCTCATTGCGAAAAATGCGGCCAATCTCATAGACGCGCTCAAATCCCCCCACCAGCGCTTTTTTGAGCGCGATCTCCAGCGAAATACGCAGGTAAAAATCCTCGTCCAACGCATTGTGGTGCGTCACAAACGGTTCGGCCTCAGCGCCTCCGGGAGTCGCCTCTAAAATCGGCATCTCCACCGCCATAAATTTTTTCTCCTCCAAAAATTGCCGGAACGCATTCCAAAAAACCGCTTTCTGCACAAACAGAGTGCGCGTTTCTTTATTGAGAATCGCATCCAGATACCGCTGGCGCAGACGCGTCTCCGTGTCTTCCAGGCCATAGAAGTCGGACGGGAGCGGACGCAGGGCCTTGGCAAGCATCGCCACCGTCGCGGCCGCGATACTTTTTTCTCCCCGCTTGGTCGTCAACGGGATGCCGCAGGCCAGAATCAGATCGCCGGCATCAACCGTTTCCCGCCAGAGCAAAAAACGCTCCGTTTCTTCTTCGCGCAAAATAATCTGGATTTTACCGGAAAAATCTTCCAGATCCAAAAAAATGATTTTTCCCTGATCGCGCGCGGCGCGAACGCGGCCGGCAACGCACACCGACCGACGAGCGTCTTGGCGCGCGGCAAAGTCGGTTAAAAGATCGCCGATGGGCTCGGACGGATGGACGCACCGCGCCGGATACGGATCAACGCCGGCATCGCGCAAACGTGCCAGTTTCTTTTTTCTCTCGCGGATGATTTCTTCAAGCATACGCGCTTGATATTAGTCGATCTGGATGATCGTATATTCAACGTCTGTTCCTCGGGGCGTCTTGATAGAAACACGTTCACCGACTTTCTTGCCGATAAGCGCCTTGCCGATCGGCGATGCATTTGAGATTTTGTTGTTGAACGGATCAGCTTCCTGCGATCCCACCAGCGTATACTGCGCGGTCGTCCCTTTTTTGTTTTTTAATGTTACCGTCAAACCGACGCTGACCGCATTTTTGTTTTTTGACTTCGTGATAATGTGCGCCTCCTTGAGAAGATTCTCAAGATCAAAAATTTCGCGCTCGAGCTTTTCCTGATCCTCTTTGGCCTGCGCGTACTCAAAATTTTCGGACAGATCTCCGTGCTCCTTGGCGCGCTTCAAACGCTCGGCAATGTCAATCCGGCTCCCCGTCTTGAGCTGATTGAGCCTCTCCTTTAGTTCCTCGATTTTTTCTTTGCTTAGATATGCGTCTGCCATATGCGATATGATAAAATTGCCGGTATGCTTTTATGTGAATGACAACTATACGCGACAAACAACCAAAAGTCAATCACTTACTCGGCCTGTTAGCTCCTCCCATAGTACCCCCGCGCAAACCGCAGCCGTATGCGGACGACATCAAAAAAAACCTGCAGATACGCGCTCGACTTGACCCGCGAGGCAAAATCGTTCACCCACATCACCGGCATCTCGGCGATACGGAATCCGAAGTGGCGAGCCAGAGCCAGCACCTCAATGTCAAACGCCCAACCAGGAACATCGGCGAGCGGAAAAATGGTCGTCGCGGCCTTTTCGGAAAATGCCTTAAATCCACACTGCGTATCCTTGATGCCTTTAAGAATAATCCATTGGATGAAAAAATTCCCTCGCACCAATGTACGATACCAGGCCTGCGGCGGTTCCATGCGCGCGCCGGAAACATAGCGCGACGCGATGACAACGTCATACCCTTCTTTAAAATAGTGCTCCATTTTAAAAAAC
Organism: Candidatus Wolfebacteria bacterium; assembly: GCA_027350645.1. Classification (GTDB taxonomy): domain Bacteria; phylum Patescibacteriota; class Minisyncoccia; order UBA6257; family JAGOQP01; genus DAIEKJ01. The sequence goes on from DAIEKJ010000001.1 coordinate 14,392, forward strand.
TGATCAACGGATGTTGAATTGTCCGCGTCGGCAAACAGCCGAATATCGCCGCGCGCCTCCAGCATTCCTTTCTGAACGGCGACTCCCTTCCCTTTGACGGGACATTCGATCACTTTCAGATTCTTAATAATGGACGAAAAGCGGTTGGCAATTTCCTTGGTCGCATCGGTCGATGCGTTATCAACGACGATAATTTCATAGGGAAACGGCCAGCGCGCCAGATGCCGATCAATATCAATCAGCGTTAGAGGAAGACGCTTGGCTTCGTTGTGCGCGGGAATAATAACCGAAAGACGTGGTTTTGTTGCCATACGATAAGTATACGCGCTCTTTGCGCTTCCCTCAACACACCGGTGCGCATTACGGCTTTGTGGTGGACGAGACCGACGGAACAATGGTTACGCCCTTAGGCGAGAGTGACACAAATGAAAAACTCTGGGGATACCGCGCGTTGCCCTGCGTCAATCCGACGTAGTAGTACGGCTTATACGGTTCCTTCAAAAAAGTACTCGCATCAACAACAACCCGCACCGTGCTGGGATCCAATAGCCTGAAATCTCCCTCCGCGCCCGAAAGGGAAAGCGATGCTTCGGTGGGCTGGATCCGATCGATCGTCATGCCGGGAGGGACATTGGCAACCTCGATATGCACATCAAAGTCACGCTGCGTTATGGCAAGGTTTGGGTATGTTAAAAATAGCCACAGCGAAGCAGACATAACAAGCGCGATCAAGGCATCGGCGCCCACACCCCGCAGAACGCGATGCCAGACGGCCGGCGTCCGATTGCCTGCCATATTTCCATTTTCATCCAAAAATTCACGCAATGCCCCGACAAGATCCGCCTCGGTACGCATGAGCCTGGCCTCGCCGTCCCGGAATACCGTCACTTCTCCCCGCTCTTCGGAAACCACCAGACAGAGCGCGTCACTGCGTTCGGAAAGTCCTAACGCCGAACGATGGCGCGTGCCGAATTTTTTAAACTGAGAGACGCCCTCCTTGTCAGACAAAGGAAGAAAAACGCCGAACTTTTTAATACTGTCTCCGTCAACAATCACCGCGCCGTCATGACCGGGAGAAGACGTATCAAAGATGCTGAGCAACAGCTGTTCGGATATTTTTCCATCAAGATCGACTCCCTCGGCGACAGACCCTTCAATTGATTCCTTTCCAGGGAAGACTATGAGCGCGCCCGTTTTTGACGCCGACAAAATCCAGGCGGTATGCGCGATCATTTCAACGGCGTCGCGCTGATGACGCGGGACGAAAACATCCTTGATCCGTGCGGGAATATTGGCCAGACGCCGCACATTTATCAGCTCGAAAAAACGCCGCAACTCCTTCTGAAAAACGATGGCGAGAATAATAACAATGTTAGCTAACAACAATTTCAAGATGCGCACCAGCGTGGAGAGTCCAAACCAGTAGGAGGCCGCATAGATCACCACGACCACGACCAAAACCGTTACCGCCATGGAAATGGTTTTTGTCCGTTTAAACAAGCGGAGGATGATAAACAAAAAAACAGCCGTCGCAATAATGTCGGCGCTGTCAGCGACATTCAGCAGTCCCCACATACCCCCGGCGGAAAACGCCGATGCGGACAACCACGCGCTCAACGGACTCATAAACGAACCCATGCCGCCAGTATACTACGGGCAAAAATCAAATGCCACCCATCCGACACGCCGCGCCAACCGCCTTTACGTCAGCACGCGCCTGCCATGACTGGTCAGCGCAATAGTATGTTCAAAATGAGCCGTCATACTGCCATCGGCTGAGGAGTAACTTTCGTCGTCGTTCTGAACGATGTCGGGCGAGGACACCGCAAGCATTGGTTCGATGGCGATAACCATCCCCTCCTTAAGAACCGGGCCGGCATGGCGTTTTCCATAATTAAAAATGACCGGATCTTCGTGTAATTCATATCCGACGCCATGGCCGGTAAGTCCGCGCAAAACAAAAAATCCGTCCTTGCGCGCCTGCCGTTCGACGGCATAACCAATATCGCCCACATGCCCGCCAACTTTTGTAGCGGCAATACCGGCTTCAAGCGCCGAGCGAGTCGACGCGATGAGCCGGCGGGTAAGAGGAGCCACCGGGCCGATAGCCACCGTCGTGGCCGAATCGGTATACAATCCTTGATAGATAACGCCCATATCAATCTTTAACACATCGCCCGAACGCAACTGCCGGTGATACGGCACACCGTGCACCACCACATCGTTGAGCGACGCGCACACCGCCGCCGGATATGGATGACTGGCCCCGTCAGGACGATATCCCAGAAACGCCGGCTCGACGCCGTATTTTTTGCACAAGGCGCGCGCCGTAGCATCGATATCCAGCAACGTAACGCCGGGCGCGGCGAGTGCGGCGCAGGCGCGCAAAATAGTAGCCAGCACCGCGCCTCCCTGAGCCATCACGTCGATTTCGGATTCGGTTTTAATTGGAATCATGAAATTTTCCGCATAAGCGATCTGAAAACTTCGTATGGCAGCCGGCTCCCATCCACGCGCGCGACGGTCATTTTGTGCGCGCGCAGAGCATTGAAAATAGGTTCGGTACGCTGACGATACTGCTCCATGCGCATCGCAATCACCCCCGCCGCATCGTCGGTGCGGCGCATGAGCGGCGCGGCGCAAAACGGACAACGAGATAAACGACGATGCACCAGCCCAAGAATCGGCGACCCGCAGACCGAACAAATTTGCCGGCTGGCATTGCGTTTCTTTGCATCGGCAATCGGGACCGCGAGTTCAAAAAAATAAACGTTTTTCTTTCCGTACAAACGCATCAAATCATCAACCAGTCCGCGATGACGCGCATCTCCGAATGCCTCATACGCCGTGCGCGGAGATCCTGAAAAAACCAAACCGCTTCCGATAGTCGCAATCTGCTCCGCCTTGGACGCCACGGCATCCAAAACGAACGACGGCGTCATCAACTTTCCCGCATCATAGAGCGCGCGCTCGCGCTTGACGATGGCATTGGTCTGCCGGTGCGGATCGTGCACAACGCTCTCTAAAAAACGTCCGGTGTCAAAAAGATACAAATGCTGGGCATCGGCGATCAGCCGCGCCTGCGTGCTTTTGCCCGAACCCGGAGGACCAAATATGATGACCGCTTTTTTATATGTCGGCGAATGCGCCATGAAACGGCAGGAAGGAGAATGCGTTATTCAAACCCTTCGTACTCTCTCATTATAAGCTGCGCGTTCACTTTGTCTAATATTTCCAAGGCAACCGAAACGACGATTAAGAGCGCCGTGCCGCCAATAGACAAGATAGAGATGCCGGTAATAATCATCATAATGTTGGGCAGAATGGCGATGAGTCCCAAAAAGATAGCACCCCAAAGCGTTACTCGCGTGATGATTTTGTTGAGATATTCCGTCGTCGGCTCGCCGGGGCGGATGCCCAGCATAAATCCCCCAGACCGCTGCAGGTTTTTTGATATCTCTCCCGGATCGAAGGTGACAGCGGTATAGAAGTAGGTAAAGAGCACCACCAACACAAAATACACGCTGGCGTAAATCCATTGATTGTTAAAAAGCGTATTCACCCATCCCACCAGCGTCACGGACCATGTTTTTGAAAAAAGCGCAAACGCCTGCGCGATAAATTGCGGGAAAAGGAGAACCGAAATAGCAAAGATAATCGGAATAACGCCGGCCTGATTCACCTTGATGGGCAGATAACTGGAAACACCGCCATATAATTTATTGCCGCGCACTCGTTTGGCATAGGTAATGGGAATCTTGCGCTCCCCTTCGTTGACAAACACCACACCCGCGATAACCAGCACCGCCACCAAAACAAACGCCGCATAGCTGGTCAGCATCGTCACGTCAAACGAAGCCACCATCCGCTGGATAGTTGTCGGAATACGGCTCACAATTCCCGCAAAAATGATGATGGAAACGCCGTTGCCGATGTTTTGCTCGGTAATCAAATCACCGATCCACGTCAGCACCATTGACCCGGCGGCGATAATCAGCGCATCGCGCAAAAGCGCCAGTCCGGAAATTTGCGGCAGAATCTGTTGGGAGGCAAGTAAATTAAGAAAGCCGTATCCTTCCAAAAAGGCCAACGGCACCGTCAAGTATTTTGAAATACGATTGAATTTTGCCATCCCCGTCGCTCCCTCTTCAAAATACATTTCCTTGAGCTTGGGGAAGATCATCGTCAGCAACTGCATGACGATGGTGGCGGTAATATACGGCCCCACCGTCAGCATCACGATAGAAACATTGGAAAGTCCGCCTCCAGAAAAAATATCAAGAAAACCGAACAGCTGGTTGCCGGCCAAAAACAGCCGCAACCGCCCCAGGTCGACATCGGGAATAGGAATGGCCGCCAGCAGACGAAAAACAACCAGCCACAGCAAAACAAACAGCACTCGCGTGCGCAGATCCTTCACCCGGAAAATGCTTGCAACCTTTTCAAACATACGTAAGAAATTTATTCTTTGGCGGTTATTTTTCCACCCGCCTTTTCAATGAGGACTTTGGCGCCGGCCGTGCACGGGATGGCAATAATTGTTTTTGCTCCCGTTAACGGTTTTCCAGCGACAATTTTTGGAAGTTCCTTACTGCGAATAACGCCAGCGGCAACCAACGCCGCATGATCAATCCGTTCGGCTGTTACCGCGTTGAGACGATCGGTTTTTATAACTGAATAAGCGGCAGTAACCGTCTTGTTGGCATATCCGCGAAGTTTAGGCGTACGGATCAAAACATCGCGCAATCCCGGACGTATATTGTGTCCGGCCCGCGCCTTCTGGCCTTTCTGCCCGCGGCCGGAATACGTTCCCCGCTTGCCGCCGCGGCCTATTCTTTTTTCTGCCCGCCGTGCATGCGCGGGACGAAGCGTATGAATCTGCATAGATCTTACAACAACTGGCGCAACGCTTCCGCCGCCGCCAGCGCGTTTGTTAATTTGTTTTTTGTGCGACCCAATGATTTCGCGGTTGCGTCGGTAATGCCCGCCATGGACAACACCGTGCGCACCGATCCTCCCGCTTTCAATCCCGATCCTTTCTGCGCCGGTTTGATAATAACCTTGGCCGCGCTGAACTTTGCCCCCACTTCGTGCGCGATCGTCGTCCCCTTTAGGGGAACGCGGAAAAGGTGCTTTTTAGCGTCATTGCGGGCCTTGTCCATTGCCTGCGCGACATCCTTTCCCTTTGCAATACCCACTCCCACCTTCCCCTTCTCGTCGCCGATAATCAGCGTGCAGCGGAACGAAAAACGCTTGCCTCCCGCCATGACGCGGGCGACGCGGCGCAAATCAATGGTGCGCTCTTTGTATTCGCTCTTGGGCTGCATCGGCCGTTCTCTTCGCTTTTGATTCATCATAGGTGGTTAAATGCGTATCCCCTCCTTGCGGATCGCTTCGGTAAATGTTTTTACAAATCCGTGGTAACGCAACGCTCCCCGATCAAGCACCGCCGAAACAATCGCGCTCTTCTTAGCCTGCGCCGCCAGTTCGGTTGCCAGCTTCTGCGCCAACGCACCGCCGGTTACTCGCGCCGCGGAGGCCTTGGCCCCGGCTTTTTTAGCCCCGTAATCGGAAACGCTGGCTAGTGTTTTTCCATCCCCATCGTCAATCAGTTGCACAAAAACATGGGCATTGCTGCGGAAAATGCTGATGCGCGGCCGTTGCGCCGTGCCGACGATGCGCGCATGCACGCGACGGGCGCGACGTTCTTTCTTTTCGTTGTAAGCTTTCTGTTGCGTCATATGATTCTATTATTTACCGGCGCCCGCCTTTTTGCCGGCCTTGCGACGGATAACTTCTCCGGCATAGCGAATACCCTTGCCCAAATACGGTTCGGGTTTCTTGATCTTCCTTATTTTAGCGGCAGTCTGCCCGACCATCTGCTTATCAATGCCGGTTATCGTGATTTTATTTTTATCAACCGCAATCAACGTGCCTTGAGGAACCGGGAAAATAACCGGATGCGAAAAACCGACTTTCAACTGAAGCGCACTGCCTTCAACCGCCGCTTTAAATCCAATCCCTTCAATCTCAAGCGTTTTTGAATATCCATTCGTCACTCCTTCAATGGCGCCGGCCAAAAGCGAGCGCGCCGTCCCCCAGTTCATGCGCGTCTGCACCTTTTCGTTAACCGGCTGAAAGACCGCTTCCTGACCGGAAACGGTTATTTCAACACCGTCCATTTTAGGGACGCGCAATGTTCCCTTGGGTCCAGCCACGACAATGTGTCCGTCCTGAAATTCGAGCGTGACGCCCGCGGGAATGGTAATTGGTTTTTTTCCGATTTTTGACATAGGTTGATAGTGAGTGACGATACGATTACCAAATAGTGAAGAGCACTTGTCCTCCGACTTTTTCCTTTCGGGCAGTGGCCCCATCCATAACGCCCTTCGACGTCGTCAGCACCGCAATTCCGTGTCCCTGTTTCACCGATGGAATTTTCGTATAGGGAACGTACACGCGGCGTCCGGGAGTGCTGGCTATTTTAATGCCCCCCACGGCTCCCGTGCCGTTCTTATAGGAAAGCGCGATATCAAAATATCGTTTTGGATTTTTGCCTTTGCGCTCAAACCCCGCAATAAGGCGATGCGCTGCCAGCACATTTAAGACCCCCTCGTCCAATGCCGCATACGGCGTCTTAAAACGCTCCTTGCCGACCCCCTGCGCATTTTTCAATTCTGTGAGAAGACGAATATACATACTTACCAAGATGATTTTTTAATACCGGGAATCTCTCCGCGCGACGCCATTTCTCGGAAGCAGATTCTGCATAAATCAAAATCCCGCAGATAGCCGTGCTTGCGACCGCAGCGAAAACATCGGCGGACGATGCGCGTTGAAAATTTTGGCGTCTTCTTTGACCGTGCAATGACTGATTTCTTTGCCATACGTATTATTTCTTCTTAAAGAGAAAGCCCATTTTTTTATAGAGGGCGATCGCATCATCGCGCGTCCGGGCATGCGCAACACACGTCACCTGCAACCCAAAATTAACCGATGACGCATCTTGGCTGATTTCAGGAAACACGACGTGTTCACGAAAGCCAAAGTTGAGATTACCGTTTTTGTCGACGTTTTTCAAGTCGATGCCTTTAAAATCGCGTACCCGCGGAAAAGTTATCTTGACGATCTTGTCCAGAAAAGCATACATCCGCGATCCGCGCATAGTCACCTGCAGCCCGACCACTTGTCCCTGACGCAATTTAAAACCGGCAATTGACTTCTTCGCCCCCCGCGGCGCGGGATGCTGGCCGGTGATAGCGGACAATTCCTTGATGATTTCCGGGAGAATCTTGTCAGAAAAATTAGCCGCTTGGCCGGCGCGTCCAACGCCGACGTTAACAACGACTTTCTGAATGCGCGGCGTGGCATGCACATTCTTTAAATGCAACTCGCGCCCCAATGCCGGAGCGATTTCCTTCGTATATGATTCTTTAAGCGTAGTATTTTTCATACGTTCGTACATCAGCCATTAGATCTGCGCGCCGCACCGCTTGCAGACGCGTTCCTTCTTCCCCTGCGTGACGCGCATCCCGATACGAGACGCTTTGCCGCACGACGGACAGACAACCTGCGCATTGGAAATTTGCAGCGGACGCGGCACAATTACTTTCTGCCCTTTTTCATTCGTGCTCTTCGGCTTCACGTGCTTGGTATACAAATTAATCCCCTCAACCAAAACCCGCGCCTGGACCGGATAGGTCTTGAGCACCTTGCCGGTTTTTCCCCGATCCTTGCCGGCGATAATTTTTACCGTATCGCCTTTTTTTATAATAAATGTCTGCATATGCGTACGGTATTAAACAATATCCTGAACCATTGTTGCTATTTTTTCAAAACCCCGCTCTTTTATCTCGCGCGGCACCGGACCAAAAATGCGCGTCCCCCGCGGTTCCTTCTTGGCGTCAATCAATACGGCGGCATTCTCATCAAAACGAATGTAGGAACCATCGCGCCGGCGAATCGCATTGCGCTGACGCACAACGACTGCTTTGACAATGTCTTTTTTGGCAACGCCCTTGCGCGGCTCAGCGGTCTGAACGGAAGCGACGATAATATCGCCGATCTGCGCGTAGTGCCGGCCGGTGCCTCCCAAGATGCGAAAACAGCGGATGGTCTTGGCGCCCGAGTTGTCGGCAACTTTAAGAATGGATCGTTCTTGAATCATATCGTTTTTTTCGCGTGTTATGAGGTAGCTTCTTCGTCAGTCCCGGCGTCGCCGAGGGTATCACCAACGGGAGGAACCGGAGCCGAACCGATACGCTCGACAATTATCCACCGTTTGCGCGCCGAAAGCGGACGCGTTTCTTCGATGACAACCACATCCCCCCGATGATACGCGTTCTGTTCGTCATGCGCAGCAAAGCGCGTCGTCACCGTGTAATATTTCTGATACCGCGGATGTTTTTTGGCGCGATCAACGGCAACCACGCGCGTTTTCTGCATCGCGTCGGAAACGACCGTTCCGGTCAATCGCCGTTTATTTGTTTGTGATGATGCGGTGTTATTCATGTTTTCTTTGGCTGATAATCGTTGAAATGAAAGCAATCTCTTTCTTGGCCGCGCGCAAATCTTTCAGATTCGCCGTCTTGCCCGCGCGCAAATCAAACCGCATCTGCGAGAGCTTTTCCTGAGCGGCGCGCCGCAGGATATGCAGTTCGTCGGTCGTTTTGCTGATAATTGTTTTTTGTGCGTCTTTTTTCATACCTGCGTTGCGTGCCTTATTCTAACGAAAAAATGCTTTTTGTCAAAAATTACTTTTTAATAATCCGACACTTCACCGGCATCTTGAAAGCGGCGCGACGCAAGGCATCCATCGCCACCTTTTCAGGAAGACCGTCAACTTCATACAAAACCCGACCCGGCTTGACTGGAAACGCGTAGTGATCAACGGCTCCCTTTCCGCCTCCCATCGTCAGTTCCGGCGGCCGCTGGGAAATCGGCTTATCGGGGAAAATGCGGATCCACATCTTGCCGCCGCGCTTTGTTAAATGCGTAATCGCCTTGCGACCGGCTTCAAGCTGTTTTGAATCGACGTACGCCATGGACATTGCCTGAAGGCCATACGATCCGAAATGCAGCTGCGTGCCGCGCGTTTCAACAGAACGCTTTTTTGAACGTCCCTTTTGACCCTTCCGATGTTTTGTTCTCTTTGGTGCTAACATACTCGGAATTATTTCTTAAATACGTCCCCTTTATAAATCCACACCTTGATGCCAATGGTGCCATATGTCGTAAACGCCGTCGCCTCCGCATAATCAATGTCGGCGCGCAATGTCTGCAAAGGCAGACTACCCGACGACAATTGTTCGACGCGGGCTATTTCGGCGCCGTCCAGACGTCCGCCGACTTTAATTTTGGCTCCGCGTACGCCCTTGGTTTGCATAACCCGCTCAAGATATTTTTTAATCGTGCGGCGATACGGCATGCGTTTTTCAAAATCCCAGGCGATGCTCTGCGCGGTCACGCGGGCAGAAACTTCATAGCGCTTCACCTCATCAATGGTGATGCTAAGAGCGATTTTCTCTTTTAGCCCCGCCTTTTTACGGAACGCGGCCAGCTCGGACTCCAACAAATGAGTCAATTCTTCCACGCCCTTGCCGCCGCGGCCGATAACCAGACCCGGTTTGGCGACCCGGATAATGATTTTATAGTTATGGACGGTTTTTTCAACAACAATCGAATCGATTCCGGCGGGACCGATCTTTGCAGTAATGAGACGGCGCAACAGCGCGTCTTCCTGCAACATCACGCCAAACTTGAACCGCTTGGGGAACCACCGCGATGTCCATTCCTTGGTAACGCCAAGCCGTAATATTGTTGGTTTTATTTTTTGAGCCATACTCGTGATTAAACTGACTTGCGCCGGAATACTTTTTTAGTAAATCCCTTTTCCTGCGTCTGAGCCGCCGTGCGCGTCCCCTCCTTCACCTCGCGTTCCTTCTCTTCCTTGGCCGCGGTGTCATGCGCCGGAACTTTGGAAGATTTTTCTTTGTGGGCCGCCGCGTGTGTTTTTTCCTTTTCTTTCTTCTTCGCTTTTGCTGTCTCAATGACGAATCGTGATGCCGATCCCTTTCCTGCGCGTTCTTCCAGTACAATCGTAATGTGGCTCATGACCTTGTGAATCGGCGTAGCCCGCCCCATGGCGCGCGGCATCCACCGCTTCATCATCGGACCCTTATTGGCAACCGCACTTTTAACAAAAAGATCTTCCACTTTCATGCCTTTATTTTTCGCGCTGGCGATTGCCGAACGCAATAACTGCTCAACCGAGCGGGCGGCGCGATTGGGAAGCGCAAACAACTGCGCCTGCGCATTGTTAATAGACAACCCCTGGATCAGATGAGTGACCAGGCGCGTCTTGCGCGGCGCCAGGTGGGCATAGCGCAAAACAACCGTCGTGGTCGGATGAGCGGCAACTGTTTTTTTCTTTGTGGGTGTTGTTGGTGCCATACGTCGGTATGTTTCGTATCTTATTTAGCGGGAGCAGCCGGTTTTGTCGGCGTTCCTTTTTCCATTTCGCGCTGCATCTTGCCTCCGTGCTTCACGAACTTGCGCGTCTTTGAAAACTCGCCCAGTTTGTGTCCCACCATATCCTCAGTTACCCGCACCGAGATAAAATCCTTTCCATTGTGGACCGCAAATGTATATCCCACCATTTCAGGAGCAATTTCGCTTCCGCGCGCCCATGTTTTAATCGGGCCGTTGTCGGGCTTTGCCGCTGTTACTTTCTTCAACAGCTTCTGATCAATATAGGGACCTTTTTTCGTGCTTCGCGACATAGAGTATAAGTGAGATGTGATACGTGATTATTTGCGACGCTTGATGATGAGCTTGGTTGAATACTTCTTCTTATTGCGGGTTTTGTGTCCGCCGGTCGTCTTGCCCCACAGCGTCTTGGGACGACGCGTGCCGCGCTTCTGGCGTCCTTCGCCACCGCCGTACGGATGATCAACCGGATTCATCGCCGATCCGCGTACCGTTGGACGAATGCCCAACCAGCGCGAGCGTCCGGCTTTCCCGATTGTCACCAGTGCGCTGTCCGGATTGGAAACCTGTCCCAGCGACGCATGCCCTTCCCACATAACCTTGCGCACCTCCCCGGAAGGCATCTTGAGCGTGGTGTAATTATTGTCGTGCGCCAAAATCTGCGCGTATGATCCGGCCGATTTGGCCATCTGTCCTCCCTTACCCGGCATCAATTCGATGTTATACACCATATAACCCACCGGAATGCTCTTGAGCGCCATGCGGTTCCCCTCCTTGAGCGGCGCCGTATCTCCGACAACAACGGTGTTGCCGACTTTCATTGTGTTTTCAGCCAAAATGTAACTGCGCTTCCCGTTGGCATATATAATACGAGCAATAAAGGCCGTGCGATACGGATCGTATTCAATCGCCTCAACACGCGCGGGCACGTTCAATTCACGCTGTTTAAAATCAACCATTCGGTAGAGCTTTTTATTGCCGCCACCCTGATGACGCGTTGTAATGCGCCCCTGATTGTTGCGCCCGGCATGCGTCGGCAACTTTTCAGTCAGCGCTTTGACCGGATGCCCCTTGGCAACCGTGCCGCGATAGACAACCGCGGTCATGTGCCGGCGCGATGGAGTTGTGGGAGAATACTTTTTAATCATAGATGTGATAACAAATGTTTAGCGGACCCCCAGATCTATTTTCTGGCCGGCTTTAATCGTAACGATCATCTTTTTGGTCACCGACTTCTTTCCGGCAACACCTTTCAAGCGGCGCTGTTTCTCCTCACCGACAATACTGCGCACCCGCACCGGATCAACGCTATACAGTTTTTTGATCTGCTTCTTTATCTCGCTCTTCGTAGCCGTCGGAGCCACGCGGAAAACATACTGATTTTTTTCAGACAAGCGCAGCGCTTTTTCGGTGATATGCGGCCGCTGAATGCGCAAAATAATCGCCTGCGGAACTGCCGGCTGTTTTGCCGCCGCGGACGACTTCTTTTCCTCTTTGGATGATTTTGTAAAAATAGCCATACGATAGATTATGCGGCCGCGCGCACCTGCGCGTAGTGGGCGATGATTTCTTTTACCGCGTCTTTTTCAATAATTATTTTTTTAGGCGTCAGCACATCAACGATATTGAGCGACGTCGGCGCGATCGTGCGCGTCCGTGGCATATTGCGAACCCCACGTTGCAGGGGCGCATGCTCTTTTGCAAAAATAACTCCGATGCTCTCGCGGCCGCTCATAAACGACTGCAGTGCCTTGCGCACATTCTTGGTTGTCGCCGTTATGCCGCCAAACCCTTCAACGACAAAAAGTTCCTTGTCGGCGTATTTTTTTGAAAGAACCGAAAAAACCGCTTTCTGAGCCATCTTCTTATTAATAGCGCGGGCATAAATCTTGTCCTTGAGCGGACCGTGCGTCACGCCGCCACCACTCCACAAGGGAGAGCGGATAGAGCCATGTCGAGCGCGCCCCGTTCCTTTTTGCTTCCATGGCTTTCTGCCGCCACCGCGGACTTCGCTGCGATCTTTGGCGTGCGCAACCGTATTGCGGCTGTTGGCCTGTTGGGTTACCAATGCCTGGTGGACCAAATCGCTGTTCCAGGGCGTTTGAATAAACGCGGCGGGAACCTCAATGGTCTCCTTTTCCTTTCCCTCCAAGTTGTAGACTGAAATCTGAGCCATGGTTTTATTATTTCTGGATCAACACTAAGCTTTTTTTATTGCTTCCCGGGATCGATCCTTTGAGAAAAAGGAGGTTCTTTTCGGCATCAATGGCAACCACAGGAACATTTCTGATGGTCACCGTCTCTCCTCCCATGCGTCCGGCCATTTTTTTGCCGGGAACCACGCGCTGCGGAGCGGTCGGTCCCAGTGATCCCAATGCCCGATGACGATTTTTTTGTCCATGTGTTTTGGGGCCGCCATGAAATCCATGCCGCTTGACCACGCCCTGGAAGCCACGCCCCTTTTCAGTTCCGGTGATACGCACCGTATCCCCAGGCGCAAAAGCGGACACGGTAATCGTGTCCCCTATGGCATACGCCTCATCTTTATTCTTTTTGAACTCACGCAAGACACGGAATTTTCCAAGATCCTTCAGATGTCCGGCGACCGATTTAGTCAGATGCTTGGCGGTATTGTCGTAACCAACCTGGAACGCTTCGTAGCCGTCCTTCTCCTTGGTCTTAACCTGCGTCACCACCACCGGCCCAGCGGAAAGAACGGTCACCGGAATAACGGCGCCGTTTTCACCCCAGACCTGATCCATTTTGATTTTTTTTGCGACAAGAAATGCCATACGATTTTCACAAAACAACACGACAGCGCGATGCGCTGTCCCACATTAGGAACTATGCAGTTGTAATGTGGCAGTGCTTGAAAAGGTAGCAAAAACAAAGAGGCCTGTCAACCGGGGGCGGAGAAAGACAAAAGAATCGGGGCGGAGGAGAGAGAATGCGGGGGTTGGGATACAAAGACCAGTCGCCAGTTGTTGGTTAGCGCCCGCCACTCCCTCAACCTTTTTCGTTACATCTCCTCCCTTTTGATTCTTCCCATAATGCCCATTGCTTCTTCGGGCGAATAAAAATGAATGACGATTTTCCCTCCGCCACGCGCAAACTCAACGCTCACCGGCGTTCCCAAAAATTCCGAAAGCGCCTTTTCGATCCCCTTCATTTCAATATCATCCACGCGTATCCCCTGCACCAAAGCCGCATCTCCGTTTGCACCGGAAACTTCTTTTGTTTTCACTATCCGTTTTTTTAAATCACGCACCGACAATCCTCCTTCCATGGTTTGCGCAAACATTTCTTTCTGTTGTTGAGGATCAGTAATCTGCAACAGAAGCCGCGCCTGGCTTTCGCTCAACGCACCGCTCCCGACCGCATCCTGAATCTGGCTGGGCAGCGACAACAAGCGCAACGCGTTGGCAACGACTTCGCGGCTTTTGCCCAAGCGCGCCGCAATTTCACGCTGAGTCAGACCAAATTCATCGGAGAGTCGCGCATAGGCGCGCGCCGTTTCAATCACATTTAAATCCGCGCGCTGAATATTTTCCACGATTGCCATCTCGAGCGCTTCCGTTTTTTTGAGCGCGTTGCGGATAACCACCGGCACCGTCGAGAGTCCCAGCAGTTTTGACGCCATCAAGCGCCGCTGTCCGGCGATCAGCTGATACGTCACGCGCGTGCCGATTTCGGACTCTTCTTCGATTTTCGAGACCACTAGCGGCTGGAGAATGCCAAACTCGCGGATAGACGACGCCAGTTCCTTGAGCGCCTCCTGGTCAAAATCAGTACGAGGTTGATACGGATTGAGAATTATTTTTTCTATCTCAATGTGGAAAATCGGCCCGGAAATATGCGGAACGCGACTGGCATCGGAACGAAAAGCATCCGCGCGCTGTTCCTCATCCGATTGCTGATCAAGGGCAGGTTCTGCCCGACCATCATCAGCCGGCGCCATTTCCTCGTCAGCAAGATTGCCGCGCCCAGCGCCACGCGAAGACAAATCCTTACCGGAAGCATCCTGCGCCCCATCGTCTCCCTGCGCAAAAGAAGCGCCCAGCGCTCCTCCCTTCTTATTCGGAATCAATGATTCAAGTCCTCGTCCCAACATATATATAGGTTATTTGAGTTCAACGCGCCCAACGCTGTTGTAAATGGTATGAAACGGATCGGCGCCTTCCTGCGCCACAATTTCGCGCGCCAGCAATTCATAGGCCTTAGCACCCGCGCAATGCGGATCGTACAGAATCACCGGCTTGGAAAAACTGGGCGCCTCGGCCAGCGAGACCGACCGCGGGATTTCGGTACTGTACACATGGTGGGGAAAATGTTTGCGCACTTCCCGCGCCACATCGCGGCTCAATGTTTCGCGCTTATTATACATCGTCAGCACCGCACCGGCAATGTGAATGCTGGTTCCTAAATTTTTATTAATCAGATCAACCGTCTCGAGCAATTGGCTCAAGCCCTCCAGACTGTAGTACTCCGATTGGATGGGAATAAGCACTTCGTCGGCGGCGATCAAACCGTTAATCGCCAGCAAGCTCAAGCTGGGCGGCAGATCGATGAGAATGTACTGGTACTGGTGGCGCACGCGGTTGAGCAGACGGCGCAAAACAAACTCCCGTTCGGGGACTTCAATGAGCTCAATTAATGCGCCCGCCAAATCGGGACTGGCCGGAGCAATGTGCAGATTCAAAAGCGCCGTCGGTTTGATCACCTTATCGTGTTCGATATAGCCAAACAACGCGTGATAAATGCTTTCCTGCAAAAAACGCGGCGAGATGCCTAAACCCGAGGACGCATTCCCCTGCGGATCAAAATCAACGATAAGCACCTTCCTCCCCAATGCCGCCAAGTATGCGCCAAGATTAACGGCAGTTGTCGTTTTTCCCACGCCCCCCTTTTGATTACAGATTGCGATAACGCGCGCCATTACCGTTGATTGTAACGCAAAAGAATGATAGTATCAACCGAGAAAAAACGAACGACAGACAATCCACCACAAACAACGGGGAATGATCGGGCGTTGTTCGTCGTACGTTGTTGGTTGTTTATTTGCCTAGGTGGGTTCCGACAATAAGTCGGAACGGGAGCAAAAGCTCTCTGGGCCGCCACCGAGGACAATTTTTTGACCCAGGCCCTGCCGAGAATTATTTGCCTAGGTGGCGGAATTGGTATACGCGCACGACTCAAAATCGTGTCTCGAAAGGGATGAGGGTTCGAGTCCCTCCCTAGGCACATAAAAGAATGGCCCCGTCAGGGGTCATTTTTTGTGTGCTTAGATTGAGGTGCTCAAACTACGAACCCCCGTGTTGGAAAATAGGAGCGAAGCGACGTAAGAAACCCGAAGGTTTCTTAAGCGGGGGTCGGGGGTGAGCGGTGAGATTCCCCTCCCTAGGCACATAAAAGAATGGCCCCGTCAGGGGTCATTTTTTGTGTGCCTAGATTGAGGTGCTCAAATCATTCTCTACCCTCACCCCTTCTCCAATTCCCTTCTCCCTGGGCAACCACTTTACCATCGCCCAAAAAACCAATCCGGCAATCACCGCGCCGCCAACAACATCGCTAGGCCAATGAACGCCCACCGCCACTCTCCCCCAGGCAATAAGAACCGCCATAATTGTTCCCGCCCAGCCCCATTTTTTATTGTACAGAAAAAGCGCAAACGCCAAGAAGAAAGAGAAGGTCGCGTGCCCCGATGGAAATGACGCCGTGGGAGCATGATGCACCAGCGTCGTTACGGACAACTCAACAAATGGCCGCGCGCGGTTGAAGATGAAATAAAATGCCTCCGCAATAAAGCCGCGAGCCAGCACTTCGCCGGCCACAGCAAAGAGAAAAAGATACGCTTGCTTCTTCCGGCTCCGTTCGCGGGCTAATGCGACAAGAAACACTGCTCCCAGCACCACGATCAAATACTCGGCGCAAAAGATCGCAAACCACGACACCCATGGATTTTGCGCACTCCGAAAAATAAACCAAAAAAGGGAAACATCAAACGCGTGCATAATGATGAGAAGCAGTATAGCAAAACGCGTGCCCAGATGCACGCGTTCTACCGACCCGACAAAGCATTAGTATTTCTTAACGTAGGAAAGCAATCCAAGGAACCGCGCCCGCTTAATCGCCTGCGCCAGCGCGCGCTGATGCTTTGCGCACGTGCTGGTGTGCTGCGGATCGACTATTTTCCCCTGAGAGGAAATAAACCGACGCAACAACGGAACGTCTTTGTAATCGATATCTTTGTAGTTTTGCGAGCAGAAGAAACACTGTGTCGCTTTTGCCGCTGTTTTCTGTGTCGTACGCATACTTGTTAAAATGGCAGATCTTCGGGTTTAATATCTTCTTCATCCAATGAAATTTCGGGGATATTTTCTTCAAGCGAATCCTCAAACGCTTCTTTGCGGGCCGCCGGAGCAGGAGTGTTTGGCCGCGCTGTTCCCGTCGGCGCCGCGCCGCTATTGGCCGACCGAGGCCCAAACTGCAACCGTTCGGCGACAATCTCGGTCACTTTATGATTCTGATTTTGTGCATCCTTCCAACTGCGCGTGCGCAGACGCCCCTCAACCAGCACCAGGCTCCCCTTGGAAAGAAACTGACTGGCCAGCTCGGCTTGCCGCCCCCACACGACAACATTATGAAATTCCGCCTCTTCCTGTTTGGCGCCGGCCTTGTCGGTCCAGACGCGATTGGTTGCGACTGAAAAATTGGTAACTGCCTGCCCGGTCGGCGTGGCCTTGAGGACGAGATCCGATGTGACGCGACCGACGATAAATACTTTATTGAGATTCATAGTGATGCGCCGCCCTTAATCGGGTGCGGCAATGGTTATTGTAAAATCTCTTCAAGTTTCTTTTCCAATTCTTCGTTGCTCACCACTTCTCCCTTGTGCTGCTCTTCCTGCGATGCCCCAACCGCGGTCTGATGGAGGTGAGGCGCGTGCGTCGCATCGTGCAAGCGCGGCAACCGGACCACCGGCGCAATCGGATGCGCGATTAAGAGAAACCGGAGACACTGCGGAGAAACCTCGAGACGCTTGCGCATTTCCTTAAGATCCGTTTCGGGCGTCGCGACACACCGCATCGTGGTCATATAAGCCATCGTTTCCTTTTTGATGGGATAGGCCAACGCGATGTGCTTTAGCTCGGTCTGATGAGCAATATCAAGACCCGCCTCGCGTAAAATTCCCTGCACGTTTTGAAGCCCCGCCTCTTCTTTAAGCAGAAGGGTTAGCTCGTATTCTTTTGTTTCGTAGTCGTTATTCATAGCATACAATGACTGATTTTGCCGCCTCACGATAGCACATCGTTTTTAATAACTCAAGAGGCCGCTTCGTCTTCATTGGCATCCGGCGTGCCGGCAACCTTTGATTCGTCCAATTCATCAGCATCAGCGTCCGGATGCGAGTGCGCGTAACCGGTACCGGCAGGGATCAGACGCCCGATAATGACGTTCTCTTTCAAACCGCGAAGCTTGTCAACTTTCCCATCGGTGGCGGCATTGACCAACACGCGAGCCGTTTCTTGGAATGAGGCGGCTGACAAAAAGCTTTCGGTTGAGAGCGCCGCGCGGGTGATACCCAGCAAAAGCTGTTTTGCCTTTGCTAACGTCGCCCCCTGTTGGCGCAGACGGCGGTTCACCTCAAGAAAATGAGAGCGATCGACGACTTGTCCGGAGATGAACGTGCTGTCACCCGGATCCTTCACGCTGACCCGCGAGAACATCCGGCTGGCGATCACTTCAATGTGTTTATCGTTGATAACGTTTCCGTTGGAAACATAAATTTTCTGTATCTCGTTGATAATGTACTGCTCGGCAGCTTCGCGGCCGCGGAGCTGGAACATTTCGCGCAAATCAACGCTCCCCTCAAACAACTGCTGACCCTTGACCACCTTGTCTCCGATGGAAACAAACATTGTGACGGTGCGCGGCGCCGAGTATTCGATAATCTTTTTGGCGCGCTTCCCCTTCACCCGCTTAGTGATGCTCACCTTAACGATGCGCAGCGATCCGCGGTCTTCGATGTCTTCAACCGTCCCGTCATCTTCGGCCAACGCCGCTTTTCCTTTCGGGGGACGGACTTCAAGAATTTCTTCGACGCGAGGAAGTCCGGAAGTAATATCTTTTTCGGCAACGCCACCGCTATGAAACGTACGCAGCGTCAACTGAGTTCCCGGCTCCCCGATGGACTGGGCCGCGATAATACCAACCGCCTCACCCCGCTTTACCTCACTCAAACGTCCCAGATCAAGCCCATAACACTTAGTACAAATGCCATACAGCGATTTGCAGCGCATTGGTGAACGAACAATCACCGACGGAGCCGATGATTTTGCAATTGCATCGGCGCTCACCCGATCAATGATCGCACCGGCACGCGCGATGATTTTGTTACCCTCCTTAACATCCTTGGCGAGCGTGCGGCCAAACAGCCGCGTTCCGAAAGAAAATCCATACTTATCGCCAACCGCTCGCTCAACGGCGACGCCCTCGGTCGTCTTGCAGTCGTGCCGATTCACGATAACATCCTGGCAGACATCAACCATGCGCCGCGTCAGATAACCGGCAGACGCGGTTTTGAGCGCCGTATCAGTCAACCCTTTGCGCGCGCCGTGCGTGTTGATGAAAAATTCCAGAACGGAAAGTCCCTCTTTGTATGACGAGATAACCGGCAGTTCAATGGTTTCTCCCTGAGGATTATTCACCAGTCCCTTCATGCCGCTCACCTGCGCGGCCTGAGCCCACGTTCCGCGCGCGCCCGAGTCGATCATATCAAACAAAGAATTGTTTTCCGTCAACGCGCCGGGAACCAGGTCGGCGATTTCTTTCTTGGTTTTTTCCCAAATCTGGATGGAGCGCGCTTTTTTCTCTTCGTCGTCGAAAAATCCGTTTTCGTACTGTTCGATGATTTTTTCTATTTCAGCCTCGGCTTTTTTAACGAGCCCCTCCTTGGCCTCAGGAACGCGCAAATCAAACGCGCTCAACGTAATGCCCGAAAGCGCGGCATTTTCAAATCCCATGCGCTTGATGGCATCCAAAAACTGCCAGGCATCTTCAACGCCGAACTGTTCGATGTACCGCGCAATCAGCTTCTGCAAGGTCTTTTTATTCATCACCTCGTTCACAAAGCCAAATTCGGGAGGAATGATGCGGTTGAAGATGATCCGCCCCGCGCTGGTCGAATCGGCATAAACCGACGACACGCGAATCGGCTGATTGATTTTTATCAACCCAAACTCCAACGCCAGAAGCGCTTCTTTGGCGTCTGAAAACGCGCGGATATTTTTTTCGTCAAAATCTTTCGGCTGGACCAACTTGGTCAAGTAGTAACACCCGAGAATAATATCCTGTGACGGGATGGCGATCGGATCGCCGTTGGACGGCTTGATGATGTTGTGAGAAGAAAGCATGCGCTCCCACGCCTCTTTCTGCGCCTCATCGGAAAGCGGCAGATGGACGGCCATTTGGTCGCCGTCGAAGTCGGCGTTAAACGCTGAACAGACCATGGGCGGAATGCGAATGGCCAGATCTTCAATGAGAACCGGCTTGAAGGCTTGGATGCCCAAACGATGCAGCGTCGGCGCGCGGTTTAAGAGCACTGCCTTACCTTTGATAACCTCTTCTAAAATTTCCCAGACTTCCGGAATACCCTGCTCGATGAGGCGATTGGCATTTTTGATATTATGCGCCATACCGCGCTCTAAAATGTCGCGAATAACAAACGGCTTAAAAAGTTCCAGCGCCATTTTTTTAGGAAGACCGCATTCGTTTAAGCGCAAGTCCGGACCCACCACAATAACCGAGCGACCAGAATAGTCAACGCGCTTCCCCAACAAGTTTTGACGGAAACGCCCCTGCTTGCCCTTGAGAATATCGGCAAGCGATTTGAGCGGGCGGTTCTGCGCCGACATCTGCTGGCGGCCCATGCGCGTCGCGTTGTCAATCAGCGCATCGACAGCTTCTTGCAACATGCGCTTTTCGTTGGTGATGATGATTTCCGGAGCTCGCAATTCCATCAGTTTCTGCAGACGGTTATTGCGATTGATGACGCGACGATAGAGATCGTTCAAATCGGAGCTGGCATACCGGCCGCCGTCTAAGGGCACCATCGGGCGCAAATCCGGAGGAATCACCGGCAACACGGTCATAATCATCCACTCAGGGCGCATGCCGTTTTCAATAAACGAGTGCAAAAGCCGGAGTTTATTCGTGATCTTGCGCTGGAATGCGGTATCCTTGCGTTTAATATTTGAGGCAAAAAGTTTTTCGGTATCGCTCAACTCCTTTTTTAAATTGACTTTTTCCAAAATTTTCCGCAACGCGCCCGCGCCAGTCCCCGCTTCGAACACATCCCCGAATCGCAACGCAAAATCGAAGTATTCCGCCTCATTAATAACCGTGCCAACGGACACGCCGGACAAAAATTCTTTCGAGCGCGCGAAAGACGTTTCGAGCGCTTTTTTTTCTTCTTCGGTTTTTGCCGCCGCTTTGCGGGTCTTCATTTCGTTTGCCAGATTCTCCAGCGTCTGCGCGCGATTGCGTTCGTTGACCGCAATCACAATATACGCCGCATAATACACAACCCGCTCAAGCTTGTTGGCAGGGGCATCGAAAAACAAACCGATTTTTGAATTACCGGTTTTGAGAAACCATACATGCGCAACCGGAGCGGCCAATTTAATGTGCCCCATGCGCTCGCGGCGCACGATGGAACGCGTCACTTCCACGCCGCATTTGTCGCAGATAGTCCCCTTATAGCGGATGCCTTTGAACTTGCCACAGTAACAGCGATAATCTTTGGTCGGGCCGAAAATCCGCTCGGAAAAAAGACCGTCTTTCTCGGGACGCTGCGTGCGATAGTTAATGGTCTCTGGTTTGGTAACCTCTCCGTACGAACTGGAAACAACTTCTTCGGGAGAAGGAACCTTGAGCCGCAGGAAGTCAAAATCGTTGGTCATTGACATAAGATGGTGTTGACGTTAAAAATCCTATTCACTTTGCACATCCTCTTTTTTAACCGGTTCGACCTTCAACCCGAGCGCATTGATTTCATTAACCAGCACGTTAAACGCCGCTGGAGAATTCGAGGGACGGATTTTTTCTCCTTTCACAATGGCTTCAAACGCGGCTGCGCGGCCCAACACATCGTCCGATTTGATGGTGAGCATTTCCTGCAAAGTGTAGGCCGATCCATATCCTTCCAGCGCCCATACTTCCATTTCTCCAAACCGCTGTCCGCCGAATTGCGCCTTGCCGCCCAGCGGCTGCTGGGTAACCAGCGAGTACGGACCGATGGACCGCATGTGGATCTTATCCTCAACCAAGTGGTTCAGTTTAATCATGTACATATACCCGACCGTCGCGCGGTGATCAAACCGCTTTCCGGTGCGTCCATCGTAGAGCACCGCCTTGCCATCGTCGGGAAATCCTGCTCGCGCCAGTTCACCGCGAATATCGGCTTCCGTAGCTCCGGCAAACACCGGCGTTACCGCCCGATACCCCAACGCGTGAGCCGCTAGTCCCAAGTGTGTTTCCAAAAGCTGTCCTAAGTTCATACGCGACGTTACGCCCAACGGATTGAGCACGATATCAACGGAACGTCCATCGGCAAGGTACGGCATATCTTCAACCGGACGGATTTGGGAAATGACTCCCTTGTTTCCGTGGCGGCCGGCGAGCTTGTCGCCCGCGCGCACATGGCGCAGCTGTGCGACTTCAACTTGGATCCGCTTAATAATCCCCGGCTCCAGTTTATCGCCCCGTTCGCGTGAAAAAACTTTAATGCCGATAACGCGTCCCGATTTTCCGTGCGACACATACAGAGAGGTGTCTTTCACGTCACGCGCCTTTTCTCCGAAGATAGACCGCAGTAATTTTTCTTCCGCAGTCAATTCAGTTTCCCCTTTGGGTGAAATTTTTCCGACGAGAATATCTCCCGACCGCACTTCTGCGCCAATCCGGATAACTCCTTCTTCGTCAAGATTGCGGAGCTTTTCTTCCGATACGTTAGGAATGTCGGATGTGGTCACTTCCGGGCCCAGCTTCGTATCACGAACATCGCAATAAAAATCTTCAATATAAATAGATGTCAGGCGGTCTTCCTGAGCGACCCGCTCCGAGAGCACGATGGCATCTTCAAAGTTGCCTCCGAAAAACGGAATGAACGCCACCAGCAAGTTTTGCCCCAAGGCCAGCACGCCGTGATCCGTCGCCGGACCATCGGCAAGCACGTCCCCTTTCTTTACCCGCTGACCGACCGTCACCGCCGGTTTCTGGTTAATGGTCGTATACTGGTTTGAACGGCGGAACTTCTTGAGCTCGTGCGTTTCAATTCCCTGCTTGGTTTTAACGGCAATGACCGCCGCATCGGCCTGGATAACGTCTCCATCATCGCTGGCCAAAATCAATCGTCCCGAATCTCGAGCGATTTTTTCTTCGGCTCCCGTACCCACGAGAGGCATTTGCGGACGCACCGGCGGGACGCCCTGGCGCTGCATGTTTGATCCCATGAGCGCGCGATTGGCGTCGTCGTGTTCCAAAAATGGAATGATGCTGGTTGCCGCGCTGATAACCTGCATAGGCGACACATCGATATAATCGACTTCGTCGGGATGACACATCCCCGGTTCCCCGTTGATGCGGGCGCGCACAATCTCGGAAACAATCGCATGGCGCGCGTCAAGCTCCGTGCTTCCAGCGGCTATTTTGTATTTTTTCTCTTCGTTGGCATCCATCCACACGATCTCGCCGATCACCTTGCCATTCTTCACGCGCGCATAGGGCGTCTCCAAAAATCCAAGGCGGTTGACGCGGGCAAAATTTGCCAAGTGGCTGATCAATCCGATGTTCTGCCCTTCCGGCGTTTCAATCGGACAGACGCGCCCATAGTGAGACACGTGCACATCGCGAACTTCAAATCCGGCGCGTTCCCGCGTGAGCCCTCCTGGACCAAGCGCCGACAGCCGCCGCTTGTGCTCCAATTCGGCCAGCGGATTCTGCTGATCCATAAACTGCGACAACTGGGATGAAATAAGAAATTCCCGCACAACCGCCGAGAGCGGCTTCTGGTTAACCAGCTGCATCGGCGTCATTGTCAGCGAATCGGATGTGGACATGCGATCTTGCACGATTCTGCGCAGACGGGCAAAGCCGACCCGCATTCTCCCCTGCAAAAGCTCCCCCACCGAGCGGATGCGGCGGTTTGACAAGCTGTCGATGTCGTCCGGCTGAGCATTATCGTCGTTATTGAGCCGGATAATCTCTTTAATAATGAGCACTAAATCCTCCAGGCGAATCAGCTGGGTGTCGACTTTTTTATCCTCGATCCCCAGACGCTGGTTGAACTTGAAGCGTCCCACCTCCGAAAGACTGAAGCGATCCAGACGCTTAAACATGCCGTCAATGAGCGACTTTGCGTTTTCCGCCGTCGCCAAATCTCCCGGCCGCAGCCGTTTATAAATTTCCACATAAGACGCCATCGGATCGGATGCGGCATCTTTTTTCAAAGACGCGCGGATATATTGCGTCACCCCCGTATCAACATCGGCAAACGCCTTAATGATGTCGTCGTTGGTTTCCAATCCAAAAATACGCAACAGCGCCGTCGCCGGCACTTTGCGATGCTTGTCGATCTTAACGCCGATAGTTCCGTCGGTTTCGGTCTCGAACTCCATCCAGCTCCCCCGATCGGGGATGATCTTGGCGCCAAAATATTTCTTACCCTTCACGCGCTGTCCGGTAAAGTAAACGCCGGCCGAACGGATGAACTGTGAGACCACCACCCGCTCCACGCCGTTGAGAATAAACGTCCCCCGATCGGTCATCATCGGATAGTCGCCCAGATACACCTCCTGCTCTATTTCCTTTTTCGTCTTGCTGTGAACCAGGCGAATGCGGGCGCGCAGCGCGGCCTCGTACGTCGATCCTTTTTGCCATGACTCTTCCTCCGAAAACTTCGGTTCGTCAAACGTGTAATCAAGAAAATAAAGCTCAAACTCCTTCCCGGTATAATCTCTGATTGGAGATATCTCTTTAAAAAGTTCCTTGATGCCTTCCGCCAGGAACCACCGCCATGAGTTGATTTGTATGTCGCCGAAATAAGGTTTTTCGACGAAATCGCCCGGATGTCGTGAGAACGACTTGACCGTAAGTTTGTGCATCATAACACAAAAAGTGGGGTAGGGTTATTTTTTATGAAACGCTGCAAAAAAAGACACACCCCCTCGTGTGCGCTCGCGGAGGATGTTGGCGTCTTTTATGTGTTGTCTAAGTTGTATTAAACACTATTTCAATCCCCCTTGTCAAGCAATAACCCGTCCCCGATCGTCTCTTGGGCCCATTCTCCAAAAAACCGCACCAAAAGCCTCACCGCGCCTCCGTTGCGGACCGGCGCAATCTCCTGTAAAGAACCGCGCGATTCAAGTACAAAAACGGAACATCAATAACCCCAACAAACCATTTGGCGATAATCTGGCCGACAATCAGCGGCGCGATCGGCACGATGCCCCCAAAAGCAAGGACGACAAAAATCAGCGAATCAACCACCATCGCCGGCAAAGAGCTTAACGCGCTGCGCATCCACACATGACGCCCGCCAGTCAAACGTTTAAACCATGCGAAAAGATATGCATCGATCGTCTCACTGAAAAAAAATGCCACCCACCCGGCAATGGCAACCCGCAGTGACAAGCCCACCACCGACGCGAATGCCTCCTGGCCGCCCCACCACGATGGCGACGGCATCAAAAGCGCAAAAAGAAAAATAAGAAACGCCACCCCTTGGGTACAGAGCGAAATAAAAATCATGCGCACGGCCTCGCCTCTGCCAAAACGTTCATTGACGATATCAGACACCAAGTACGTAACAGAAAAGGCGATGATTCCCGCCGGCACCGTAAGCGTCATTCCCCATGCGGTCAACGCCATGATTTTTGTCGCCGCTATCTGCGCCGTTAAAGACAGGACCACGTACAACCCCACCAGCGCATCAACCCGCTCAAACCGCCGCGCATACCAGCTGGCGCCCAAAGAAACCGCCGACACGACACCAACCCACCAGAAAAAAATCATATGTGAAAAATGCTAATGGACACCTAAGTAGGTCTGCCGATTGCGCGCATGTTGCGCCAACGTCACGCTAAAAACAGTCGCCCCTGTTTTTGGATCGGAGAGATAATACAGATACTGATTGGCAATGGGATGCACCGCCGCGCGCAACGACGAAAGCGACGGATTGCTAATGGGAGTGGGCGGCAAACCGCGCAAGCGATACGTGTTGTATGGCGTGTCTTGGGCAATGTCGGCGGCCGAAATAGCCGGACAACCGACAAACACCCCCTGACACGCGCCGTAGAGCACGGAGGCGTCGATCTGCAGTGGCATCCCGTCAGCCAGACGATTGGCGATAACGCCGGCCACCAGCGCCTTATCGCGATCGGTAATAACCTCTTTTTCAAGAAGCGACGCAATCGTCACCCACCGCGCAATGGCCTGGCTTGACGCCGAACCGAAAAGACCCCCCGTCTGATCGGCAAAATTTTTAACCATCGTTTGCGCCACCAGCCGCGGATCTTCATTGAGATAAAACGCGTACGTGTCGGGCATCAAAAATCCCTCAAGCGTTTTTGCTCCCGCCAAAAAAGGAAATTCGCCGACGAATGATCCAGGAGACAGCGCCACCAGCGCGCCGGCTGATATGATGCCGTCACGCGCCAGAAGCGCGTCAATTTCCCTTATGGTCGCGCCGGGAGGAACGAGTACTGAAATTTCCGGAGGGCCGTCGGCAAAAAGATGCGCCAATGCTCCCGTTGAAAGCGGCGCAGTGAGCCGATACGTTCCCGCCTGGAGATGATTAGCCAGTCCTTCCGCATACGCATAAGCGACAAAAAAAGCCGGCGAACTGATCACCCCGCGCGCGTACAGCGCACCGGCGACTGAAAAAACATTTTCTCCCGGCGCGATGGAAAACACCACGGGTGCCACACTGCCATCAACTGTCTGCGTTTGAGCCCGCGCCAAAAAAAACACCCATCCCCCGATGCCGGCGGCAATAACAATCGCCAGCACCGCCAGAACGGCACGATACCGCCGGACCTGCGCGCCGACGAACGCCAAAAAAAGATCTATTTTATTTTTTAGCATATAACGACTGAATGACGCCGATTAAAAGAAAGTCGGCCGTGATGCTTGACCCGCCATAACTGACAAACGGAAAGGTGACGCCCACCACCGGAAAAAGTCCCAGCGCTGATCCGGCGTTAAAAACAAATTGCGCCGAAAACAGAATAACGGTCCCCAGGCAGAAAAATTTTCCCATGTTCCCCTCGATCCGCTCTCCGATAACCAAAATGCGCCACATCATCCACAAAAACGCCCCCAGCAACGCCAACGATCCAACCAGTCCGCCTTCTTCGGCGATAGCCGCAACAATAAAGTCATTCTGAGCTTCGGGCAAAAATCCCAACTGAACCTGCGTCCCCTGCCGGAAACCCTGTCCCCACACCCCTCCCGATCCGACGGCGATTTTTGACTGAATGACATTATAACTGGCCCCCAGCGGATCGCGGTTGGGATCAACAAGAGTGATAATGCGATCCTTTTGGTATGTTTTGAGTCCAAATGTCCACATCCCCGTCCCAAGCGCCGCGGCAACGAGAAGAAAGATGATAAAGTGCCGCAGAGGAAGTCCGGAAAATACGATAAACCCAAACCACACCACCCCCAACAGCAGCGCCGATCCCATTTCCGGCTGTAACGCGATAATAAGAGCGGGAATTCCCGCATACACCAGCGAGGTAAACAGGGTCCGCCAGTGAGCAATACCGATGTGCCGCTTGCTGAAAAAATACGACAGCATAGCGATGAGCGCTATTTTGGCAAACTCGGACGGCTGGAACTGGAACGGGCCGATAAAAATCCACGCTCGGTTCCCTTTAATGACCGGCGCAAAAGCATAGGTCAGACCCAATAGAACAAGCGAGAAGAGATACACTCCCAGCACAAAACTCCGGCGCCCAAGGAATGAGCGTATATCAATCCACACAACCGACAACGCAATGCCGACCCCCAAAATAATCCACCCTAACTGGTGCCAAAAAAGCGCCGGCCTCGTACTCAGGAGGCTCGTCAAACCGATTCCCACCAACACAACAATGGCGGCGGCAAGCTGCCAATCGATTTTTTTGAATGACGATGGCATACGATACAGTAGTTATACAGGAAAACGCCGGTTAAGAAAAGCAGAGACGTAAAACCCCCTCCGCCCGTACAGGCGGAGGGGGTTTATGGCAGAGAAACTTCTTTTCGAGAACCAACTATGAAACCAGCTTGATTTCAATATCAACGCCGGACGGAAGACTCAGCGAGCTTAACGCCTCCACGATCTTCTGGCCAGGATTGAGTATTTCAATCAAACGCTTGTGCACCCGCATCTCAAACTGGTCGCGGGAGTTTTTGTGGACAAACGTCGATCGATTCACCGTATATTTACGGATCTCGGTGGGCAAGGGAATCGGACCGACAATATCGGCGACGTTACGCACCGCCGTATCAATAATCTGTTTCGTTGACGCATCAATAAGCCGATGATCGTACGATTTGATCTTGAGACGAATCC
>DAIEKJ010000020.1 GCA_027350645.1 Candidatus Wolfebacteria bacterium
GCCCGAAAAAATCAGCTGGATTTTTCAAGAAGTACCATCCGAGCGGCGCGAAAACCGCAAGCGATGGTATGACGTATGCCGCAAACGCGCCGAAAAGTTTCTTATAATCAACGCGGAAGAAAAACCAGTACGCGGCGAAGAAGAAGATTACCAATAGCGGCGTGACGCGGTAG
Organism: Candidatus Wolfebacteria bacterium; assembly: GCA_027350645.1. Taxonomy (GTDB): domain Bacteria; phylum Patescibacteriota; class Minisyncoccia; order UBA6257; family JAGOQP01; genus DAIEKJ01. The sequence continues at coordinate 174 of DAIEKJ010000020.1, forward strand.
GCGATATATGAATACATGCCTCCGCCGTACACGGCGCCGCCGACGATTAACGTAAGCCAGCCCCAGATGCCTTTGTTTTTTTCAAAAAGCAGTTCTAGTCCAAGCGAAAGAAGATACAAACCCCACACCATAAACGCGGGGGACATGATGGCGCGAAAGCCGATGCGGGAAAACAAAATATGCCAGAAACTGATAGCCAGCAAGAATGATGATGCGCCCGCCGCCAGCGGTCCATAGCGGTACTTTTTGAGCAGCTGCCACGCCAGGAGATAGACGCCCAAAACGGTCATGATGCCAAAGAGCGCGCTGGGGAGACGCAGGACCCATGCTTCGTGGGTGTTGGTCCATTGTAGAAACAACGCCTGGATATTCATAAACAGCCCTTCGCGGCCGTTGTTTTCCGGATAGAAAACTTTGAAGTTCCCGGTGGCCAACGCTTCGGCCGCATTGTTGCCGTTCATGGCCTCGTCCGGATACAGGCCGGGCGGGGTGGTGCCTAAATTGTATAGCCGGAAGAAAATTGCTATACTAAGGATAAGAAGTATCGGCCCGTATTTTTTTATCACTGCTATAACGCGCATACGCATGGAAGAACAATTTTCAAATAATTCTATCAACTACGAGGCATTGGCACAAGCCGTGCAAAAAGAACGCATAGAGAATCCCGAGGCGGCGCACAAGTCCGACAAGGAAATTCTCTCCTCAATTCTGGCGCGCCACGCGCGGGAAACATCTTCTTCCGCCGCGCCTGCATCCGCCTCTCCGGCGCCCGCGCAGGACGATGCGCATATGCCGTCCTATGCCAAAGAACTTCCCGATGCCGCCAAGGTCCAGGTGGAGCACCTGGTGGCGCTGACGCTTGAAAAGGGCATCGTTGAGGGTATTGCCCAGGCGCGCGTCGCCAAAGACCCGTATGTTATGGATGCGTTTCACGACGCGCTCTCCGAGAAATTAGCCGCCGTGCTCAAGGCCAAAAATCTTCTCTGATCGTCTATGAATGTATTTTTGCTTATCGGTGGGGGAGTGATTGTGGGTGCGGGAATTGTGGCCGGTGTCTGGTGGGCGCTTGTCCGCCAACGGAAAGAAAACGCGCGCCGGCTCTTGTCGCTCAAGCCCTTACTCATCCGCTTGCCTCAGCACAACGACCAAAAGGAAGGCACTGGGGGCGGAGGATACAAGGAAGAGATTAATCTCACCGAACAGTTATTAAGCGCGCTCACGTCAAACAAAGACGTTTCTATTCTCGAAGCGGCGGTGCACCACATCGGCGAGGAAATACATTTTTACGTTGTGGTGAACGAAACGATGATCCCGTTTGTGAGCCGCCAGGTGGAGGGCCTCTTTAAGGACGCGCGGGTCGAGATGGCGCCGGAGTACAATATTTTCCACCCCGATGGCATCAACGCGGGTTTCTATCTTAAACAGCAGTCGCACTATGCGCTCAAGATGCGCACCTACGTCGAAACGGAAGGAGACACCTTCTCGCCGATTATCAGCGGTCTCTCGCGGGTGAACGAAGTGGGCGAAGGCATCGCTATTCAAGTGCTTATTCGTCCCGCCGACGATTCATACAAAAAGAAAATATTTGGCATTATCAACGAGATGCGCAAGGGGAAGAGTTTCAAGGAAATGACCGCGGGGATGGGGGGTATGGCGGCTAAGGAGATGGGCAAATTGCTTGAGTCGGAAAACAAAAAGAAAGAAAAGGAAAATAAGCCGTCCATCGTTGACGACGAGTCAATTAAAGAGCTTGAAAAAAAAGTCGGCAAGCCGCTGTTGAAGGTGAATTACCGCGTGCTGGTGTCTACCGCCAGCCAGTTGCAGACCGACGGGTTGCTCAACGGCATCGCCGGCGCGTTCGCGCAATTCGAATCGCCACTGAAAAATAAATTCAAGGTGGTCAAGGCGGGCAATTTTAATAAGCTTGCGTACCAGTTCGCGTTCCGCGAGTTTGACGAGGGACAGGCGATGATACTCAACACCGAGGAATTGGCGGGCATGTTCCATTTGCCGTCGTCTACTACCCTTTCGTCCCGCGTCAAATGGCTGAAATCAAAAGAGGCGGCTCCGCCGGTTGATTTACCTACCTCGGGTACCAAGATCGGCGAGAGCCGGTTTAAGGGAGAGGCGCGGTCGATCTATGTTACCGACGAAGACCGCCGCCGGCATATGTATATCATCGGACAGACCGGTACCGGTAAATCGGCACTGATCACCAACATGGCCGCCGAAGATATCGCGCAGGGGAAAGGTGTGGCGGTTTTGGATCCGCACGGCGATTTGGTGGAAAAACTGCTGGCGTTAGTGCCCAAAGAGCGCGCCGACGACGTGGTGCTTTTTGATCCGGGGTATGTCCAAAAACCGATCGGGCTTAATATGCTGGAGTATGATTTTGATAAGCCGGAGCAGAAAACATTCGTCGTCAACGAGATGCTTTCTATTTTTGACCGCCTGTATGATTTGAAGGCCACCGGCGGCCCGATGTTCGAGTTGTATATGCGCAATGCGCTCCAACTTTTAATGGAAGACGCACCCAACGAACCGGCGACGCTTATGGAGGTGCCGCGTATCTTTACCGACGGCGATTACCGTAGCCGGAAATTGGAGCGGATTACCAATCCGGTGGTGGTTGATTTTTGGACTAAGGAGGCCAACAAAGTCGGCGGAGAGGCATCGCTTGCCAATATGACTCCCTATATTACGTCTAAGTTCAGCAACTTCATCGGAAACGACTACATGCGTCCGATCATCGGACAGCCGCAGTCGTCGTTTAAGTTTCGTGAGTTAATGGATCAGAAAAAAATACTCCTGGTTAATCTATCTAAGGGGCGTATCGGCGACATTAATGCCAATCTGTTGGGAATGATTGTCGTCGGCAAACTGCTGATGGCGGCCTTTTCGCGCATCGACACGCCGGAAAACGAACGGAAAGATTTTAATTTGTACATCGATGAGTTCCAGAATTTCACCACCGATTCCATCTCCACAATTTTGTCCGAGGCGCGCAAGTACCGTTTGAATCTTGTCATCGCCCACCAGTTTATTGCGCAACTGCAGGAAAAAATTCGCGATTCGGTATTCGGCAATGTGGGGTCTATGGTGGTGTTCCGCATCGGCGCCGACGACGCGCAGTATCTGGTTAAACAGTTCGAGCCGGTATTTTCAGAGCGCGATCTTATATCCATAGACAACTTAAATGCGTACGTAAAACTGCTGGTGCGCGGACAGACCACTGTGCCGTTCAATATCCACACTCTACTCTATCCCAAGATGGACATGGCGTATGGAGAGAAAGTCAAAGAGTTGGCGATGCTTAAGTACGGCACTGATCGCGCGGCGGTGGAGGCGGATGTTTTGCGCCGCCTGCGTTCGTAGCCGGACCGTTTTTAATCGTTGTTTTTGGAGAGGTGGGGGCGTATACTTTCCCCGTGTCTTTTTGGCAGAAAATCAAAAAACCAATACGGGCGCTGGCGCCGATGCATGAGGTGACGGATACTGCGTTTCGCCAGGTGGTGGCGCGGCTCGGCAAGCCCGATGCGCTGTTCACCGAATTTGTGTCGGTGGACGGGTTATGCCATGAAAAATCGCATGAAAAAATCGTGCGGTATTACTTGCGATTTGCCGAGATTGAGCGGCCGCTGGTGGCGCAGGTGTGGGGAAGCGATCCGGAAAAATTTTATCAGGCGGCACAGATAGTGCGGAAACGAGGATTTGACGGAATTGATATTAATATGGGGTGTCCCGATAAGGCGGTGGTCAAAAGCGGCGGCGGCGCGGCGCTCATCCGACAGCCGCGCTTGGCGCAGGAAATTATTGCGGCAACCAAGGAGGGAGCCGACAATCTTCCGGTATCGGTAAAAACGCGGATTGGATTTGAGAAGAATGAAATTGAATCATGGATGAGCGCTTTGATTGCCGCACGTCCGGCGGCCATCACTCTTCACGGGCGCACCAAGAAAGAATTATCGAACGTTCCGGCACGCTGGGATGTTATCGCCAACGCCGTGCACATGGCGCAGGGGAGCGGCGTGCTGGTGCTGGGGAATGGGGATGTAAAAACGATGGATGACGCGCGTGCAAAAATTAATCAGTCCGGCGTTGACGGGGTCATGGTGGGAAGGGGCATTCTGGGATATCCGTGGTTTTTTTCAGAAATCATCCCGTCACTTGAAGACAGGCTCAATGTGATTGTTTTGCACGCGCAGATTTTTGAAGAATCATTTAACGGCGTGAAGTCGTTTGCGCATCTCTTAAAACACCTGCATGCCTATGCCACGGGATTTGTTGGCGCCAAAGAACTACGGATGCAATTGATGCATGCCACAAATGCCCGGGATGTGGCGCGGACGGTGGCGGTGTGGCGCGGCGCGCATGGAGTATAATATGGTTATTGCAAAATCATTTTCAAAAAAAATCGTGGAGGCAATTCGTTTAGGGGGAATTGGAATTCTACCCAGCGATACGCTGTATGGCATCATGGGATCGGCGCTCATACCCGAGACCGTTGAGCGGATATATCGGGTGCGCGGGCGCGATGAAGGGAAGCCGATGATTGTACTCATTGCCGGCATTGATGAGTTGAAGCGGTTTGCCCTCCGTCCAACGGCGGCACAGAAGAATTTTTACTCGCGGTATTGGCCGGGAAAGGTGAGCGTCGTTTTGCCCTGCCGCATACAACAATTTGCGTATGTGCATCGTGGAACGGGGACGATTGCTTTCCGCGTGCCGGACAGAAAACCGTTGCGTGATTTCTTGAAAAAAACGGGGCCGTTGGTGGCTCCCAGCGCCAATCGGCAGGGAGAGGTGCCGGCAAAAACAATTGCGGAAGCAAAAAAATATTTTGGTAATGCAGTAGATGTTTATGTAGATACCGGCCACTTAGCCGGGAGCGCGTCGACGGTGATTGCGTTTCGGCGCGACAAGCCCGTGGTACTGCGCCAGGGAGATATGCGTATTAGCTAGGCCGTGGTGGTGCGTCGCCGGCAGGTATGGTGCGGCATTGCGGTTCGGTACTATGTTTTGGTAACGCATACAGACGATGAGGTCCAGTGCTATGCTAAAGCATAGCACTGGAGATAGGTGCATCGTGCGGATCGGCGGATAAAAAAGAGTGCAGTTAATAAAAATAACATTCTCACATTCTTAAGAATGTGAGAATGTTATTTTAAGGCACCGTGACTCGCGATGGGCAAGGATATTGCTGATCTAGATGTATTTTTTGATGACTTGAAAATCCTCAAGGAGCGTATCTTTGAGCGTGCGGTCGTAGATGCTGGCGGCCGGATGATAGAGAGGGATAATGACGAGGTTGGGGGCAAAGAGCGAGTGCGTTTCAAACACGCGCCCGTGAATTTTACTGATGGGCGCCAGATCGTTTTCCAATCCGAACTTTTTCATAATGTAGGCCATGGAAAATCGCCCCAGCGTGGCAATGACGCGAGGTTTAATGGCTTCAATCTGCCGGTATAAAAATGGCGCATAAAGTTCGATTTCTTCGGGGAGCGGATCGCGGTTATCCTGCGGGCGATCTTTGAGGATGTTGGTGACGTACACGTCCTCGCGTTTAAGATTGATGGACGCGCACAGTTCGTCTAAAATTTTTCCCGCCGCGCCGCAAAACGGACGCCCAGTCTGCGCCTCGTTTCGTCCGGGAGCTTCGCCGATAAACATCAGGTGCGCGGTGTGACTACCCTGACCGATGACGGGAAAATAATTATTTTCTGTGCGGTATACATAGAGGGGGGATGCGGTGAGATTTAAGACATCGTCGCGGATTGAGCGGAGTATTTCTTCGCGATTATCTCCCAAAGCGTCGGATTTCATGGGATTGAGTATAGCATATTAAAAATTGAAAATGGAAAATGAAAAAATAAAAATGCGTCAAAAAATGAGAGAAAAAGCCATAAAAAAGAGATGCGCTGCGTTAATGGCGTTTGTTGGGCTGATTATTGACATTTCTACCATTTTGTGATAGTCTAAGCACAGAACCCTGATAATTTAATATTTAATATTAGATCAACAAATAAAATCCGAAGGGGTTCGGATCAACGGCGTTTAAAAAGCGACGCGAGGAATGGTCCTTGCGTCGTTCGGGCGACCACTCCGCCTCATCGGCGGACTTCTGCTCGCACAAAGTGCGAGAGGAGGTGTAGGATGTTGAAGAAGTTTTTGGTGGCCGTCCTTGTGATGGCCATCGCGACCCTCGCCGTTTTTGCGAACGGCGAGTACTACGAGATCGGCTCGAATCCCATGGATTCGAGCCGGCTCCCCAACCCGCAGACGGAGGCTATTGTCAAGTTGGCCTCCGACTCGCCGATTGTTTCCATGATCGGTGGGGGTGGGGCTGTGGCGACGGGCAAGCGGCTTAAGGCCGGAGAGCTCGTCGTAGTTAACAAAACCACCCACGTGGCAAAGTGGGTGGCTCGGTGCGGAAACGAAATCACCGCGCCGACGGGATGGATCCCGGAGGGTCCAGTGATGGACCTAGAGGGACCGGTTCCGGCGACTCCCACTCCGCCGGCAGCGGCGGCTCAGGCTCCCACTGAGCAACCCGCTCAGCAGCCAGCCCCGCCGCAGGAGGTGGACGTTAATGTGAACGTCCACCATGACGAGGAGGCACCCCCCCAGCAGACGGCGGACTATCAACAACAGTCCGCCACATACTCCCAGGAAGCCCAGCCGGGCTTCTGGGGTATGGTAGGGCAGTCCTTTGCCCAGGCGCTTGCAAGCGGCTTGGGGCAGGGCCTTGCCTACCGGATGGTCTGGGACGGCGGTGGCTACGGTGGGTATGGAAATGGCTTTGCCCCCGTGGTCTACTATCCGTCGCCAGCGTACTACGGCGGCGGAGGTGGTGGAGACGTCTTCGTGAACAAGTACATCACGAAGACGTACTACGTTAATTCGTTTAACAGCTCTACGACGACCATCACTAATCCCGGTGGTCCTCGAGGAGGAGGAGGTGGTCCCGTCGATCCTCCCGCCGATCCCGGATCTGGAACTGGTGGCGGAACTGGTACTGGTGGGGGGCCCACGGATCCCGGAGCAAGTCTTCGTGCTCAGAGAAACAACGCTGGGCGCGGGGAGAGTTCCGTGGCTCGCAAGCCTCTCACTGAGGCTCAGGTCGCACGGGACTTTCACGGTCCCGTGGGGAACTGGTCTCAGGGTCGCCAGGCGCAGGCGCCCCACGGTCCTACCGTGGGCAACGATGCCTGGAGCCCCTCCGCTCGCGGAGGGGAAAGATACCAGCAGCCATCTGGCAGTGGCCAGCGTGGCGGACGGCAGATCGTGCCGTCTCAGCGCCAGCCTCGCCAAATGGTCCCGCGGCAAAACACGCCGCGGTACGGAACGCAGCCCTATCGCGGCTGGTCGGCGCCTCGTGCCCCCCAGCCGCGTCAGTCGGCGCCCCAGTATCGGGCGCCGGCATACAGGCCACCAGCGTATCGCCCTCCCACTCCCGCTTTTCGCGGTGGTGGAGGATTTCGTCCCTCCGCCCCAGCTTTTAGGGGCGGCGGATTCCGTCGTTGATCTAATGTTCACCTGGCCTGACAAGATGTTTTGGGTTCTATCCCCACTCTTGCCAGGCCGCCATTTTAAAGTCCTGAAGGTTGGCCATCGGTGCCGATTTTGAGAGCTTTATGCGTGGTTATGACGGTTATTGACATTAAAATCATTTTATGATACAATACCGTTTACAAAATCTTATATTTTCAGACATGAAAAACATATTCAAAAAAGTGAATATCGGCTTGGTCGCGCTTTTGGCACTTGCGGCGATTTTTGTTCCGATGCACGCCGCTCATGCCGGAGCATCTTTTAATAACGATCCCCAGGACCGAGCAACGTTGCGTGTCACTAACTCAACGCTCAATCCTGGCTGCACGACCTGCTGGACCCAGACTATCACCGGCGTTCGCAATGGCGACTACGTCAGCTTTGCTATTTACTATCACAACACCGGAACATCGGCGGCACAAAATACCCGCGTCCGGTTGACTACTAATCCGGTGAGCAATGGCATGCAGGCGAGCGGATACGTATGGGCTGATAATGCGTCCATGGTCTCAGGATCAGCCAGCGCCTATTTTGATTCAGCACTGCAAAACGGCGAATTGGCGTATGATGCGGTTTTGTGGTACCCCAATCAAACGCAGACAGCCGTACCGTTGCCGGGAGGACAGACGGGGCAAGAAGTTCTTTCATCTGGTTTGAACATTGGGACCATTAATCCCGGATGGCCATCTCAGGGAAGCGTTGTGGTTCGATTTCGCGCCGCGGGCAGCGGTACGCAGGGAAGCGCGCCGACCGTACAAACAAATGCCGCCACCAATGTTCAGCAAACGTCAGCTACGCTCAATGGTTCGGTGAACCCCAATGGTGCCAACACAGCCTATTGGTTTGAATATGGTACGACGCAAAGTTTTGGCAATACTACTTCGCAGCAGAATGCCGGTACGGGAACATCGGCACAGTCGGTGTCGGCTTCATTGACCAGCCTGGTTGCCAACACCACCTACTATTTCCGTATTGACGCACAGAATCAGTATGGGACAGTTCAGGGAAACACCATGAGTTTTACCACGTCGGGACAGCAGGGCAACACTCCGATTGTGCAAACGCTGGCGGCGACGAACGTCCAGCAGACCTCGGCGACGCTTAACGGAAGCGTCAATCCCAACGGCGCTGACACGCAATACTGGTTTGAGATCGGGACAACACAGTCATTGGGAAGCCAATCTCCGTCTCAAGATATTGGTTCGGGAACTTCGGCTCAGCAAGTAACTCTTCCTGTGTCCTCGTTGTCTCCCAACACCACCTACTACTTCCGCGTTGATGCGCAGAATCAGTACGGCACCTCGCAGGGTTCTATCTTGAGCTTTACCACCGGCGGCCAGCAGGGCAGCGCGCCCATTGTTATCACCAATGCGGCGACGAACGTCCAGCAGACCTCGGCGACGCTTAACGGAAGCGTCAATCCCAACGGCGCCACCGCAACCTATTGGTTCGAATACGGCACAACGCAAAATCTTGGTAACACCACTGTCCAACAGAATGCCGGATCGGGAACAACCGCTCAGCAGGTCTCTTCGGGTCTTACTAATTTGCTTTCGAACACTACCTACTACTTCCGCGTTGATGCCCAGAATCAGTACGGCACCTCGCAGGGTTCTA
>DAIEKJ010000021.1 GCA_027350645.1 Candidatus Wolfebacteria bacterium
ACCCTTCGAGGGTTACGCGCTCTGACCGATCGATGTCCCCATAATACCCAGGTACGCTCAAACAACCTTCCGAATCGGGGATCTTTCTTCCCCCGCGCGAGGTAATACGCGGATTAAAAACCGCATAGAATTTTCCGGTGTATCCCTTTCCATCCGGTGATGGCAGTTGGCACACAAATAGGCTCATATTCAAGCCGATTTGATTTGCCGAAAGACCGATCCCGTTGTGACGCACCATCATTGCTCGCATGTGGTTCACAAACTCCTCGATCTCTTTTTTGGTATGAGCGGAAAAATCAAACGGCAGAACCGGATGCCGCAAGAGCTTCTCTTCGTCGGGATGAAAGATCGTCCACATATGCTTTTGTGCCGGAGTGATGATCGTCATAGCGTTTTTTGTTTTTTTGTGGTGATTGTTTTTTTTCGCGGTGCCGTTTTCGGCTGGTGGGGCGCGCCGCTTGGCGCCAGCCACCCCTTTTCTTTGGCGATGTGCATAAAATACGCCCCTGGGTTGCGCACATTTTTGTTTTGTACAATCAGCTTGGCGGTTTGCAAAAGGGTCTGACCGTCAACCGTTTTGGCGATCTTTATGTATAGGGCAATGTGTTTTTGATCTCCAAAAATATCGGCAATGTCGGTTCCCGTTGTTTGAAAAGCGCGATAGGACCGGCTTTCTTTGGCTCGTCTGTTTAATAGAGATAAATACTCTTCTTTGTCCATATATCAGCCTGCGTTAATGCTCATTATGATACTATACGAAAGGAAATATTGCCACCTCTCCTGATGTTGTGCTTGAGGCGCCGACCGTGATATTATACAGGTCATTATGAAAATCAAAAGTTTGTTTAATCATTTCAACGCGAGAAAAGGAATCGTTTTTACCGCCGGTATCGTTGGCGCGGCGATCGTTATCGGTATGTCGTACTGGGCTGGATTTTCTCTTGGTTACCATCAGACGCGGACCATTGTTGTCCAGGGCGTTTCAAATCCGAATGCGAATCAAGAAGTCACCGATTTCTCTCCGTTTTGGACGGTGTGGAATCTGCTTAAGTCGGAGTACGTATCGGCCAGCTCAACCGCTGACAATCAGCAGCTTATGTATGGCGCCATACAAGGGCTCGTTAGTTCCGTAGGGGATCCGTATACGGTTTTTTTCGACCCCAAGGACGCAAAAAATTTTCAACAGGAGATTAGCGGTCAATTTTCGGGCATTGGAGCTGAAATTGGCGTCAATAAAGACGGCCAGGTGGTTATCATTGCTCCTCTCAAGGGAACGCCGGCGGATAAGGCTGGTTTGATGCCGCAGGATGCCATATTAAAAATCAACGGAACTGATACGGCCAGTATGACAGTTGATGAGGCGTCAAACGCTATCCGCGGCCCGAAAGGAACGACGGTCACGCTCTCGATTCTCCGCAAAGGATGGAAAACCAGCAAAGATTTTTCGATCATCCGCGACACCATCCAAATTCCGACTCTGGATTTCAAGATGGTGAACGCGAACGGCATAGCCGACCCGAATGGCACGATTGCTTACATTAAGCTTGATAATTTTTATGAACAAGCGCCTCAGCTTTTCTACAACGCCGCCTACCGAGCGGTGGCGGATCACGCGCAGGCAATCATTGTCGACTTGCGGAATAATCCGGGCGGATATCTTGACGGCGCGACGGCGATCGGGGGCTTGTTTATTAAACAGGGCGATACGATTGTTACCGAGGCCTTCCGCAATGCATCGCAAAATCAAACGTACACATCTCAGGGACCGTCGATATTGAGCGCTATCCCAGTCGCGGTGCTGATTAACGGAGGCAGCGCATCGGCAGCCGAGATTCTTGCTGGCGCGCTCAAGGACGACCGTAACGCGCTTATTATGGGACAAAAAAGCTTCGGCAAGGGAACCGTGCAACAACTCTTCCCGCTTTCTCTGGGTACGCAAAGCGGACTCGTGAAAATGACTATCGCTCACTGGATCACGCCGGCGGGACACATGATCGACAAACAGGGAATTGAGCCGACGGTCGCGCTCCCCGAACCAAGCGAACAGGCATATGCGAATAACCCCACCGCAGCCGATCAGCAGTGGATAACTGCCGCCGCCAAAGCTTTAACCCAACAGATAAATAAATAACCACCACGCAACCTGCACGGATATGAAAGTAATACTCACTCGCGATATTCCGGGAACGGGCCGTAAGGGCGAAATTAAAAATGTTGCCGACGGCCATGCGAAAAATTTTCTCCTGCCCAAGGGGTGGGCAAAACCGGCAACGGCCGACGTCGTTGCGCATATCCAGGCACAGCATGAGAATGAAGCGCGTCGTTGGCAGGAAAAAAAGCAGGCAATCGTTGTGTTCATCCCACTCGTTAAAAAACAGGTCTTTGCGCTGACCGTTAAAACCGGAAAGGACGGACAAATTTTTACCGCAGTTCATCATCAGGAAATAGAGAAGGCGGTACTCACATTCGTTCACACACAATCTGGCGGCAGTATGATTGACGAGCACGACATCGTCTGCGCCGAAAAACCGATAAAAGAACTGGGCAAAAAACAGATCCAAATAACGTTTGGCCGGGGAGGGGACGGCGCTTCATTTCCTATCACCGTTGATGTCTCCGGAGAAAAATAATCGGGTAAAGAGAATGTTGATTGTCATAAAAACGCTCTCATTTTGAGGGCGTTTTAAGTGGCCACTGTTTTTTAATGGCTGTTACGCTTTTGGCTTGACACTGACTTTCGTCGCGTAGCGCGATCGTCCGTTAAATCCGGTCTTTTTGACCATCTTAAACTCAACGGTGCCTGCTTTTCCGGCATACAGCGTGTCATCACCGGCGCGCTTGATATTGTCACCGGGAAGATACTGGATGCCGCGCTGACGGATAATAATCTCGCCCGCGTTAACGAGTTGACCTTGCTGGCGCTTGACTCCAAGCCGCTTGGCGGCTGAATCGCGTCCTAATTTAGTTGATCCGAGTTGTTTTGTATGTGCCATAGCTCAAAAATAATGCCGCAGAAAACGGCTATTGCTCAGCTAGGGGAGTATACCGTATACTCAGTACATAGTCAATCCCGTTAGAGAAATACATAACCCGCTGGAGATGTCCGGCTACCTCAGGAAGGAATGCGTGGCACTAAACGCTTCAAGTACTTCTTTAAATAGGATAGGCCTCTTCGTCTTTTTTCCCCTATACTATTACTATGTTTCTTCAAGATTACATCATTCGCATCCGTGCCTGGATTGGAACCTATAAAAAAGAAGTGGCGCTCTTTGTTGTGGTCGCGCTCATGATGTCCTGCGTCTTCGGGTTGGGGTATCTGTGGGGGAGAGACGCCTCATCACCGCCGATTGTGATAGAAACGCACCGTAATTAGTTGTTCGGTTCCCGGTGATTTAAATGAGAGATTGACACAATTATAACATTGTTGTATTCTCAAAAAAGCTGGGGGGTTGCATCGTGCGATCCCTTTTCTTGATATAGAACATTGGTATTTTTTAAAAAACGAGGAGGTGATAGTTATGGCTGGCCCTAAAGACACAGAAGATGTCGCGAGAAGTCGTGCCAAAACAACGCGGAAACTTATTGAATACTTCTGCAGGACGCTCGCAGAAGATCCTCAAGACGGGACTGAATTTGACTGTGACATCATTGATGCTCTTGAGGCGGTAGAGCGACGACACAGAGAAGAAGTCAAGGAAACGCGCGAGGGGACGGCTACCACCGTCATCGAGGTGCGGTACCTCACCGATGATCGCGATGATGAAGACGGGAATGAGATGGTCATCACCGCTGGAAAAAACGGGGATTGGTACATTGCGGTCGTTCCGGAGGGGCAAGGGACCATAGGACGCGGAGTTCGAATCAGCACCTCTGGCGGAGCACAAGTTCTAGCCCCTGGGCTTGGGAGAGCGCTCGCTCTTGCGTTTAGCGCCTTAGCAAACGCGCAAGGATCCGGAATTAAAAAGAAATGTGTATAAGCGGAGACCTGCGCGTGGGGAACGGAAATAGGGCCGACAAAATTTGTCCGGCCCGTTTTTTTATCTCAATAGTATCTACAGATATCCGATCTTCTTAAGTATCTCTTCGTGTTCCCATTCCCAGAGGCGCTTGGCGCCTAGAAACGCATGGAAATCATTTTCCCAGACGGGGGATTCAACAAGCTCAACGTCTCCTTTGGGATCGGCCCATTCGTGTTCACACCTCTCGGCCTTGCGCCGGACGGCATAATCTCCCGGCTTCCATATCAATCGAACTTTTTCTCGCCCTCCCTTTGATCGCATCGTGCTTCCGCATTTAATGCACGTTTGATTTTGATCAATCCGTAAAATCCATCGTGTTGACAGGGTAGGAAATTCATCGCGCAAAGCCCCCATATAGGCGGCGGTCTGAAGGTTATAGTCTCGATAGGCCGACTGGGAGGTTTTAATGTCCAGTATCCCAAATTTTCCGTTTATGGTCGCCAGAGCATCAACCGTGCCGGCATATCGCTCTTTGGCGTTTGCGACCCGCTTTTCAACAAAAGAGGGATCCACGGCAATGTTTAAATGCTCTTTAAACGCCAGAAATGCGTCTATGGCGGGCTTTATCGATAAAGTGGTGGGAATGTCTGTTTTGTCCATTAAGATGGCTTCTACGGCCTCATGGACGGCCGTTCCTTCCTTGGCTGACTGTTCTTTAATGGCTTCGCCATGCTCAAAGCTGGGGAGCTGGGCATAGAAGCGATAGAGGGCCGGCTTGGCCTTGATTTCAACGATCTTAGTCACGCGGGGATACCAGCTGCCATTGATATCGTATCCGTAATTTTCTAGAAATTCTTGGTCGTTTTTATATTCATTCATACGGGCAGAATCCTAGCATAAATAATGCCAACAGACCAAGGGGAGTGCTTTTCCGTGCCCACTCAGCAATATACTATATGTCGCACAATATACCTTTTGCGACAGTAGTAATTATTTAATGTCTGTCTATTGAGTAAGTGAGTACAAAAGATGTTTTTTACGGAGAGGCCTAGACATTTGCGCTCGCTGTTCAGTTTTGTTTGTATGGCACATTCACATTAAATCCCGGCAAAAGATCGCTGGTAGGCGTATGAATGTTTGCAAAGTGAATGAAAACGCCGCAAGCGGCACAGCCGATTCTAAACGGACCATCCCCGTTTGTCCACGTGGAAGGGTTTGAAGTGTCTGAAATGGTTAGCATTCTTGTTTGTTCTTCATAACTAAGAGAAAAATTATTAGCGGCTATGGTTGATGTGCACATGGGTAGCTCTCCGGTGGTGATACCGCGAACTTCACTTGTGACACTGGCATTAGCAATGCACCGTTCTATGTTGTTGCCGACCAGGTCTTTTTGATTAACTGGTGCGGTAAAATTCAATACGACGGTATGCGCATCGTTATGCACTAACGTAGCGTATTCGCTTGTATTGTCCTGAGCGGTGGTATTGTTGGAGGCCGCTCCTGTTGGAGATGATTTGAGGTGAAGATAATAATAAATTCCGCCACCAAGGACAAGAATTGCCGCGACAATAAGCAGTAGCGCCGGAATAAATCCCTCGTTGCTACTGCGCGTTTGTTTTTGTGTGATCATGGATATGTCGTTTTAATATTTTTTTACCTCTCCTTTATTTAAAATACTGCGTTAACCATGTAAAAAGATTTGTGAGTATTTGGAAGAGGGTGATTAAAACAGCGAAGGTGAATTTAAAAAATATTGTTATCCATTGCCACACCAACGCCATATCAACGCGCGCGCCCAACCATGTGTATGCGGCGGTAAAAAATCCTCCCGCCGCCGTCCAAAAAGCAACTAACGAATCCCAAACGCCCTGCTGTTTGAGATACGAAACGACCGGATTAAGGGCTTGGCCCAGAAGCATCATGAGTAATGTATTCATGTGGCGATGCGATATAATTCTTGTATAGTATAGAGCATTATTCCCCCGGTTGTAATCCCCCGCTGTTGGGAGCGATATCCGATGACGGAATCGTCGGCAGATAATTAAGCGGATTAATGTCTCCGCCGTATGGCATCTGCGGGCCGCAATATTTACTCGGGCCGATCTTGAATGTCTCCGAGTCGTACACGCCAAAGTGCAGATGCGGACCGGTGGCATACCCGGTTCTTCCCACATAGCCGATTAAGTCGCCGCGCTTTACGGCTTGATTTTGTTTGGCGACAATCAGCGACATGTGGCCGTACACCGTCGTGAGTCCATTGAGGTGCTTGATGGCGACGTACTTGCCGTATGCCCCATGCGGACAATAGGCGTCCTGGTTCATTGCCGCCAAAACGATGCCGTCCGCCGCCGCATAAATCGGTGTGCCGATCGGCGCGGCTAAGTCAACGCCGTTATGCCAGTGACTGGTCTTGTAGGCAGTTTTAGCAAAACCGGTTGATCCGTATCCCTGGGTCATAATAAAGGTCTTGAGCGGCATCGCTAATAACCCTGGAGAAAATTTTGGTAGTGTTTTGAAATTTATTTTTTCGCGCAACGGCGCTTCCAGCGAGTCAATCTCCGAGGCGATCGCTAATTGCCGTTGCTGAAGAGCGGTCAGAGATGCCTGATAGAGTTTTTCCTGATTTTTTGTTTGCGCCAGAAACTGCTGTTTTTCCTGGCTGAGCTGGCTGGCGATGATTTTCTTGTTGTTGAGATTTTGATATTCCTCCTCTTTGTTCTGTTTTGTTGCTGTTGCCTGGTTGGCGGTGGCGGCAAGCTGTTGTTGAGTGGCAAGAAGATCGCTGATACTGGCGAGTAATTTATTATTGACATCCTGCAATGATTGTATGGCCAGCACGCTGTCTGAAATAGTCTGATCCTTGAGAAGAATCATGAGCGGCGTATCGCCTTCCTCTTGTTGCATCTGCTGGATCACTTTTTTTACGGCTTCTTGTTTTTGCGCGACAGCGATCTGATCCTGCGCAATCGTTGATTGTAGCTGGCCGATTTGAAGACCGAGAGAGTCGATAGTTATTTTGCTTGACTGGATGCCGAGATTAATTTCATTAATGCCGGAATTGATTTGTGAAAGCTGTGATGCCAGTGTTTGTTTTTGTTGTTGCGTTTGCAAGAGCTGTTGTTGATTTTGCGCAATCTGCTGATTGATCTGCTGCAACTCCTGGTTTTTTGTCGTAATGAGCGCATTGACATCCTGAGTGCTTGATGCGGCGGTATCAGCGTAAATCAGCGGCGTTCCAGTTGCCGCAAAAACCGCCACAAAGGAAATAATCGCGGCACAAGTAAAAAGACATCGTGTATGATGGTACATCGCTCGTGGCATCATTTTAACGGTCAAAACCAGCTGAACATTTTTCTATTGCTCGGTCAATACGCCCCAAGGATTCATCCTTCCCCAATACCGACATGATTTCAAACGGACCGGGCGAATTTTTCTGTCCGGATAATGCCGTGCGCAGAGGCCACAGGAGGTCTCCCCTGCCGATCTGATCGGCCAGCGGCATGATTTTTTCCTCGAGATTTTTTTGAACAAATGCATCAGAGGGAATATCGGCAAGCGCGCCACGCGCGGTTTCTAAAAGCGTTTTTGTTTTTTTCGAATCGGCGTCGTGCCACGAAAGCAGAGAGCCCGGGTAGTCTCCCCTCTCAAAGAAAAGGACGGCTAGTTCCTGAAACTCGGAAAGTTTTTTCATACGCTCGCGCGTGATATTGACCGCCGCCGCCAAACGCTGGGGATTTTCTTTCCAGTGAAGCGGCACAAACGGATCAAGCGTTGCTATCAATGCCTCCAGCGGCATCGTTTTAATGTACTGCTCATTGAACCAATCCAGCTTGTCCATAGCAAAGATAGCGCCAGCCTTCTGCACTCGGCGAAGAGAAAATTTCCGGATCATCTCTTCTATGCTTATAATTTCCTGATCGTCGTCCGGATGCCACCCCAAAAGACCCAGAAAATTAACAATGGCCTGCGGCAGATAACCGTCTTTGAGGTACTCATCAAACGATGTTTCCAGGTTACGCTTGGATAGTTTACTGCGGTCGGGAGAGAGAATGAGCGGCAAGTGCGCGTAGTGCGGGCGAGAAAATCCAAGCGCGCCGGCGATGAGCATTTGTTTTGGCGTATTGGAAATGTGATCTTCTCCGCGGATAACATGCGTTATTTTCATTAATTCATCATCAACCACGACGGCAAAATTATACAGCGGTGCCGACTCGTTTTTGGCAATCACAATATCGCCGATCGTGTCGGAATTGACCGAAATGGATCCGCGGATCATATCATCAAATTCAATCGTCACGCCGGTAGGCACCATAAGGCGTATGACGGCGTTCTGCCCCGCCTCTTTTTTTGCCGCAACTTGTTCGGGCGTCAGACGCCGGCACGTGCCGCCGTATTTAGGAAACAGCCCCTGCGAAAGCATGGCCTTCTTTTCTTCCTCAAGATCTTCTTTACTGCAAAAACACCAATAGGCTTTCTTCTCATCCAGTAGCTGTTTGATGTATTTTTGATAGATCTCCGTCCGCTCGCTTTGGCGATACGGCCCGTACGGCCCGCCAACATCAGGCCCTTCGTCCCAGGTTATATTGAGTTTTTTAAGACCGCTCAAAATACCCTCTTCGTAGACCGGCAAAGATCGCTGGGTATCGGTGTCTTCGATGCGGATAATAAAAACGCCATCTTCCTTTTTGGCAAAGAGATAGTTAAAAAGGGCGGTACGGATCGTCCCTAAATGCAAAAAACCTGTTGGTGACGGAGCTATCCGCACCCGAACCGGCTCTTTTTCTGGCATATTTTCATACTACCAGAAAAAAGGCTCGGATTAAAGGGTGTGGCTACTTTGTCGCGTTATAGAGCGCCTGAATTTCGGATGCGGAGAGAGCGCGGTTGTAGACTCTAAAATCATTAATTAATCCTCTAAAATAATTACCGTAGGTTCCGTTAAGAGTAATAATCGGCGATCCCAATCCAAGCGCCCAAAGATTGTAGATGCCATTATCTGTAACCGTGACTTGTTTCGTTCCGTTTAGATAGCCGCTCGCCTGAACTCCATTTGATACCGTTACAACTATGTGATACCACACATTTGTTGAAAGAGAGTCCACGCTTATATTTTGCCAAGTAGACCCCCAAATTTGTATGGCGCTACCATTAAATTGTAAGGAAAACTGATTGGAATTAACACTTTTGGCACTATCAATATTTGAGATCAATCTTGTATTAACGGCAGTGGGGTAAATCCAAAACTCTATCGTAAAATTGCTTGACGGAGGATTTTGTA
>DAIEKJ010000022.1 GCA_027350645.1 Candidatus Wolfebacteria bacterium
ATAATGAGGACGACCACGCCGATCGCCACCACTCCCCACACAATAATTTTTTTCTTTCGCGACCACTTCTTTTTTGGGGGAAGCTGTGGAGCAGAAACGTGAACCGATTCCTTTTCTACACCACCACTAACCACCTCAACAGGATTGCTGTCCATGTGATATACGTTACGAATATAATGCACACAGTATACTATGTTTTCTCCCTCACACAAACTGACGACACGCAACCAACACATACAGACCAACAACAAAAATACCCCAATCACGCGGGGTATTTTTTGAGAAAGATGGAAAAGAGTTATTGAACTTCCGTCCCTCCCCATTCAACCACGGTAAAGCCGTGTCTTTGGAAGGGGGCGATGGTTTGGGGCTGAACAACAATGGGCTCTTGCAACGGATGGTAGACCATAAAGACACGGAGCAATGAGTCGGGGGTCGGAGTAATGGTCAGCGGAGCGATATCGGTATACGACTTCCCGGCAAAGTGGATAAGATTGTAGGGATTGTCTTTCATTTTGGGATACCAGTAGACGATAAACTCATTGTATTCCCTGGGAGTAAGGCCCATGTGCGCCAGAGCGGTTTGTAGAAATGCCGCTGTGTCCGATCCCTTCACCACAAAGCCGGTGGAAAGATTGTAGTTGGCATGCGCCGGGTTGCCCTCCCAGAAGATATAACTGTACTGCTTGCCGTCGGCATGATTGGTAAGGGTGCCATCAGGAGAGGCGGTCACGTCCCAGCCACTGATAGTTGAGTCATACGCCGGATAGGTTGCGGCCAGAGTTCCCTGATAGTGCAGTCGCACCGTCACGTCTTGAGTATGCGTTGGGTAAAGATAGATGACGGGTTTGAGCGCGGGGTAATTCACACTACCATCTGTGCCAACGGTCAAACACTCAGAAGAACAGGATTCAAAATCACGGAGAGGTCCACACATATCTGAGCGGACGGTACCAGCTGGGCATGGCTCGGGCCATATACAATCATCAACAACAACCTTATTCGTATCATAATATTTGACCCAGTGACCAGGGATCATACCAACCGGGCAACTAAAGGTGCCCGCGCGAAATAACGAAAGACCAAAAACCACCCCAGCTATAATGAGGACGACCACGCCGATCGCCACCACTCCCCACACAATAATTTTTTTCTTTCGCGACCACTTCTTTTTTGGTTGCGTCTGCTGTGTTTGTTGGTCAAGCCCCGGCGAGGTTTGCGCGTTAGTTCCCTCTGCGCTACCGCCGACCGATTGAGTAGGATCGCCGTTCATGAATATAGCGATGAATAATAATGAGATAAGTGTACCACGTCCCCTTTCTCGCAGAAAGCCGGCTTGCGGGCTTTTGTTATTTTTCTGATACGCTATACTATGATTATGAAATCCTCCATGACCAAAACCGAACCAAAAAAGATCGCCTTTTCCGGCATTCAGCCCTCGGGTATTATCCACATCGGCAATTATCTGGGCTCTATCCAGCTCTGGCTTGAGGTGCAAGGACACTACGATGCCATCTTCTCCGTCGTCAATCTGCATGCCATCACCGTCCCCCAAAACCCCAAAGACCTCAAAGCCAACACTCTCAATGCCGCCAAAACATTCCTTGCGTCAGGCATCGACCCCGAAAAAGCAACCATCTTCGTTCAATCCGACGTTCCCGAACACGCACAGCTCTATTGGACGCTAGGAACCATCACCAAACTCTCCGAGCTCTACTTGATGACGCAATTTAAAGACAAGAGCCAGGGCACGGAGACCGTGCTCTCCGGCCTGCTCACCTATCCGGTGCTTATGGCCGCCGATATCCTGCTCTACAACACCACCACGGTTCCCGTGGGTGACGACCAGAGACAGCACGTGGAGCTGGCGCGCGAAATCGCCCGCCGTTTCAATGATATGTTTGGAAAAACATTCGTCGTCCCCCAGGCGCTCATCCATAAAACCGGATCCCGCATCATGGGACTGGATAACCCCGGCAAAAAAATGTCCAAGAGCGCAGCAAACAAAAATAATTACATCGCCCTCACCGACACCGCCGCCGACGTCGCGTCAAAAATAAAAAAAGCCGTCACCGATTCGGAAGGATCGATCTATTACGACATAGACAAGAAACCCGGCGTCTCCAATCTGCTCACGATCCTGTCGCTGATCACCGGCAGCAGCATCAAAGATCTGGAAAAAACATACCGCGAACAGACGACGTATGCGGGACTCAAAAACGATACCACTACCGCACTCGTTGATTTTATCAGCGCCTTTCAAAAACGCTATCGCAACATCAGCGATGCGGAAGTGAAGCACCATTTGGATCTAGGCGCCCAAAAAGCCCGCGCCATGGCCAGCCAAAAACTGGAGGAGGTGTACGAGCGCATGGGACTATCGCTCTAACCGGCCAAACACCGCGCACACAAAAACCCAAACACCGCCCCGCCAAAGCAGGGCGGTGTTTCTTGTGGCGACGAGAGGAATAATGACGGACGCAAGAGCGTTGGGCGTCAGCCATTTGTCGCCAATCATCGGCTACCCGCCTCGTGATGGCGCGGGTCATTTTACGAGATCAATTGTCCGTTATTGTTTGCCGTGCCATCCATGGCCTTGGCGAAGGATGGCTGGTCGCTAACCGCCCGCCGCCCTTTATAAAACCCCCCGTTTCGCCTATACTGTTTCCATCGCATGGTTATCAAAATCAAGCAGTTCACTCTCTTTGTGGGCGACATCATCCTGCTTTATGCGGCGCTTTTTTTGACCATTTATGTGCGCTACGGACACGTCACGACCTATCTTGTCAACGCGCATCTGATTCCTTTTTCGATCATTTTTATTATTTGGATCGGCCTGTTTTATGCCGCCGGGTGGTATGACATCCAAACCATCCGCAACCGGTTCTCCTTGGCGCAAATAATTGCCGCCACGCTCATCGTCGGCCTCAGCTTGGCCGTCATCGTCTTCTACCTCGTTCCTTACTTCCACATCTCTCCAAAACGCAACCTCGTCATCTTCACCGCTTTTTTTGCCATCTTTGCGTTTCTTTGGCGGCTTATCGTCGCCGCTATTATCAAAACCCCGCGCCAGAAAGTTCTACTGATCGGATCCAGCGCCGACGCCGATGAGCTGTGCGCTCACCTGGAAGAAAATCCGCATCTGGGATACAAAATCCAAATCCGTCTCCCGCGTCCGTCGCCCGCCGAATTAAAATCGTTAGGCGACTTGATTGCGCGCGAGAGCATTGGCACGATCGTTCTCCTCGGAGAAGAGCAGACAAAAAATCATGTAACCGCATCGCTCTACAAAAATCTTTCCGCTGGCATTGAGATTGTTCCCTTCGTTGACTTCTACGAAATGATTTTTAACAAGGTCCCGCTGGGAGAATTGCGCGAGGAATGGTTTTTGGAAAATATTTCGCGGCGCCACCGCGCCTACAATGCCGTCAAACGCACCATCGATATCGCCGCCGGTCTGTGCGTGGGATTCGTTTTTATCATTCTCTGGCCGTTCGCCTATTGCGCAACAAAATGTTCCTCCCCTGGACCGTTCATTTTTTCACAAACCCGTGTCGGGAAAAACGGCAAAACGTTTACCTTATATAAAATCCGCACGATGCGCCACGATTCCAACCATCGCTGGCCCACCCACGATGATCAGCGCATCACCGCCATGGGCAAACTCCTGCGCGCCACGCACATCGACGAACTCCCGCAGGCATGGAACATTCTCCGAGGCGATATTTCGCTTATCGGCCCGCGTCCTGATTTTATTGATTTTTTCAAAACACTCGAGGAACAGATTTCATACTACGCCATTCGCACGCTCGTCAAACCGGGCGTCACCGGCTGGGCGCAAACCAATTACCCCATCACCGCCTCACTTGAAGAAACGCGCGTCCGGTTGTCGTACGATTTATACTACCTCAAACATTATTCTCTGGCGCTGGACACGCTCATCGCGCTCAAAACCCTTAAAACCATGCTCACCGCCGCAGGGCGATAATGTTTTATGGACAAAAAACCACATCTCCAGCGGATCGTCGTAACCGGCGCGGCCGGATATATCGGCGGCATGGTCATCGATCGCTTGTTGGAACGGTATCCGACCGCATCCATCGTCGGCATTGATCTCCTGCCGCAACCGCACGGCCATGCGTGGCCATCCGATCGCGTTGCGTGGATACGAGCCGACCTGGCAGACAACGCCTGGCAAGCAGATGCGCTGACGGACGGCGCTCCCGATGCCGTTATCCATTGCGCCTTCCGCATCCGCACCCCGCTCGGCAAGGGACGCGCCTACGAAAAAAACAACCGCGAGGCGGCAAAAAACACATTCCTGTTTGCTCTCGAACACGCCGCTTCCTCACTGGTCTACTTAAGCACCGTCTCCTCCTACGGCGCGCGCAAAGAAAATATCGGCCGCCGGCTCGTTGAATCCGATCCGTTTTTGGAAACAAAAAATCCCTACGGCGTCCACAAAAAACTCATCGAGCAAGATCTGCGCGACATCCTCGCCTCAAAAGATTTTTCGGCAACGGCAGTTTCCATCCTGCGTCTTAACAGCGTCACCGGCCCCCGCGGCCAACACTTGGCGTCAAAATTCGGTCTTATTACTTTTCTTAAAAAGCTTCTCCCGTTTGTCATCCAACTCAACCCCCGCTGGGCGCGGCAGTTTGTCCACGAAGACGATGTTGTTGACGCCATCCTCGCCTCGCTTGCGCGCTCCACGCCGCCCGCGCGAGCGGTGTATAACATCGCCCCGCGCCAATTTCTCGAAGTCGCCGATATTGCCCGCGTCCTGCACAAAAGAATTCTTCGCCTCCCGCCCTGGATCTTGCGCGTCGCCCTGGCAGTCCTCTGGCCCGTCACCGGCGGAAAACTCATTCCTCCCAGCGCCGTCGACGGATTGATATACCCCATCAATGTGGACGGAACGGCGATTGAAAAAGATCTCGGCTTTGCCTACCATTACACCGCCCAGCAGGCCCTGGAAGGCGCCATCGGACGCTACGGCGCAAAGTAAGAACACCACCGGCCCGCGCTTCACCACGCCCACGCTATGCCCGATAAAATCAAAAATCTTCTTTTCAGCAATACGTCCCAGAAGCAAACGATGGCCAAAAACACCTTTTGGCTTTTTTCGGGGAGCATTATCGCGCGCATACTCAAAGCAATCCTGCTGATTTATGCCGCGCGCGTGCTGGGCGCCGACGGCTGGGGACTTTTCTCATACGCCTTCAGCTTGGCGGCATTGTTTACCACATTTATTGATTTTGGCGTCAACGGCGTTATCACGCGCGAATCAAGCCGCGACCTATCCTCTCAACAGAAATATTTTGCCACCGGCCTGCTGATTAAGACGATTATGTTTGCGGCGGTGATGGTTATTGTTTTTATCGCCGCGCCGGTGTTGGTTACCGATCCGCGCGTGGCCGCCCTGCTTCCCATTGTCGTGTTTATGGTGGGCCTGGACAGCTTCCGCGATTTTGGCAACTCGCTGGCGCGCGCATGGGAACGGATGGAGCTTGAAGCGATCGTGCAGATTTTCACCAACATCATGATCCTGGCCGCCGGCGTTGCCATGCTGATGCTTGCCAAAACGCCGCAATCCCTGGCGATCGGCTACCTGATCGGCGTGGGCGCGGGAATGATCGCTTCGTTCTATCCCTTCCGCCGCTATTTCAAAAACATCCGTTCGGCATTTTCCACTAAACTCATCAAGCCGATTTTGATAGCCAGCTGGCCGTTCGGGATGATGGGACTCATGGGCGCCATCATGCTCAACACCGACACCGTCATGGTCGGCTGGTTCCGCGATATCGCCGCCGTCGGATACTACGGCGCGGCACAGCGCATCATCCAGATCATCTATATCGTCCCGGCGATTATGGCAACGGTCTTTTTCCCCTCTATGGCGCGGCTGATTGGCGACAAAGAACGCTTCGCCCGCGTGCTGGAACGCGGCCTCTCGCTTATGACCCTTCTGGCCGTCCCGCTTACCGTCGGCGGCGTCGTGTTGGCGCACCCCATTATGACCATCTTGTACGGAGCGACTTACGATGCGGGCGCGGGCGCCTTCCGAGCGTTGAGCCTCACATTCTTGCCGGTGTTTCTCTCGGCGATGTTTGGCAACGCCGTTTTTTCACTCAACCACGAAAAGAAATTATTTATCTACGTCATTCTCGGCATCGCGGGAAATTTTGTCTTTAACCTCGCCTTAATCCCGTGGCTGGGCATCACCGGCGCGGCGCTTTCCACCGTCATCAACCAAAGCATCATTACTCTCTATCTTATGTGGATTTTACAAAAAGAAGCGCGTTTCACCGTGCTCCATCAGATAGAAAAAATAATCATCGCCACCCTGGTAATGGGAGCGGTGATTGCCGCGGCGAAAGTGGCCAACATCAATCTCTACGGCATCATTGTACTGGGTATGCTCGCCTATTTTATTCCGCTCTATTTTGCCAAAGAAGAAGCGCTGACCGAAATTTGGGAAATGACCAAGCGGCAGTTCTCCGCATTGCGGGCAAAATAAACAGACGAGAAAAGATGCGCTCTACTCATCGCATCAAATATGATCCGACAAAGGCACTGTTTTGATACGACTTTTTATAAAAAATCGGACACCCCCCCGGCATCAACCAAGAGAAAGGAAGTCGGACACATTTTTCGGCGTTACTAAATGAACGTCGCCATGATACGCATCGGTAAAATCCTTAACCGCGACTCTGCGATCATCGCCCAGCTTGAATTCGTATCCGCGTATTTCACCCTCCGATTCCTCAACGTAGTCAATCTCTTTTTGGCTGTAATTCCGCCAGAAATAGGCGTTTACCCCGCGCCCTTGGTTTGCATTCGCCTTTATTCGCTCAGCGATACAAAAATTTTCCCACAACGCCCCCGCGTCTTCGCGCAAAGATAGCGGATTATAATTCTGTATCAGGCTGTTTCTGATGCCAATGTCAACAAAATAGATTTTGACGGATTTTGATATTTCTTTACGCTTATTTCTTGCTAGGGCGTGAAGCCGGAATACAACAAAACTCTGTTCCAATACATCAATATACTTCTGAACCGTCAGCCGACTAATGCCCAATGCCCGGCCAAGTTCTTGATATGAAACTTCTCCAGAAATCTGCAACGCGAGCAATTGCAACAAATTTTTAATGACATTCGATTTCTTCATTCCCTCAAAGCGAAGGATGTCTTTATAGAGATAATCAGACGCTATCTCGTCTAAACGCTCAACGGCTTCTTTTTCGGGAAGCGCATATACCTCCGGATACAGCCCAAAACGAAGCACGCGCTCCTCGTGAGCATCAAATGAAAAGCGATCCGATGCGGCGACGATCTCACGCGCAGAAAGCGGATACAACACCATGGTAAACGCCCTTCCTGTTAATGGCTCGGAAACTTTTCCCGCCAAATCAAAGCTAGAGGATCCGGTAGCAATAATCTGAAGATCCGGATAGGTATCAATTATCATCTTCAGCTTTTTTCCGACATCAGAAATATTTTGCGCCTCGTCCAAGACAATTATCTTATAATTTCCCAAATATGCCTTTAATTTTTCCGCCTCCAGATCGGCCAACCCATGTTGTACCGACAAAAGCTCGCAATTCAGATATCTTCCATCATCTTTGAAATCATCCAGTATTCTTTTACAGAGAGTGGTTTTCCCCACCTGCCGCGCACCATACAAAATCACGGCCTTCCCCTTAAAAAGCCTCTCTCGTATTTTTTCTTCGACGGTCCTTTTGAATATTATTGGCATATTTACTGTGCTTTCATAAAAATGATATCACATTATCATTTTTATGGCAAATTTTGATAATCCAATGCCATTATTTCAAAATCGGCCAAACAAGCGATTTTAAAGACCAAAATCAATCAACTCGGCGGCCAGGGAATTAAACAATCTTCTTCACGTACCGCTCCAGCGCCTGATGCATGGGAACGAATTTTTTTGCGTAGTGTTCTTTTTTGCTCTCATCCTTCATCACCACCCACGCATCCTTGCCGCACAGAACCGCCACGTGCAGATTATAGGCATCAAACCCCACCAGGCCCGCAACCCGCGCATCGGCAAAAAACGTAAACAACTCCAGTACGCCAATCTCTCCGCGCAAATCAATGTCTATAAAATCATACCCACGCGCGTCCTCCCGTTTTTCCTTGGCGCTCCCCAGGTGCGCCAGCACATACCCTTCCCGCTTTTTCTCCCGCGCCATATTTTCTAAAATTTTTTCACGCCCTTTCGCCTGCACGATGTCGGACGCCACATAATTACTAAACGCCACGATTTTTTTATCGCCTGCCGCCCTCAGCTTTTCTTCCCACGCCGTACCGGCATGCGTCATTGCTTCCGGCACGTCCGGGCGCCACGCGACGATATCTTTCTCATCTCCCGCATCATCACCCAATACTTTCAATGTCCGCAAAACAATCCGCGCCAACGACAGCGCCACCCGATCATCGCTTTCCAGACCGCCGTAGTTAATGCACGCCACAGCGTTTCCCTTCCCAAATTTCTTCCAGATATCAAAGACCATATCATCTTTTGACACGAACAGCGCCCCCACGAGCTCCTCTTTCTGCAGGTCCGCAACACTGGCTACCCGCGCTCCCAGTGCGGCAAAATAGGGCGCCAAAGGCGTCGTGTCGTCAATAACGACAGCATAGCCCCGCGCCAGCAGATGCTCTACTAACGGTTGATGAAAGAGCTGGTCCCCCAGATGCACCAGCGTCCGATCCCAAAATGCCAGAACCACCGTTTTTGATGACACGTAGTTTCCAAACGATCCG
>DAIEKJ010000023.1 GCA_027350645.1 Candidatus Wolfebacteria bacterium
CAGATTGCCAAGCTGGCGCAGGAACTGAAGAAGAAAAAAATTGATGTCATCTATGCGTCGCCGTACAAGCGGACGCAGGAAACCGCCACGGCGATCGCGCGGGCGACCGGCGCGCGGGTGATTGTCGACGAGCGGTTGAGTGAGATTGATTTAGGAACGTTTAATCACAAGCAGATGAAAGAATCGGCGGCGTTTTATGAAAAAATGTCGCCCCAAGAATATTTCACGGCCGCGCCCGAGGGCGGCGAGAGCCGTAACGATGTTCGTGCGCGGGTGTACGCGTTTCTTCGCCAGATCAACGAAGCGCACAATGGAGAAACGATTGCCGTCGTCAGCCATGGCGATCCGCTGTGGATGCTTGGGGCGGCGTGCGCGCACGCAACCAACGAGGAGAGTAAAAAACTTCCGTATCCGAAATTTGCCGTTGCGCAAGACATAACCCTTGATAATTTCCCGACCGATGCGCAGGGGATGATCGATATTCACCGTCCGTACACCGACACCATCGCGCTCTCGTGTGACGCGTGCGGAAAAAAGATGCGGCGCATTCCCGACATTGCCGACGTCTGGTTTGATTCGGGCGCCATGCCCTATGCCAGCGTTAGTTTCCCGTTTACATCGAAAAACAAAAAAGCGACCAAACCCGAAGCGTACCCTGCCGACTTTATCTGCGAGGGAATCGATCAGACCCGTGGGTGGTTTTATACGCTTCTGGCAACCAGCGTGATGTTGGGGAACGGCGCGCCGTACAAGAACGTCATTTCACACGGTCTGGTGCTGGATAAGAACGGGCAGAAGATGTCCAAATCAAAAGGGAATGTGGTTGATCCGTGGTCCACGATTGAAAAGTTCGGCATAGACAGTATCCGCTGGTATTTCTACACCGTCAACGCTCCCGCCGAACCGAAAAATTTTGACGACGCCCAGATCGCCAAGGTGCTGCGCGGATTAATCCTTACCGCCTACAACTCGTTCGTGTTTCTCAATACGTACGGCAAACAGCGGCTGGCAATCGACGAGGCGCCTGTGTCGGAAAATGTTTTAGACCAATGGATTGTTGCGCGCGTAAACAAGCTTGCTGGCGACGTCCAGAAAAATATGGATGCGTACGATGCGCTGGGCGCAGGGCAGAAAATAGAAGCGTTTGTTGATGACTTGTCCCGCTGGTATATCCGCCGTTCGCGCAAACGGATGCAGCGTTGGGAGGATAGGACCGACTATCAGATTGCATCGGCGACGCTGGCGTGGAGTTTATTGATGTGTGCAAAAATCATCGCGCCGTTCATGCCATTTTTTGCCGAAGCGCTCTATCAGTCGCTCAAGAAGGCATACCGTTTTAATGCCAAAGATTCGGTTCATCTGGAGGAGTGGCCAGTTGCCGGTCGCGTTGATGGCGCCTTGATAGAGGAAATGGCTCGGGTGCGGGCTCTTTCCAGCGCCGCCCTGGCCCAGCGAGCCGAGCTTGCTATTAAAGTGCGTCAGCCGCTGCAGAAGGTTTTTTTCAAAGATGCCGGATTTAAAAAGTATGGCGCGGTGTTAATGCCGATTATTGCCGAAGAAGTAAATGTGAAGGAAGTGGTGTTTGGCGTGGAGCAGGAGAAGGACGTTGTTTTGGATACGACTATCACGCCGGAATTAAAAGCCGAGGGCCTGGTGCGCGAAGTGACGCGTATGATTCAGGAACTGCGCCAGCAAGCCGGGTGCGTGCCGCGCGATACGATTGCGGTGATGCTGGAAGTGGAACCTGAAACGCAGGCCTTGCTTGAGCCGCGCGTTAATAGTTGGAAGAAAGACGTCAATGCGAAGCTGGTTGAATTTGTCCGCGGAAGAAAGTTTGATGCGGAAACGGAGACGAAGTTGGACGGCTATAAGGCCTGGGCGGGGATTAGAAAAGTGTAGCGCCAGTTCTTTGGGGACATCGCTATTGTGCTATACTAAGCGCAATGAAGTTACTTAATAGAAAATCATTGGCGACCACTCCCCTGCGCGCCGATGTATGCGCTCTCATTGAGAGCGCATACGAGGCATTGGATATAGAAAAAACCATTGCACGGAAAATATGTTTGCGCGGGGCGACGTTGTTTGTTGTCGGGGCGCGTCCGACGCGCGTGGACGTGAGTCGTTTTCGCCGGCTATTTGTCATCGGCGTCGGAAAGGGGGCGGATGTCGCGACGATCGCGCTGGCGGGTATTTTGGGAAAACGCCTGACGCGCGCCGTTGCTGTGTCGGCGCGCAGTGGAGCGCGGCTCGTCCCCACTTCCGATCGAGTTGAAATTCTCTACGGCACGCATCCGGAGCCATCGCGCGCCAATGTGCGAGCGACGGAGAAAATAGTTTCACTGCTTGCTGATGCAGACGAACGTGACTTTGTTCTGTTTTTTATTGGCGGCGGCGGATCGTCGCTCTTGTGCGGAACGGAGCGGGAACGGCAGGCGGGATGCGCCATATTTCCTGCGCTGACCAAAAGGGGAGCTACTATTGCAGAGATGAATATCGTGCGCAAGCATTTTTCAGAAGTAAAGGGCGGCGGTTTGGCGCAAATCGCCTATCCAGCATCGTCGCTCTCGCTGATCGTTTCCGATGTCTGCGGAAATGATTTTGGCACCATTGCGTCCGGTCCGACGGTGTATGATACAACGACCATCGCTGATGCGTTGCATGTGTTGACGCGTTACGGCGTTTCTCCGCGCGGGCTGACGTTTGTGGAGACGCCGAAAAATAAGAAAATTTTTTCAAAAACAAAAACGTTGCTTTTTGCCTGCAACCAGGACGCGGCGCTGGCGATGGTGGATCGGGCGCGGCAACTTGGATATGCGGCGCGTATCACATCGCTGTCGTTGCAGGGGGAAGCGCGGATGGCATTGGTTCCTTTGGTGCAAAAAATAAAAAAAGGCGAGGCGTTTATTTGCGCCGGAGAGACGACGGTGCATATTCGTGGCAATGGCACGGGCGGGAGAAATCAGGAGGCGGCATTGGGGGCGTTGGAGTATCTGATGCGCCATCGGAAAGAAACCGAGGGAATCGCCGCGGCGAGTTTCGGATCGGATGCGTACGACAACACGCCGGTTGCCGGCGCGCTCGTTGATGACGCCATCGCCGATGCGGCAAAAAAGAAAAAAATGTCTCCGGCAAAATTTTTAGCCCGCAATGACTCGTATCATTTTTTCAAAAAATTAGGCGGCCATATCCGCGCGCGCCGCACTGCGTTTAATGTATCGGATCTGATGGTGGTGATAAAGAGAAAGGAGAAACGCGTTTTCGGCATGGCGGGGCCAAAAAGAAATACACACCCAACCCGTTGACCAATCGGTTTTTCGGGTCTATTTTTTATGCAGATCATCACATGCTCGAAAGGAGGCTGCCATGACCGGACGCATCTCGTCGGCAGAGGTGGAGGAACTTATTGTGGCAGTTAACCAGGAGGAGGTTCCCCCCAAGAAAAAGATGGAGGTTATCGAAGAGTTTCTTTCTCGTTACAAGGAAAGCATCGGCGCGGACGGCCGGCGAGCGCTTCAGGAAAAGTTGATCCAACTCTCGTATCTCTAGTGGCAAGCGGTAGCTTTGCTGCAGGAGGATGCCATGTTTCAGATATCTGTGGTTGACATCCAGCGGAACATTCGGGAGATCAGCGCTGACCCGCCCCAAGAGCAACTGAGTTTTTTGAAGAAGGTGCGGCGGGAGCGGTCGGTTGATATGGATCAGCCGGCTCGGAGGATGCTCAAGCATCATATCAATGAAATTCGCCACCGTCTCGGTTGCCAGTGGTAGCCGGTAGCTGCTGATGGCGGTAAAGTCGTACTCTAACGCCTCAAGCGATTGCTTGGGGCGTTTTACTTTTTCTACATTTATGCCATGGCGGAAATTGTGTTTTGACACCGCTGGTGGGCGGTGCTATGGTGTGAATATTCCGATTCGTCGGAATGACAACTGTGTGGAACAGTTCGTAACTTGCACACAGATGATTGGTACACCAATCAGTGTTTTTGTAGCGTCTGGTCGGAAAAATGCAGTAGCAAGTACCACACTATCTATGGCAATGGATCACGTCGTTATTGATATTGAAACTAAAAATACCTTTGCGGATGTCGGGCGCGACAATTTTCGCGGTTTGGAAGTCTCACTCGTGGGACTTTATTCGTATAATCAGGACAAATATATTGCTTTTGAGGAGGATGAATTGGCGGCAGTGGGCGACATGCTCAAAAATGCCGGTATGATTATCGGTTTTGCTATTACGCGGTTTGATTTGCCGGTGCTGGCCAAGCACTATGATTTTGATTTGTTCTCTGTTCCGCACATCGACATTCTTGATGAAATAGAATTGGCATCGGGCAGGAGGATCGGGCTTGATCTGCTTGCAAAGGAAAATATCGGGTTGGGAAAAACCGGCCACGGGCTTGAAGCGGCACAGCTGTACAGCGAAGGGAAAATGGATGAACTGAAAAGCTATTGCTTGAATGACGTAAAGATTACCAAGGAGTTATATGATCTGGCGCGTAAACAAGGGCATCTCATGGTTCCGCAACGGAACAATGCCGAATCGGTACGCGTGCCGCTGGATTGGAGCGAAAAACTTTTGTATCAACGCTTGTTTTAATAGAGTCGCGAGTCTCTCCTTATCGCCGTTGACGGTGCCTGTCACGTATCTGGCGATCGTCAGATACGTAATAGAGGGCAAGGTACATTTAATCTACGAATATGGAATCTCTTTATCTTGACTATGCCGCGACAACTCCGCCCGATCCGCGAGTGATGAGCGCGATGGCGCCTTTTTTTGATTTTGAAAAAAATCTTTTTGGAAATCCCGGATCGTTGCATGGGTATGGTCAAACAGCGCTTGCCGCGCTTGATGACGCGCGCACGCGCGTTGCGCAGGCGTTGACTGCGGGACGCGACGAAATTATTTTTACCGGATCGGCAACGGAGGCGAATAATTTGGTATTGCGCGGAACGGTGCGCGCGTTTGTGCGGGCGCATCCTCATTTTGCCGTGCCGCGACTGATTGTGTCGGCTATTGAACACCCATCGGTTTTGGATACGGCGCGGACAATGGAACGCGATGGCGAGGTTGAAGTAGACGTGCTTCCGGTTGGAGAAAACGGCATCGTCGATTCTGCGGCGTTGGCGGGCGTTTTGAACGAACGCACAGCGCTGGTTTCGTGCCAGTGGGTCAACAATGAAACGGGCATGATTCAGCCGCTGGGCGATCTGGCGCGCGTTATTGAAAAGTATCGGCAGGAACACAAAGAAAAAACGTGGCCGTTACTGCACAGCGATGCCGTGCAAGCGGCGGGACTGTTTGATCTTAATATGGCCAGGACCCCGATCGATTTTCTTGCGGTATCGGCGCACAAGCTGTATGGCCCCAGGGGGATCGGCGCGCTCTATGCGCGCGGCGGCGCGGCCCGCGGGACCTGCGCTCCGCTTATAACGGGAGGAACGCAAGAATACGGCTTGCGCGCAGGGACGGAGAATGTTTCGGGTGCGGTGGGATTGGCCAAGGCGCTTGCGGTGTGCGGAGAGGAGCGCGCCGGCGAACGGGAGCGTCTTAAAAAAATATCGTCATATTTTTTTAGCCGTCTTAGCGCCGCTCTTCCTTCGATCGCGCTCAACGGAGACGACGCGTCGCGCGCCCCGCATATCGTCAATATATATTTTCCGGAACACGATCGGCTCTGGCTCGCGCTTGATGTGGCTCGTGTTGCCGCCTCGGCCGGATCGGCGTGCCATCAGCGCCAGGCGGTCCCATCGCATGTGCTGGCGGCAATGGGATGCGATGCGCGCCGAATTGCGCGCAGCACGCGCTTCAGTTTCGGGCGGTACACCACCGAAGCGGAAATTGACGAAGCGGTCAGGCGGATTATAATGATTCATGAGCGGGTAAAGTAAAATAGAATCAGCGGTAAGGGCGTACTATGGGTGCGTCCTCTTCCCACGGACGTTTTACGAGTAATCATTTTTTCATATGTTGTTTCACAAACTTTCGCATTTGCAAGAACATGTTAAGGGTCACAAGAAAGAATGGGCGTGGCTTGGCGCGGGCATTATCGTTGCTGCCGTTGTTCTCTCTTTTTGGCAGGGAGGTTTTTTGTCGGAGATGTTTCAAAACAACGGAAGAGTTCCTTCCATTATCGCCCCATACAATAATGCAGGTCTAAACGGCAATCCGACCGGATCGGCATCGACAACGGCGGCGATCGATCAACTAGCCGATCCGCACGAACGGATTATTGTCGCCGCAGTTCAGAAGGCGTCCCCGGCGGTTGTGTCCATCGTTATTTCAAAGAATGTTCCCATTATCGAACAGTGTCCCTCGGATCCGTTTAGTAGCTTACCGCCCGAGTTCCAGCAATTTTTCGGCTTTGGCGATGGAACGCAATTTTATGCCCCCTGTCAGAAAGGGACGAAGATGCAGGACATCGGCGGCGGATCGGGCTTTATTGTTTCTTCCGATGGATACATTGTCACCAACAAGCACGTGGTGAGCGACACCAGCGCCGAATATACGGTGTTTACGAATGATGGAAAGAAATACAAAGCCACGGTCATCGCGCGCCATCCGACGCTCGATCTGGCGGTGCTTAAAATTGACGCGCACAATCTGCCGACGGTGCAATTGAGCGATTCAAACAATCTTATGCTGGGGCAGGACGCGATTGCTATCGGTTATGCGCTGGGGCAATTTCGCAATACCGTTTCGGTGGGAATTATTTCTGGGTTGTCGCGCAATATTACCGCATCCAGCCCCGAGGGGACCGGATCGGAATCAATTAACGATGTCATTCAGACCGATGCCCCGATTAATCCCGGGAATTCCGGCGGTCCTCTCCTCAATTCCGACGGACAAGTGATCGGTATTAATGTAGCGATGGTGTCTGGCGCACAGAACATCGGGTTCTCCATTCCCATCAACCAAGCAAAGAGCGCGATTGCATCGGCGGAAACAACGGGAAAGATCAGCGTTGCGTACCTTGGGGTGCGGTATGTTATGCTTGACCCGACGGTTGCTCAGCAATACAATGTCTCGTCGACGCAAGGAGCCCTTGTGAAGGGCGATAGTCAGAGCTTTGCCGTTCAACCTGGATCGCCCGCGGATAAAGCGGGGTTGCGCGAAGGAGATGTGATTACGCAGGTTGATGGCACAACCGTCGATGATTCAAACCCGCTGGCCGTTGTCATCGGCGAATACAAGCCGGGCGATACGATTCAGCTCACGGTGGTGCGCGACGGGAAGACGATGACGATTCCCGTGACGCTGGGCGAGAAAAAGTAGCCGCTGCTCCGGTGGTACTGTCGGGGGTTGCCGGCGCGGAAAAAACGTTTTGCCTGGATGTTTGGCGTGGAAAAATTCTATGAATAACTTCAATCGATTCACCATAAAAGCGCAGGAAGCGCTCCAGAATGCTCACGAAATCGCCGCCACGCACAATAGCGGCGAGTTGAAAGCGATCCATTTGCTGGCGGCGCTTTTGCAGGATGCCGGCTCGCTGGTACAGCCGATGCTTATCAAG
The DNA here is from genome assembly GCA_027350645.1 of Candidatus Wolfebacteria bacterium. Lineage (GTDB taxonomy): Bacteria > Patescibacteriota > Minisyncoccia > UBA6257 > JAGOQP01 > DAIEKJ01. Next base: position 7,512 of record DAIEKJ010000023.1, read on the forward strand.
GCGGGGGTGGCGATCAATGAATTGAATCGCGACATACAAAAAGAGCTGACTCGCCAGCCGAAAATCTTTTCTTCGAGCCAGACCGTCGCCAGCCAGCTCTATTTGTCGCAAGAGCTACTTTTGGTCCTTGATCGCGCGGCAAAAATTGCCGTTGCCAAGCAGGATGAATTTGTTTCTTGCGAGCATATAGTGGTGGCGCTTGCCCAGGTGCCGTCGGGAGCATCGTCGGTGCTTGAAAAATTCGGTTTTTACAAAGACGTTGCCACGCGTGTGCTGGATGATATCCGCGGCACGGCGCACGTTACCGACGAGACGCCGGAAAACAAATTTCAGGTCATTGAAAAATATGCCATCAATCTAACGATGCGCGCGCGCGAGGGGAAATTGGATCCGGTTATCGGTCGTGATGAAGAATTGCGCCGCGTCATCCAGGTTCTATCGCGCCGAACGAAAAACAATCCGGTGCTTATCGGCGAACCGGGCGTGGGAAAGACGGCGATCGTTGAGGGATTGGCTCAGCGGATCGTTTCCGATCAGGTTCCCGAAAGTCTGAAGGGAAAAGAAATTCTCATGCTTGATTTGGGGTCGTTGGTCGCGGGAACGAAGTTTCGGGGCGATTTTGAAGATCGTCTTAAGGCGTTTATAAAAGAAATACAGGCCTCGCAGGGGAAGCTCATTCTTTTTATCGACGAAATTCACATGATTGTCGGCGCGGGGGCAGCCGAGGGAGCCATTGATGCGTCGAATCTTTTGAAGCCGGCGCTGGCGCGGGGGGAACTGCGCGCGATTGGCGCCACCACCATCAAAGAATACCAGCGGTACATCGAGAAAGATGCGGCGCTTGAGCGGCGGTTTGCGCCAATTATGGTTGAGGAGCCGTCGGTGGATGACAGCATTGCTATTCTGCGGGGGCTCAAAGAGAAGTACGAAATTCATCACGGTATTCATATTTCTGATGAGGCGATCGTGACCGCCGTCACGCTTTCGGCGCGCTATCTGACTGACCGGTTTTTGCCGGACAAAGCAATCGACTTAATCGATGAAGCGGGCGCCGCCCAGCGGCTTGAGTTTGACAGCATGCCCGTCGACATGGAACAGATGCGCCGCGCCATTCGCAAGCTTGAGATTGAAAAAAGCGCGCTCGAACAAGAGAAGAACGAAAAGAACAAGGATCGGCTCAAGGCCGTGGCCAAAGAATTGGCGGCGCTTAAAAAGAAAGACACGCAGACAA
>DAIEKJ010000024.1 GCA_027350645.1 Candidatus Wolfebacteria bacterium
GAATAACGAAGCTTGATTGGATCCAAAAAGTCGCCCGCAAGGTGATTGTGTGATAGACTTTCAATAATGACAAAACCAACGATACTGGCAGTTTGCCTGGTAGGTATGATAGTCGTTATCGTCGGCATTGACCTGCTGTTTTTCAGGGATCACTTTTGGGAACGGCTGATCGCAAATGTTGGCATCGTTCTGGTATTTGCCGCTTTTTATTTGCGATTCTTAAAATAAACCGCCGGCGAGTAATCGTTGCATCGATACTGTAAAAATGTATAAAGGAAATCCATTTTTGAGAAATGAAAAACTATTCTGCAAAAAACGTTGCTGCCTACATTGCTAGTGCGCCAAAAGAAGCGCGGACAAAACTGAAAGAGGTGCGGGCGGCAGTGCAATCGGTTGTGCCACAGGCGGAAGAAAAAATAAGCTGGGGCGTGCCGTTTTATTGGTATCACGGAGCTTTGGTCGGATTTGCCGCGGGGAAAAAGTATGTTCTCTTCGGTCTGGCGTTTGCGCTCTCGGACGCAGACCGCGCCATGCTTGAAAAAAGGGGATATACAACCGGAAAGAAAACCGTGCGCATTGGATTTGATCAGAAAGTACCCTTGACGGCGGTGCGGCAGCTCCTTGGGGCGCGGGCAAAAAGAAACAAAGCGGCACGGCGCACCGCATTTTTATGAAAAAAATCGTAACTATCGGCGGCGGGAGCGGCCACGCGCAGGTGCTCAAGGCGCTCAAAGAAATTAAGGGCATTCGCATCACGGGTATTTGTCCGAGCACCGATTCGGGCGGTTCGACTGGAACATTACGGAGAGAATACGACGGCGGCGGATATGTGGGCGATCTGACAAAATGTATGGTCGCTTTGTGCGATGACGATGTTTTGGCGCGCGCGCTTGTGTTTCGGCACCAGGATGGTTCTTTGCGCGGCCACTCGGTGAAAAACATGCGGTTTCATGCGCTGGAGGAGACCGGCGGCCTTGAGGCAGCCCTGCGGGAAATGGAAAAAATATGCGGACTGGGGGTGCATAAAATCCTGCCGGTTACCAATGAAAAAACCGAACTCTGCGCCCGGCTCACCATCGGCAATACTGTTTTGGGAGAAACGAACATTGACACGCTCGCAAAAAATCCGTTATGGAATCCGAGCGTCCATGCTATCGCCGATATCTATCTCAAGCCGGAGGTTCGCGCGTCGCGGTTGGCGGCGCGCGCCATTGAGGAGTCGGAGTACGTGATTATCTGCCCGGGCGATTTGTATTCAAGCATTATCCCGACGCTCTTGCCGCGGGGAATAAAAACGGCAATTCAAAAATCAACATCAAAAATAATTTTGATTATCAACATTATGACCAAGCGGGGAGAAACCGACAATTACACTGCCGTTGATTTTATCGAGAGCATTGAAAAGCGATTGGGCCGGAAGGCGGATTATGTGATGTGCAATAATGCATCAATTCCCAGCGAGACGCTGGTGAAGTATTCTCTGGAAAGCAAGGCGGTTTTGCCCGCCCTGCGCCGCGCCGATGATCCGCGGGCAATTCCTGTCCCGCTGGCGCTGGTGACGGATGACGGCCAGGTTTACAGCAATCCGGATGTTATAAAGAAAGCCATTAAAAATATTTTAGCGAAGGATTAGGCGGCCGCTTCCGGTACGGCGCAGGGCCGAGTCGTATGGGTGGGGTGCGATGTGGTAAAATAATAAATACTGTGGTATGCCTGCTATAGACGTACCACGCGCGGAGCGCATTTCTGCGGCGAGGCACAATGTTTTGGTATACAAAAATAAAGGTCGTCACAATAAGGTCACACAATAAAAATTATTTTTTCATTTATGTTTACCTATTATCTGGCGGTTCTTAAAAAGTATGCGGTGTTTTCAGGGCGGGCGCGGCGGGCGGAATATTGGTATTTCTATCTAGTCAATATTATTGTCGTGGTTGTTTTGGGATTCTTGAATGCAATGGTGAGTAATGTTTTTAGTATTATTTCCAATGTGTATATGCTGGCGGTTTTTATTCCTTCCTTAGCGGTGAGCGTTCGGCGATTGCATGACATCGGAAAAAGCGGGTGGATGTGGTTCATTGTTTTGATCCCTATTATCGGTTGGATATGGCTTCTGGTGCTTAGTGTGATGGATAGCCAGGCGGGGAATAATGCGTACGGCCCCAATCCAAAGGGGATGGCCTCTGTGCCGCCGTCAAACACCGTTCCTCCTGTCGCAGGCCAGTAAAAAGAGCTTTATAAAAAGAGCTTTCATTTGAAAAATCGCTCCGGGTGCCGGGGCGGTTTTTTATGCGATTGTAAAAAATAGTGTGGCGGCTTTGATGTCGTAGCGCCAATGGACGGTTGGCTTGTTTTTGTTTATAATCCCAAGAGTGCTTCGGCGGGGAGCGGGAGAAGATTAATGTTCATTCTGCCGTGGCAACAAAAATATGTTGAAAGAATTCAAGCAATTTTTGCTTCGGGGAAATGTCGTTGATTTGGCGGTTGGCGTTGTCATCGGCGCCGCGTTCGGGACGGTGGTCAACGCGCTGGTTGCCGATTTGTTGACGCCGTTGATTGCCGCTGTCGCCAAGGTGCCTGACTTTTCGGGATTTGCGTTTACGCTCAACGGGAGCCGGTTTATGATCGGCAATCTTATCAACGCAATTATTTCGTTTCTATTGGTGGCTACCGCGGTGTTTTTCTTTGTGGTCAAACCGATGAATATGCTTATCGCGCGTTCGCACAAAGAAGCGCCAGCCGATCCGACCACCAAGAAATGTCCCGAGTGTTTGAGCGAGATTCCCCTGGATGCCAAGCGCTGTTCGCATTGCGCGCAAGTTGTTGCCTAGGCGGTTTTGAAAAATAAGGAGAAAACGATTTTCTTTTCTTTTTATTTTCTGCTACACTGGGAACATTATTTATTAAGACAGATAATAAGACTATGGCAAAAAGACGGACGGGGTTGACGAGCAAAAAGATGTCGCATCCCCACAAGACCAAAAAACGGCTTGAGGCAAAACGGGTGATGCTGGCGGCAAAAAAGGCCAAGAAGGGAGGAAAAAAATAAAGTAAAAAATCAAACACCCCCGCGGGGGTGTTTTTTGTTTGGCCAGAGCCCGTTTCATTTTTTGCTTTTTTAACAAAAACAGCGCATACTCCCAGTGTTGTATTAACCAACATAAACTCATATGGGAGATTTCAAACGTGGCGGAGGAAAGCGTTTTGACGGAGGATCGCGCGGCGGGTTTGGCGGACGCGACGGTGGACGGCCGCGGTTTTCGGACAGGGGCGCTCGCGGCGGATTTGGCGACCGTGATCGCGGATCGGTGACGATGTATCAGGCAACGTGCGATCAGTGCGGGCGGCCGTGCGAAGTCCCGTTCCGTCCCGTGGAAGGAAGGCCGGTCTACTGCACGGCATGTTTTGGCAACAAACGGGAGGGAGGGGATGGCCGCACCGGCGATCGGTTCCCGCAGAAAAGCTTTAATGACAGCAAGACAATTACCCGGACGGACTTTGGAGGATTTGTCGGCAGAGAAAATGGCGATGAGGTAAGAAAACAACTTGAGCTCCTTAATGGGAAAATGGATCGGCTGGTCAGGGCGATGGAAATGATGGCGTCTCCCGCGTCATTGGCAAAACCGGTGGTCGCGGAAGAAAAAGTCAGAGAAACGATCCGCGCGGCAATGAGTCCCGCCAAAGCGGTTGTTGCGGCTAAGTCGGTGCCGGCCACAAAGCCCGTTGTCAACACAAAATCGGCGGTTGGGGCAAAACCGAGTGCTGTGGCAAAATCCGCAAAAACAAAAAAGACCGCAAAAAAAGAGAGGAAATAAATTTTTTTGCATAACGTAAAAACTGTTTGAATTCGTGTGCCCGCTTGCCCGCTGGCGGGTGGGCGGGGGCGAGAATAAGCGAACGTGGCTGGAAAGAGATGATGGACGGTACGGTTCGGACGGAGGATGGGATGAGGACGATTTTAAAACAGTGGACGGAGAAGTTGTCGTATGGAAAAAGATAAGAAAAGCGGCATCTGGGACGTGGTGGTCATCGGCGGCGGGCCGGCGGGAATGATGGCGGCGGGACGGGCGGCCCAACGAGGCCGCTCCGTTTTGTTGCTTGAAAAAAATCCGGCGTTGGGAAAAAAATTGCTTATAACCGGTGGCGGACGGTGCAATCTGACGAATAATCAGCGGGATGCGCGCGCGCTGGCTTTGCACTACAAAGGAAGCGATCAATTTCTCATGTCGGCGTTTGCCCAGCATGCGGTACCTCAGACGCTTGCTTTTTTTCATCGCCACGGAATGAAAACCAAAGAAGAGGCCGAGGGGAGAGTCTTTCCGGTTTCTGACGATGCGCGGTCGGTGCTGGATGTTTTGGTTAACTATATGCGCGATGGAGGCGTGGCGGTGCGGACGGGAGCGACGGTTGCGGGAGTTTTGGTTGATGATGAAAATGAACAGGTGCGCGTTGATCTGGTGGCGGGAAAGCGGGTTGTGGCTCGGTCGTGCATTGTGGCGACGGGAGGGGTCTCGCACCCCGAAACAGGGTCAACGGGCGAGGGATTTTCATGGCTCGCTCATGCGGGGCATGCCATTATCCGCAATGATCCGGCGCTGGTTCCCGTGGCCATTAAGGACGGATGGGTGAGGCGGTTGGCAGGGGTGGCATTGCAAAATATCAAACTGACTATTGTGGCGGATGGCAAAAGACGCGAAGCGAAAAAAGGAAAAATGTTGTTTACGCATGTGGGCATCAGCGGTCCTGCGGTACTTACTATGAGCAGTCAGGTGGGCGAATATCTTCGGTATGGCCAAGTGGTGATTGCGCTTGATTTGTTTCCTGCCTATGACCACGGCGCGCTCAAGCAACTGCTGTACGATACGCTTGCCGCGCAAAGCAATAAGAAGTTAAAAAATACGCTGGGCGCTCTCATCCCCTCCGCGCTCGTACCGGCGGTGCTCGCGATAACCAACAGCAATGGTGAAGTTTTCAATCATAGCGTGCGGCGGGAAGAGAGAGTCGCGCTTGTGCGGTGCTTGAAGGAAATGCCGATGCATGTGAAGGGATTGTTGGGCGCGCGCAAGGCGATTGTTTCTTCGGGGGGCGTTGCGCTTGAGGAAGTTGATTTTAAAACGATGCAGTCGCGGGTTGCGCCACGGCTGTATATTGTCGGCGACGCGCTCAATGTAAACCGCCCCTCGGGAGGATACAGTCTTCAATTGTGCTGGACGACGGGATTTGTGGCGGGGAACAGCGTGTAGCATATTGGTTAGATTTCTTTTTGGGGGTGGGTGTCCTTTTTATTAACTAAAATCATTTTTATTATATAAGCAATCATCGGAAAAACCGATACATACCGTTATCACATTGGGCGACGATGGATAGGACATTGATATTTTTAAAATTCTGACATGAAGGGGAGAGTCCCATGGCAAAAAATAGGAAAGAATTGTTGACGTTTCCATAAAATATGCTATATTATTTATCAGAACGTTGACGTCGTTCAAACATCGTTTGGTAAAAAAATTCTCTGGAGAGGAGGCGTGTGATGAGTGCTCAGTGGATCGGCCTCCTGTCGGGAGGATTAGTGGTTGTGAGCGCCGTTCCGTACTGTATGCGGATCTATCAGGGTAAGATCTTTCCAAGTTTAACTTCATTTTCGCTCTGGTCGTTCATCGGCTTTGCGCTTCTTATTACCTACAGGAGCGCTGGAGCTCAAGCCAACGTGTGGCCGGCGGTTTTCGGTTTTACTAACCCGCTTATCATTGCGGCACTTATCGTGCGACAGCGGGGAAAGTTGGTTAAACCTAACCGTGTTGAGCTTGCGTGCTTGATCATCGGAGTCTTGGCGCTGCTTGCATGGGTGATGCTTCACAATGATTCATCGCTGGTGCCCTACGCGCTCTATCTTGCCATTGTGGCCGATGGATGTGCAGCCGTGCCGACTATTGTGATTGTGTGGCTACGGCCGTATGAGGATAGACCGTTTGCATGGATGCTTTTTGCCCTTGCGTACGGACTAGCGCTTTTTGCGGTTCCGGATCATTCGATAGCAAATCTTGTGCTACCGACTTACATGTTGATCGGATCGCTAAGCATCGCGTTTCCGCTGGTGCTTTATCGGTGGAAAAACAACGTTCCGTTGCGTGAGTGGCTATAGGGCGAGAGATTACAGAGGAGGTTTTTATGAAAACCCTAGGTTCCGCGGTGGTACTGGTTGTGTTTGCCTTGCTGTGCTTCTCGCTTCAGAAATCATGCTCCTTGGAGCAGAAGCAGGCGGTCTGGGAGCGGTCACTCACTTCCGGCGATCGGGCGCATATCACAGAGATGGCGGCGTTGATCGACAACTGTAAGCCCGGAGACGTCATCCGGCTGAAAGACGGCGGGTTGATGGTGGTCGTCCCGTCTCTCTGCAAGAATCAGGGTCCACTGGTTCTTATGAGGACAGAGACGACAAGATGGGAATCGATGTACGCATTCGATCCCCAGCTCAAAAAGGTGCGGACATTTGGCCTTTTGTGTGTGAGTCGTGTGTACAAGCCGGGCGACTCCGGATACGACACGGCTCTCAGGGGATTTCCCCTTGGCAACTACCCATAACGATCGTTTGCGTGCTATCCCGCGGTGCCGGAGAGATGGAACTCTTCCTCTCTCCGGCACCGCTTTTTCTTTTGAGGAGCGGCACTTCTTTTCACTTTACGCCCGCCCCCGCAAGGGGTATGATGGTGGAAAGAGCGGCCCCCGGCCGCGGTCTGGGAATACAGCAAAAAATTGACGGCAGATCGGAAGAAGTAATCTTAAATTTTTTATGCAAAACCAATTGCCAAAATATCACGAAACATTTATTCCGATCTTGACCGTTCTCGGTGATGGCAAAACAATCCACTACAAGGATCTAGAGAAGCGCGTCAGAGATGAATTTTATAAAAATTTGCCAGAAGAGGCATTGGGTCAGAGAACAAAATCTGGAGATCCACTAATATTAAATCGTATCGGATGGGGTAAGGCGTATCTCAAGCAAGCGGACATGATTGAGCAGCCCGAGCGTGGAATGGTTCGAATAACCGACAAGGGCAAAGAAATTCTTAAGAAAGGGGCTTTGAGTTTAAAAGAACTTCTTGGTGATAAAGATTTTCTTGCAAATAGAAAAGCAAATAAAGAAGACGACGAGGTGGGGACTGTTGATATAGACGCTTCGCCACAAGATATGATCGACAGCGGCTTCCGCGCTATTGATGCGCAAGTTAAAGCGGATCTTTTGGCAAAGTTAAAAACTACGGATCCGTATTATTTTGAGAAGGTTGTTTTGCTGCTTTTGAAAGAAATGGGATATGGTGATTTTCTCGAGACGCCAAAGTCCGGAGATGGGGGAGTGGATGGAATTATTAATCAGGATCAGCTTGGTCTCGAGAGGATATACATACAAGCAAAACGGTACGCCGACAATAAGGTGCGCGAAGGAGATATCCGCAATTTTATCGGTGCCATGAGTAGAGATGCCAGTAAAGGAATATTTGTTACCACTTCGACCTTTGACGAAAAGGCTGTCGCGAAAGCACATGACGCCGGTCAGAAAATTATTTTGGTTGATGGGCTTATGTTGGTTGGTCTCATGCTTAAACACAATGTTGGAGTTCAAATTCGCGACAGATATGAGGTAAAGGAAGTTGATGGTGATTTTTTTGAGGCGGAATAAATTAAGGGCAATAAGAAACAAGAAATTTTTTTATGGCGAATATAGTGGAAAAACTATCGCAGAAAATTGTCAAATGCTGTGCAAAGATTGCAACCGAAGAAAGTCGGGAAAATAAATCAATGCGTCAAGAGCACAAGATTATGGACGATGCAGATTTTTCAGAAATAGAAACGGGCAATGGCATAGATCGTAATCTTGCCGCGACAGCAAATGATCGTATTAAAAAAGCGGTTATTGAAGTCAATGAACTTACCACAACCATTAAAAAATTTAACGAGCAGTCCTCAAAACAAACGGATAAGTTGGTAAAACTGACTTGGTGGATTGTCGGATTAACAATTGTAATGGTGGTGGGATTGGTAATTCAAATTGTTTTGGTTCTGTAAGATAAAAAATAACCAATAAATTCTCATGCGGCGCCAATCGTCTCTTGTTGAAGAATTATACCGTCTCATTGCTGGTTTGTTTGTGTTTTATCTTGTGATGATGGTTTTGTGGTGGTTTGTCGATCGCACTCGATTCTGGTGGTGGTTTGTTTGTTTCTTACTGGTGGTTGTTGTGGCGGTAGTGGCTATTATTGTTGTGCGGATGATGCGCGTTGCCCGGCACAAGAAAATCCATGAGCAAATCGCAGAAAAACATCTTGAGGAATACATCCAGAACT
>DAIEKJ010000025.1 GCA_027350645.1 Candidatus Wolfebacteria bacterium
CTCGGCCGCGAAGCTGGTTATCGATTCGACGGCTTTCATGACGTTCTGTCCCGATAATAAAAAGACCTCCTGCCTTTCTGGCGGTTTCTGCGCGAGTGACGACTTCGGCTTGAATTTCTTGAACGCGAATGGCAGCTTTGTCAGTATCATTAATGCGCGCTATTTCTTCAGCAATGCGCAGATCGGCATTCCCACCTAGCTTAATGTCTGTTCCTCGACCCGCCATGTTAGTGGCGATGGTCACGGCCCCAGGGATACCAGCGTCGGCAATGATTTTAGCTTCTTGTTCGTGATATTTTGCATTTAAAACGCTGTGAGGAATTTTTCTTTGCTTTAAAATAGAGGAAAGAAGTTCTGACTTTTCAATACTAACCGTTCCAACGAGGACGGGTTGTTGACGTTCTCTACATTCCTCAATCAATTTAAGAATAGCTTCATACTTTTCTTTTGCTGTCCGGTAAACTTCATCATCCATATCTTTACGAATAACGGGCTTGTTCGTTGGAACTTCAAGAACTTCAAGTTTATAAATATCAGAAAATTCAGAAGCTTCGGTCATGGCCGTTCCGGTCATACCCGCAAGCTTGGGATAAAGTCTAAAATAATTTTGAAAGGTGATGGAGGCTAAAGTTTGGTTTTCATTTTGGATTTCAACACCTTCCTTGGCTTCCAAAGCTTGATGCAGTCCTTCTGAGTATCGACGACCTTCCATGGCACGTCCCGTGAATTCGTCAATGATCATCACTTTATCTTCTTTGATCATATAGTCCACATCTCGTGTAAACAGTTTGTGGGCTTTGAGCGCTTGGTTAACATGATGAACAACGGCTGTATTTTGAATATCATAAAGAGCCACCCCATTGAGAAGATTGGCATCTTTTAAAATTTGTTCGATGTGTTCAGTGCCTTGTTCCGTAAGTGTTACAGCCCGGGCCTTTTCATCTTTTTCATAATCCTCAGGGAGAAGCAGGGGAATAAGCCCGTCTACTGCTTTATAAAGCTCAGAGGAATCCTCAGCAGGTCCTGAAATAATCAAAGGGGTACGGGCTTCATCAATAAGAATGCTGTCCACCTCGTCAATAATGGCAAAATAATGCCCCCGCTGAACCTGCTGGGATGTGTTGTACGCCAAGTTATCCCGAAGATAATCAAACCCGAATTCGTGGTTCGTGCCATAGACAACGTCGGCCGCATACGCCTCCTTGCGCGAGACGGGGCGCAAAAATTCCTGCTGGACCCGAAAACTGCCGGTCGTGTCCCGTTCCGTATCAATCAGCGCTTCATCGCCCGCGGGAACATGCCATGTTGGATCATACAGATAGGCCGCATCGTGCGTAATGCAAGCCGTTGAAATCCCCAGAAGGCGGTAAATTTGCGCCATCCACACCGCATCGCGGCGAGCCAAATAATCGTTAACGGTGATCACGTGCACGCCTTTGCCCAAGAGCGCATGCGCATAGGCCGGCGCGGGAGCAGCCAATGTCTTTCCTTCACCGGTCGCCATCTCGGCGATCTTTCCCTGCGCCAGCACCATACCGCCGATCAGCTGGACATCGAAGTGCCGTTGCTTGAGTGTCCGCTTGGCCGCCTCGCGCGCCAAAGCAAACGCATCATTTAGGACATCATCAATCGACTTTCCCACCCGCACCTCATCGCGCAGCTTCATGCTCGCACCCAAAAGCTCCGCATCAGAAAGCGGCGCATACCGGTCCTCAAGGACATTGATAGCTTCGACGCGCCCGCGAAAAGAGCGCAACGAAGAAAACATATCGGAAAAAAATGCCATACTGCGATACCGTGTAAAGATTCACCAAAACCCTACAGTTTCATCTATGCCTTGTCAATCGCCGTTTTGTCCTTTTTTCCGACGCGCTCCTTGTGGTCTTCGACGATTTTCTTAAAACGCTTCTGGGCGTCGTCAATAGCCTGGCGGACATCATCGCCGTTTTGTTCGACGTGCAACATCGTCCTGCCGATACGCAAAGAAACCGAAACGGAAAAAACATCTCCTTTCTGATGATGGCGCGTACTGCGCGCGATATCAACGCGCAGGGTCAAATCCTGCCGCGATTCAAACTTCCCCAGCAAACGCTCCAGCGGGACGAAACGCCGATGAACGTATTCCTCAAGAGCGTCAGTAAGCGTCAAATGGACTCCTTGTGTTGCGATATTCATAGTATGGTAATCATTATTTATTCGAATCGACCAGCGCAGTATACCATACTCCCCGCGGCAAAAAAACCGCCCCGATATTCGGGGCGGTTTTCAAGGATTATTTCTTTCCTTTCTTCGCTTTCTTTGCAACCTTTTTCTTAGCAACTTTTTTTGTTGCTTTCTTGGCTGCTTTCTTTTTTGCTGGCATGTTTGATGGTGCTCCGTGAAACCACACTGATCCCACGAAACAGTTTATCCTTTCCACATATGTTATTGCCGACCACTCAACAACAGTAGTGGCGAATGAATTAACATTCCTTTACTTATAGTATACGCGACTATCTTCAACAATGAAACAAAAAACTGTGGATAACTTATTTTCCGCCCCGCGAGCACTTTCACCACCGCGACACTAAAAAAATTTTTTTCCATGCATAATAATTTCGGGAGTGAGCCAAACACCGAATCTGCGGCGCACGCGCAGGCGCGCCCGGCGGCACAATTTTTTTACGTCGCCGGCGCTGGTTTTGCCCGATGCCACCACAAAATTGGCATGCAACACCGAAAAAGACGCTCCGCCAACGCGCATATTTTTGCATCCTGCCTGATCAAGCAACACCGCCGCGGGAATGACCGGAAACGGATCGCGCTTGAGACGAGAAGCAAACTGAGCGCGGATCGACGAGGGAATTTTTTCAATCGGAACATTTTGAAAGGTGCTTCCCAATGTGCGCGCGAGCATCGGGTGGCGTTCCGCGCGGTAGCGCCGATGATCGGCGGCTTGTTCTTTTTCACTTGCCATTGCCCGCACCCGCGGCGCGCGGACGACAACCGCAACAATAACCGCCATGGTGTTTTTTTGCGCCAAACGCTTAAACGCGCTTGCCCGATAGGAAAAAGCGCACGCCCTAGCGTCACGATACCGAAGCACGAGTGATCCTCTTTTTTTCTCAAGCGAGACGACCCCCTTGACGCATTGGTCCATCTGTCCGCCAAAGGCGCCGGCGTTGCCGTACACCGCTCCGCCGATAGTCCCCGGCAACCCCGCAGCCCATGAAAATCCTGCCCGGGAATTTTTCAAACAATACGCAACCACGTCATCCATATCCGTTCCGCTCGCGATCCACAATCTGCGACTATCTAAGGGTATAATTTCCGATGCCTGATTATGAATAACCGGCGATGAAACATTTTTGTCGGAAAAAAGGATATTGGTAGCGCCGCCGATAATAATGGGTGGATTTTTTTCATGAGCCAACGCATAGGCGACCGCTTCAATTAGATCGGGAATGCTTGCCGCGCGCGCATACCGCGCGGCAAAACCGCCGATGCCGATTCGGCTGATTGCCGCCAGCTTAAGCCGCTTCCAAACAACAGCGCGCGTGGGCATATTTCGTCCGCGCGCCATACCCAGTATGGTGGACAGACGAAAGCGGTGGTGGGGGTAGACCTCCTTTTTTGTTGTTGAGTGAGTGCTCACCCGCCACCGCATTTTGATTGTAGCAAGCGTAGACAAAAGAGCAAATGAATATGGGGAAAAGAAATTTTTATATAACAAAACCTCCGCCCTTGCGGGCGGAGGAAAAAGGATGAGACACACCTCTGTCGACGTCGTCGTAAGGGTATGCCTCACACTCAACACTGACCATTATACGCCCTTTTTTAGAAAAGTCAACCTCGCCAAAGGCGCCGCTAAAAACCGCGCCGACCCGCAAACAAAAAGACGGACTCGCCCGAAAAGAAATTCAACTCTCAGACGCGGAGAGTGTCAATCTCCATCCAACGAACCGGCGGATTTGAAAACAAAAAATTTATATCCGAAAAAGTTCCAGATCAAAGACGCCACCGTCGCCAGCGCCGCGCCGACGTTTGCCCACCGCTGAGGCGTGAAAACCGCCGGCGGATGGATACCGTTGACCACCAGCGACGACACGGCGATGTTGATAATAAGCCCGAAAAGACTCACCACGATAAACGCCGTAACTTCCCTTCCGACCTTTGACGCGCGACCGGCATCAAATGTCCAATATTTATTCCAAAAGTAGCTGCCAACATTAGAGAAGGTGAATGACGTTCCTTTGGCGATGGCATATCCGACCCCCCCGACGGCACCAAACATCGCAATAAGCACGTTTAAAATACCCCAGTCAAAAAATGTGTTAAACGCTCCCACCGCCGAAAACTTGGCCACCTGTAAAAAAACAGGGACCCACCGCGACACATACGCCGAAACCATCAGAGCCAGCACGGCAAGAACGGTAAAAGAAATCACCAGCGCGATCCCCATCCCCCACCCGACCGGCAGGAAAGAAATCTTGATGTTTTCAAGAATGGGAACGGCAAACAGCCCAAAGCATGCTCCGATAAAAGCAACCGCCCCATAATCACGCCGCGTCAGCATAAACGTTGTGTATAAATTGTATAATGAGCCCGATCAGGGACGGCTCCTTTTCAAACATCGCCGTTCCATGCCCCGCGCGAACGTATATTTCTTTTTGTTTTATAACGCCCTCGGGAATCAACCCCCACAATTCCGCCGCCTCCTGCGCATTGTATCCATCGTCCTGACTGGAAACAATAAAGACCCCACGCCCTTTTTGTATCATAACAACATACTCTTTGGCAGAAATGCCCCGATACTCAAGCCCAGGAGACAAGAGAACGGCCGCGGGCAAAGCTGGATGCGTCGCCAGATACTGCAGCGATATATTTGCGCCGATAGAAGCGCCAATCAAGACAATGCGCGGATCTTGGGCGCCGCGCGTACGCGCATACGCTACTGCCGCATCGATATCCAGCACCGACCGCTGGTGATCCTGATCGGTAAAAGTTTTGTACCCATCCGGACCGCCCTCCGATGCGCCGTGCCCCCGCAAATCAATCGCAAGCGACGCGTACCCAGCGCCCGCAAGCGCGGCGGCAAGCGGCGCGAACGATTCCTTGGTTGAGGGCATCATATGAATCAGAACCACCCACCCACGCGGATGTTCCGCATTCACATACGTTCCCGCCAGCGATATTCCATCTTGAGTTGTGAGACGAACGGACTGATCCATGCAAAAGCGCGCGAACAGGCGCAACGTTATTTATTGGGAAGCAGATACGTCAAATCCGAAAAGACGACAACCGTCATCAGCGACACCAAAATCACCACGAGCCAGACAATCTTTTTATTTTTTTTATTTAATCTCATATACCACGGTTACATTAAGCGTTACATCTTTTGATCCCGGTTCAATAGTCGGCGCGACTGCTCTCTCGCCAAGACCCCCCACGCTCCCCGTTGAGAGAGCGGCATACGTCGGATACGGCTGATTCTGGTACTCGGAGACATTAACCACGCGCCCAAGGGTAAATCCATTGGCGGCCGCAATAGCCTGTGCCTTTGTCAGCGCTTTTTGGTACGCCTCGGTACGCGCGCTGGCCAAGTACGCATCGCTATCATCAACAGTAAACGAAAGTGAACCAACCTGATTTATGCCCATGCCCGGCAACAGACTCATAATCGGAGAGATTTTTGAAAAATCGCGGATCTTTACGGTCACGGTCTGCGTGAGCGAATACATCGCGATGGAGGGCACGAATACTCCCCCGTACACCCCGGGCTGTGGTTGCGTGTAGACCGGCTGGAGGGAATAATTCGTCGTGCTGATATCTTTTTTATCAACGCCCTGCGCTTCAATGGCGGCGATCGCCTTGTTTATCTTTGTGTTGTTGTCATTCGTGATACCACCGACATCTTTCCCCTGACTCACCACTGAAAAGGAAAACGTTGCTACATCAGGAACAACCGATGCCTTGCCTGACGCCGAAACCGAGAGCGTCCGTGCCGGCGTCAACGACGCGCCCCACTGTTCCAGAGGCCCGATGGCGACAATTCCCAAAACAACCGCCGCGACCGCCAACGCCGTCAAGGCGTAAAAAAGATACGATTTTGATCTCTCCATGATAGTATTAAATTACTTGTACTAATAAGATAAGTATACACCCGCGCGCTTCATTCGTCACGGTGCGGTGATTTTTCTCCGATACTGCTACCTGCGCGATGCCTGACGGCACAAGGCCGCCATTTTTTCCGCATCGGCGCTGGATGAACCGACAAGCATCCCATCGCACACTCCCGTCTCCAAAAAACCGCGCACGGTTCCGGCATTCACGCTTCCTCCATACCACACTCCCCGTAAACGGACTCCCCGCCGTTGAGCATGCCCGCGCAACAAACGCATCACCGCACCGGCATACGCCGGATCAACGTCTTTATTGCCGCCGATCGCCCACACCGGTTCGTAGGCAAGATATAAAAATCCGCGTGGTTTTCCGGCAGACGCCAAACATCGGTCCAATTGAGCGCAGGCAAAAACGGCCGCGCGGGAAGGGGTGGACTTCTTTGACTCGCCCACGCATACGATCGGCGTTATACCCGCGTCCCACGCCCGACGCATTTTTACTCCGACAATACTATCGGTCTCTCCAAAAAGACGGCGCCGCTCCGAATGCCCGACCAGCGCATACAAAGCCCCCGCCGCTCGCGCCTGTGATGCAGACACCTCTCCTGTGTACGCGCCCTGATCGTAGGCGGATATTGTCTGCGCCCCGTAAAAAACGGCTTTTGATTTTTTTCCTCCGGCCGCAACAACAGCCGCGAGATGGACCGAGGAAGGGATGAGCACCAACGACAAGCGGTTTTGCCGCGCCGCCAAAATACTTGCCTTGGCCAAAGCCGCGGCCCGCGCCGGCGTATCAACATACATCTTCCAATTGCCCGCGAAAAAAATCTGTTTCATGCGCGCTAGTATATCACATTATTTCTCCCGACTCACCGGCCCGGGGAAATGCCTTGATTTTTTGCGGGCAAGAACCCACCACCCGAAAGCAATCACGCCCAAGACAACGATGACCGCATCAATGATATGAAAATAGGGCGAGAGCATATCCCAGCGCGTCCCTAGCGCATACCCCATCCACGCCAGTAAAAACGACCACAGGAATGAACCGGCCGCAGTAAAAATAATAAATTCACCAAGGCGCATTTTGCCCATCCCGGCAGGAAATGAAATAAATGTCCGAACAACCGGAAGCAGGCGCGAAAAAAATACCGACGCCGATCCCCACCGCGCAAACCAGCGGACGGCACGCCCAAGCGACCGCTCGCTCACGAGCCGGCGCACCAATCCCGAATGGCCGCGCTGGGCAATGATCCATTCGGCGGCGTAGTATGAAATGAGCGACCCAACCACGTTGCCCAGCGTCCCCCACCACACCACCCACCAAAAAGAAAAAACTCCCTGCCAGACCAAAAATCCCGCAAAGGGCATCACCGCCTCGGAAGGAATGGGGATGTTGGCGCTTTCCAGAGTCATCAACACAAACACGCCCGCGTATCCCATCGATTCAATAATAAAAAGCACCGACCCGACCACCGAGGCGACGCTGGCGGTAATCATAGACGATGAGCATGGCGTCCCCGTATGCGACGCGCGGCGTCTTGGGGGGAAACCGAATTAATTTCAATGCCGGTTCCTAATTCAAATCCCGCATCAACATGCGTATGGGGCACTATCTCAATGTGCCAGTGATAATGTCCGTGGGCGCGTTTGCCGGCGACCGGCGCAGTATGAATAAAAAAATTATAATCGGGATCGTTGAGCGAATGCGCGATCCGCCCCAAAACCGCCCGCAGGGCACGGGCCGAGCGCGCGTACGCGGCTTCGTCCATTGCCTCAAAATACGGTTCGTGCTTTTTGGGGAAGAGAACAACCTCAAACGGATGCCTGCTGGCAAACGGCGTAAAGGCGATCATTGACGCGTCTTCATATACCACGCGATCACCCGATTTTTTTGCGTCGGCAATGTAGGCGCAATGAATGCACTCGCCCCGTTTCCGATAATAAGCCCTGGAGGCAACCAGGGAACGCGCGACATCGGTGGGAACGACCGGCAGGCCGATAATCTGGTAATGCGGATGATACACCGTTGCTCCGGCAGTCGGCCCCCAGTTGTGGAAAATAGAAACGTACGCAATGCCGCGTGTGCGCGCCATGTCGCAATACCTCCGTCCGCAGGCCCGCAGAATATCGGTCGCGCTTCGAACAGAGAGACGAGGAAAATTTTT
>DAIEKJ010000026.1 GCA_027350645.1 Candidatus Wolfebacteria bacterium
GCGCGGCTATCCGCATTGTTCATCCTCCCGTACTTGATGACGACGTTGTTGATGGCGTTGACGATGGAACAAACGGCGGAGACGACGATGCCACAGTCGCCGGCGATAAAAATCCGGCGTCTTTCGTGTCGGCGTTTACTCGGTTTTTAACATACCACTGGAAAATAGTATTGGCCACCGGCACGGCATTCAAGCTCCCCTGCAATGAATCCTCAATAAGCACCAGTACGGCGATCTGCGGATCGTTGACCGGCGCATACGCGACGCAAAACGCGTTTTCTTTGGCGTTGTTATCGATCTGCGCACTGCCGGTTTTCCCCGCAATGGACCACGGAACATCGGCAAGCATGTGCGCCGTGCCGTACGGCTGAGTCACCGCATCCACCATGCCCTGTTGCACGTATGAAAAATCCTGCGCATTTGTGTAGGAAACCTGCGTAGCTTGATAGACGGGAGAAAAAACAGTTTTTCCCGACTCGTCCTTAATGGAGTCCACCACGTGCGGCGCGGGCAATTTTCCGTTTTCCGCGATGCCAGCGATGTACCGCAGCAACTCAATGGGCGTTATAGCCAGATCGCCCTGTCCGATAGACACATTATACGTGTCCCCTAACAGCCACGGCCGGCCGGTGCGCGCTTCTTTGCTGGCCGGATCAGGAAGCGTGCCCGAAGATTCGCCGGGCAGATCAATGCCCGTTTTCTGCCCAAGACCAAACTTTTCCCAATACGCATGCAACCGGCTGATACCCAGTCCCTTTAAAGACCCAAATCCCCCGCCGATTTCGTAAAAATACACATCGCTTGATTTTGCCAGCGCCGAAAACATATCAACCCAGCCCTGGTACTGCCAGTCCAAAAAACGGGACGGATGCGCCGGATCGTAGGGGTTGGGAACATCCAGGTATCCGGGAGAGAATATTTTAAAAAACGGGGAAACGATTTGCTCTTCGAGCATAGCAAACGCAACCAACGGTTTGATGGTGGATCCGGGGCTATACACACCCGATAGTACTCGGTCAAAAGTCGGCCCCTCAGGGTTAGTAAACATGCCAGGCGTGAGCTGATTGTTGTCGTAGCTGGGAATACTCACCAGCGCGCGAACCGCGCCGGTTTTCGTATCCATCACCAGCACCGCCCCGCGCGTGCGCCCCAATTTTTTAAGCTGATCGGTAAGCGCCTGGTATGCTTCCTGTTGAAACGCCCCGTCGATGGTTGTATAGAGACTATCTCCCGGAATCGGATCGCGAAGCGTTTTGGTATCCAGCGGATTGCCCCGAGCGTCTTCGTAGACCACCGCCTGTCCGTTCGTTCCGGAAAGCTGAGAATTATATTCCGCCTCAAGACCTGACTTGCCAACCTCATCGGTTAGGGAAAGCGATGGATTTTGCGCCACGTCCTGCGCTAAAGCCAAACCGGTGTATCCGATAAGGTGCGAAAAAACCGGTCCATCGATGTACGATCGCTCATAATTGTTTTCTATAATAATAGGCGCCAGATGCGCGTTGCGCAGGCGGACGACCTGATCGAGCGAAACATTTTTAGCCAGCGGATAATATGCCTGATGTTCAAGATCGGCTCCGCTGATAGCGGCGGCGGAGGCGGACACATCAATAGGAATAATGCCATTGACCGTCTCCAGGAAGGTATTAAGCTGTGCCCGGTTTTTGAGAACCTGGGAAAGGTTGACGGTAACGCTAAAGCTGGGCACATTGGAAACCAACAGAGTGCCGTAACGATCATAAATCCCTCCGCGCGGAGCCCGCAACACCAGCTCCTGTCCGGCATTGGCAAAGGCGCGCATTTGATACGCCGCTCCGTTGAACACGTCAAGGTATGCGATACGGATAATGGCGCCGGCAATCAAGACGCACACAACAATCCATGCAACAAAAAAAACGCGGCGGCCAAGCGGACGCTCAACAATATCCAGCCCCTCGGACAAATCATCAAGAACGGCCTCGTCTAAGAAAATGTCTCCTCGAGCCATACAACGACAAAAAATAATGCGCTGGCGACAATCGCATTATAAAGGAACTCCAGGACAAAAGAAATGGTAAAAATTCCTCCGCCGTACCCTATCCCCGCCCACCATACCGCTTGCGAAACCGCCACTGCGGCGATAAAAAGAACAAGCTTTCTTTCAAAAACAAACGACCGCGCAAAAAGAAACCCCGCCCCGCCGATCGCCGCTAAAAGAAGGTACTCAACCTGGAAAAAAGGAACGTACGCGGCCAATACCAAAACACCCGCGCCGCTCCACGCAAATAAGAGCGGATCACGAATAAAAAAAGCGGCCACGAGTACCGCGACCAGCATGACGTTGGGGACGATACCAAAAACAGAAAACGCACCCAAGCGCCAGATGATTGCCGAACCGATGACCGTCGCCACCGCACACCACTGGCTTGTCCGGGAAAAATCATGAGCCATACGTTTATGACCCGACCTGCGCGGGGAAAATGAAAACCGTTCTTAAATCCTTAATAGCGTAGGGCGTCTGTACATCCGAATCGAAAAACGATCCACTGCGATCTTCCTGGAATGACTGCACGGTCCCAACCACCAAGCCGTAGGGATACGCTTTGTCGGCGTTGATAATGGTATCGCCCGTCTGGATATTTTGGGCCTTGTCCGCGTACGCGTACACAACGCGTGGCGTCACTCCTCCTTGCAACGATCCGTCAACCTCGCCCGATCCCACGCGGACCGACATTGAAAAATTCTGATCAAAAATAGTCATTACCTCGCTGGCGTTGGCATAGACCGCCGCAACCCGGCCGATAAACACATTCCCCGGCCCCACAACCGCATCGCCGACCAAAACACCCTGCGCCGTTCCAATGTCGATGAAGATGCGGTTTTTTGCGTTGAATGGATAGACCGAAAAAACCTTTGCCGTTGTTGACGCGCTTGTTGTTGACGCCGTGTGCGTTTGCGCGTCAAGCAGTTGCTGTTCTAACGCCGCAATACGCGCCCGCAAAGCCATCGCCTCATCGCTGGCGCCCGGATCGCCCGGACGGCCAAACGGATTCCACGCAAAGAAGTCCGACCGTATGAATCCAAACACGGCCACGCACAAAGCGCAGACCACGAGAAAAGCTCCCCAGCCACTCATACGTCGTATCTTCATGCACGCATCGGCGCGCCCGTTGCCGGACACGTCTTTTATTCAAGCTCAATCGGTTTGAGCACGGTCGCAAAAATAGTCTGGTACCGTTCAATGTCTTCAACCGCAATCCCCGCCCCCCGAACAACGCAGGTAAGCGGATCATCAACTAAAATCGTTTTCACAGACAATTCGCGTTCAATAAGTTCGGGCAATCCGCGCAGCAAAGATCCGCCGCCGGAAAGATGGATGCCCCGTTGCAGAATATCACTGGCAAGTTCCGGAGGCGTTTTTTCTATGGTGTCCTTAATGGCGTCTACCATTTGCTTTAAAAGCGGCGCCAAGGCGGCGCGGACATGCACATCTTTTACAGAGACCTCCCGAGGAAGCCCCGATGAAACATCCCGTCCTCCAACGGTGATGTCACGCGCCTCCGATCCGGGTAGCGCCGAACCAACTTCAATTTTGATGCGCTCAGCGCTGGGAATGCCTATGGCCAGCTTAAAATTATCCCGCACAAAACGGACAATCTCTTCATTGAGCCGATCACCGGCAATCTTTAAACTACGGGAGACGACTACGCCCCCCAACGAAATAACCGCAATCTCACAGGTGCCGCCGCCGATATCAACAATCATGCTGGCGGTCGGTTCATGGATCGGCAACCCCGCGCCAAGCACGGCCGCCACCGGCTCTTCGAGCAGATACGCGTGCGACGCTCCCGACGAAATAACCGCATCCTCAACCGACTTGCGTTCAACTTCGGTAAGATTGGTCGGAATCGCAATAACCGCCCGCACGTAGCTCAAAAAAGAATCTTTCTTGACCCGCTTAAGATAGTGCCTGAGAATTTCCTGCGTCATCACGAAATCGGAAATAACCCCGCTGACCAGCGGCCGCACCACATCAATATGCGCCGGCGTTCTGCCTTCCATTTGCTTGGCCTCGTGCCCGATCGCCACCACCTGGCCGGTCTTGTTATTAACCGCGATAATCGTCGGCTCATTGATAATAATCCCCGCCCCCTTCAGATACACCAGGGTATTGGCCGTCCCCAAATCAATCCCCACATCCGTTTTAAATCCATCAAAAAGTCCCATACATGCGTTGCATTATTTTTGTATACAATAGGGCACCGCCTCATTAAAATCAACCAGCTCGACGGCCGTCTGAGACCGGCGTTTTATTTCAACCCGGTCGCCGGTTTTTTGACTAACCACCAATCGAATCGGAATGCCCGTCAAATCGGCTTCGGCAAACTTCTCTCCGGCAGTCAGATCCAAACGATCGTCATAGAGCACATCAACTCCCGCGGCAACCAGCGAGTCGTACAAGGCATCAGCGCGGCGCCGCACTTCCTGGGCCACGACTGCGTCAGCGCCGGACAAAACAATCAAGTGCGCATCAAAAGGAGCGATAGCCGCAGGCCACACCAAACCGCGGTCATCGTGAAAAAGTTCGGCACACACGCCCATCAGCCGAGAAATGCCAATGCCGTAGCACCCCATCAGAACCGTTTTTTGTTCGCCCTGCGCATCACGATACGCCAACCCGAACGGTTCCGAATATTTCTGCTTCAACTGAAAAATATTCCCCACTTCCGCGCCCGAACGAAGCGCCAAGGGCGCGCCGCACGAGGGACATGGATCGCCGTCCCGCGCGTCGTTGATTTCCTTGTTTTGAGCAAAGTGGCATTTTTCACAATAGACAACGGTATCCTCTCCCGCGTCGATAAGCACCTGGAATTCATGCGAGTACTTTGAGAAAGTACCCCCTGACGCCTCAACTAAAACCGCGTCCAATCCCAAGTCCCTAAAGATGGCGCGATAGGCCTCAATCGCGCGCGCATAATAGCTCTCAAGATCGCTCTCCGTGGCATGGAAAGAATAGAGATCCTTCATTAGAAATTCGCGTCCGCGCAATAAGCCGGACTTGGCGCGCGGCTCGTCACGAAGTTTGGTCTGTATCTGATAGAGCGCGAAAGGAAGATCCTTATACGACGCAACCGCCTTCTGTCCCAACGGCGCCACAATTTCTTCGTGGGTCGGCCCCAGAGCATACTCTTTTTTGTCGCGCGCAATAACCTTAAAAAGAACATCTAAATCACCCCATCGCCCCGTTTTTTGCCAGTTTTCTTTTGGATGCAAAACGGGCATGAGAATTTGGGCGGCTCCCAGTTCGTCCATGCGTTTCCGAACGATATTTTCAATCCGATCTAACACCCGCAATCCCAGCGGCAGATAGCTGTAAACCCCAGCCATGACTTTGTCGACAAACCCCGCGCGGATAAGAATCTGGGCGTTGTATGCTTCTTCGTCTTTGGGGAAATCTTTGCGGATAAACGATGGTTGTTGTGATTGGCGCATACGCACTCTTTTTTCGTTAATGGACCAAGCGAAGCACATCTTTAAAACTGACAAAAACCAGTAACGCAATCAACAGCGCAAACCCGACAGTATTGACAATTTCCTGGATTTTGGCGCTGGCGGGTTTACCGCGTACTTTTTCGTATAAGAGAAACACCACCCGTCCGCCATCCAGAGCCGGAAAAGGAAAGATGTTAAGCGCCGCCAGGTTGATAGAAATAAGCGCCACCAAATTAAGCAGATACGCCCATCCGATGTCAGTCGCATCAGCGGTTGCCTGATAGATCCCCACCGGACCTGAAACGTATTGCAAAACATTCGTGCCCCCAAACAGTTGGCCGATAATTTTAAACAGCATCACGTAAATCAGCACAAACATCTGGCTGGCCGATACCAGCGCGTCCCACGCAGCGGTCAGCACTGATTCTCCCGGAGCGCCGCCGCCGGCCAGCGCAATACCCAACGCCCCTTCGTCTGCCGGCGGATTCTGGCGCGGAGTGGCTGTCAATGTTTTCTCCTGTCCGGCGCGCACAATGACAAAAGACGTCTCCTGACCCTTGTGTTGGTCGACATACTGAACAAACGACTGCGGCGTGGAAAATCCTTCAAGCAAATCTCCCTGCTGAAATCCGGCAGTGGCCGCCGGCGAACCGGAAGAAACTTCCGACACAATGACCCGCTGCGGCGTGCCGGTTGCATACACCAGCGTCAGCAAAAGCCACCCCAATAAAAAATTCATCGCCACTCCGGCCGCCAAAACCACGATGCGTTTCCAAATCGGCTTTGCCCAGAAGGTATCATTTGCCGATCCGCCGGATGGCGCCTCGCCGCTCTCTCCATCTTCGCCGGCAATTTTCACAAACCCGCCCAGCGGCACCCAGTTGACGGAAAAAAGAGTCCCCCATTTACGCACGCCGGCGATGCGCGGCGGAAAACCGATGCCAAATTCATCCACCCGCATGCCAAACGCCTTGGCGGCAAGGAAGTGTCCGAATTCATGAACCAAAATCAGCGCGGCCAGAACGAAAATAAAAATGAGAAGATTGACGATCATAGGTGCGCTGATGGTAGCAGAAAAAAGCCCCAAATACAATTATGCGATGACGCGCCGGATAGTGGGAGCCAGCCGCACAAGAATTTCATACGGAATCGTGTCGCACGATCCGGCAACCCACGCGATTGAATTTTTTTTCGCCGGATCGGTGGAGAAAACTTCCACTTCGTCCTCCAAATGCAATGGCGTTTGTACCGCCGAAATGTCAATGGTTGACATATTCATGCTTACGCGGCCGATGATGGGCAGCGGCGTATCGTGATAATACATACATCCTCTGTTGCTCAGCGCGCGCGGCACGCCTTCATAATAGCCGCACGGAACGATGGCAACGGCCATGTCATTGGGCGCGCGGAATGTCACATTGTACCCAACCCCGCCGTTGCGGGAAACGATTTTTGCCCCGACAATTTTTGCGTGCAAAGAAAGCGCGGGCCGGACACCAAGCCGTAGGTCCTGCGTCGTATCAAATCCATACAGACCGATTCCCGCCCGAATCATTGTGTTGGCGCCGTTGGCAATGTACCGCGTTCCGGCCGTTGCAGAAAAATGCAGCTCGCCCCCGCGAATATACCGGCGAAAACCATCAACCGCCTGCCGCCAGCGCGCAAGTTGCTCTGAGGTGTAGGGTCCTCCTCCAAAACTATCCGCATCAGCCAGATGCGACATCAATCCCTCTATACGTATGCGCCGATTGGATCGCAGTGCCTCGATTGTTTTTGCCAGTTCGCCCACAAACACGCCCTGACGATGCATGCCGGTATCAACCTTGATATGCACCGCGAGCGGAAAACGAACTCTGTCGGCCAACCACAATGCCTGGCCGAAACTATTAACCCCGATCGCGACCGGTTTGACGCCAGCCACATCTCGTATGCGCGCAAACGGAACGTGCCCAAGAATGAGAATGGGTTTTTTAACGCCGTTATTCCGCAAAAGCTCGGCCTCAACCAAACTATCAACGATAATTTTTCCTATTCCATCATGCCGATCCCAAAAACGCCCCATCAACGCCAAACCGTGGCCATACGCATTGCTCTTGAGAACCGCGCCGATGGTGTGGTGAGGGAAAAGTAGGCGGAACTGATGCGCGTTGTGCAACAAGGCGTCTTTGCTGACAAGGATTTTTAGCAGATGATCGTCCTGATCGTCAAACGATTGCCTATAGCGGCGCAGAACATTAAGAAAGCGCATACATCTTGTTACGGTTGTAAAATGTCTTCGGTGCGACCGTCGATTGATACCACAACCGAGCGTACTGTCGAAAATTGCATAAGCGTTTTGGTAATTTGCGCGCGGATAGCCGCCACGCGGCATGAGCCGCCCACCGCGCGATCCAAGGTCTGATCAAAGTCAGCATACGCAACGCCGTTGACGATGGATAGTTTCTGCAGGCGCACCCCGGACGGAATGCTGGAAAAATATCCGTCTGTTTTTTCTGCGTCTGTTGGTCCGGCAAGGAGCTCCGCAAGCGCCGCGCGCGCGATCGATGAGGTCGCCGCCACCGTCCGTTCCAACGGAACCACCGCCGTGCAATCTGCTTGATTATTTCCCGTCGCCCCCCAAAAAACCTTTATGGCTACCATCTTTGCGCTGCTGGACGCGATCGTCAAGGGAACCTCAACTA
The DNA here is from genome assembly GCA_027350645.1 of Candidatus Wolfebacteria bacterium. Lineage (GTDB taxonomy): Bacteria > Patescibacteriota > Minisyncoccia > UBA6257 > JAGOQP01 > DAIEKJ01. The sequence continues at coordinate 8,154 of DAIEKJ010000026.1, forward strand.
GACCCAATGGCGATCCGTCCTTGGGCGAC
>DAIEKJ010000027.1:0-4915 GCA_027350645.1 Candidatus Wolfebacteria bacterium
TCCGGATTATATAAATTGTAATACAGCTCCGTCAGCTCATTGTCGTTGAGTACCACCGCCCGCAAACCAATCTGCGACAAGCCGGCGGTAACTTCATCTATGCGCTGCCGCAACTGCACTATTTGTTCTTCGAGTGATTCATTTTCCTCTTTCTTACTCTTCTTTTTCCCCAGAAAAGGGATGAAATCCGCAAAGCTGCGCTGAACTTCCTTTAAGCCGCTCCCGTCGTAGGGAATGACAATAAAAAAAGTCTTGGTCATAATATCGTTGTCTTTCACCAATCCTTTAATGTACTCGATATACTCGGCGGTCTGCGTCTTGAGCAGTTGGCTCTGTTCCGCATCGCGAATCTGCTCCATGCGCGTTAAATATCCATCGATATTCAATTTGCGAGAGTGGATAATGGTCTGCAGGGAAAAATCCAGTCCATTGAGAAAATTCTGATACGACGCCGTAATGATATCCTGCTCTTCCTGAGACTTTAAATCGAAATTGATTCCGGAAACCATCATCACCGCCCGCAAACCGCCCCCCTTGAGCGACACAACGCCATTTTTAATCTCCTTCACCTCAACAAACCGCTGAGTTGAATCGGGGGCAACGACAACTTTTTCTTTTTCGGATATATTTTCAGCCATAGATAGTATGTTGAGTATACACGAAAGCGGGCAACAAACCAACGCACATCACCGGTAATCGACGCGCCGCGCCACTTCTTTTTCGCCGGTAACCCGTCGGAAAACCTCGAACTGCTCCCGCACTTCGTTAAGGGTAGGCTGCGGCTCTTTTTCCCGCTGCGGAATGGGACTGCGCGTCGTCGCCAGCTCCTGCCAAAGCTTTGTGACATTAGAATTATTTTTGTGCGCATCCTCAAGGGCGCGCCGTTGCGCGGTAATAACCACTGTGGGCACGGTGATAACCTCCTGAACCACGGGGCGCTTCCACAAAAAAAGTTTTGGCTCCCAGAAAAATTTTACCGCATATATCGCCAGCATGTAGAGCGGCCGCTCATTCATTTTAATGAATGCAAAGGACGCTCCCGCCCCGAAGAGAACAACCGCCACCGGAATCCATACCCAGAGCGCCAATGTAAAGAAAAGGAAAAAACACACCAATGCCGGCGCGGCGATAAAACCGAACTGCTTGAGCGTCAGCGGTCCGACGATCTTGCTCTCGGTATCTATAAATTGAGGAACTTCAAACTGGGCCATAGATCCTTGTTAGTATACCCTACCGCGCCCCCTTTGCACAAAGGGGGTTATTTTTTGAAGAAAGAAAAGAGTCCTCCCTTTTTTGAAGGTGGAGGAGGTGGTGCCATCTGCTGATAACCGCCAGCCGGTTGCCCAAAAGAACGAGCCGGAGCGTTTGGACCCCCGACGCCTCCGGATACTGGCGCGGGAACCTCAACGTTGGCAACGGAGGGTGCCACGTTTTGATGCGAAATTTGTGACGAAAAATTTCCGGAAAAGGCGCCGTTTGAAAAATCTTTATACTGTGCCCCCGACTGCGCGTGCGCCACAGACGGATCATCGTGTTTGTGGATAATCACCGGACCAATGTCAATCGCTTCATTGGGATCCAGTGGCTGCGAGCTGGTCGATGGCTGGCGCGCCGACCCCATAGGAGCAGCGGTTAATCCGCCTTCTTTGGTTATCTGGTGTGTTGGCGTCGCTGACTGAGGGAATGACGCCGTCCTCATTGGCCGAACCGGTACTGGCGCGTCTTCTTTTTTTGTCGCAAAAGCGCCCCCATCAGAAGCCGCGGCGCCCACCTGTGTTTGCCTGATTTCAACAACAACATCCGGCTGACGAGCCGGTTGAGTGGGAGCCGCCCATTGCATCGGGCGCGTTGCCGCATCGGACCCCAAAGGAGCCTTAGGGGCATTGGCTCCAATGGCCTGAGGAAAAACTGGATTGTTTGCCGCCGATGCCGCCGGCCACCCGGACGCAGAACCGCCCCCGGGATTCATCTGAATATTAACCGCTATACCCGCCCCGGAAGGAAGCGGCGCCTGAGGAACAGGCGGGTTCTTTTTCGTTTCCAGAAAAGGAGCCGCCTCCGGAGCTGTTATTTTTTTCTCTTCGGAGGATTGGAATTGGGAAACGGCCGAGCGGGGTTGGGGGGGGATAACTTCCGGAAGGTGACTTTCCTCGACAACCGGAAGGATATTTTTTTCATCTCCAGTTGGCGACAAGCTGGGAATTATTTTTGAATCCAGCGACGGCGCGGACGCCTGAAAAGACGGCGGGACGGGAGAGGCCTGCGGTTGCCCCATTATGCGCCGCGAGGCAACAATATTTTCAGTCTCTATTCCCCAACGATCCTTGGGAGAAAGGGAAAAGATGTCCTTTCCGCCGTCCTGCGGCTGTCGGACAGCTGGGCGCGACGCGGCAACGACGTCTTCTTTCTTTTGAAGCATGGACGGGCCCGATGGCGGAACAGAAGATCCTTGTTTGGCAAGCGGATGAGACACGGGACCATTTTGAGCACCAAACCCGCCAACCGATAATATTTTGGGTCCAGTGTCTTCTTTTTTTAAATTAACCGTTCCTTCTGGTTGGGGAGTTTTCAGATTCACCTGTGAAACAACGCTCGGTTTTTGCACGCTCGCCTCATCAACCGCCCCTGTTTTAAATTTCAAATAATTATCCTCAATCTCCTTGCTGATTGGCCCAAAGATCTTGGTATTGATTTCCTGATAAAGAGAGAGAGCTGTGGCGGCACCAAGCCCAAGCCCGTCCTGCAATTCCTGCGCCACATTCCGGTAGGAGATAAACCCTAAGAGAACAAGGAGACAAAGATGCGCCATATCCGCACGCTGACCGTCAGAGAGATGGAATTTTCCCTCAAGATCGTCAAAAATGGACTCATTAACATCCGAAAAAATCGCCCCACGAAGCACATCGGAGGATTCGTCCCAGCGCGCAAGCAATTGTTGTCGAGAAAGGTGCTGCATAAGTATCTTGTTAAAACGTCAAACCTGTGATTACTTTTTCCCTTCTGATTTTTTTTCTTTATCATCCCCGCCCTTTTTTTCATCTCCCGATTCACCACCAAATTCATGGAATCCGCCCAAGGCCGAGGCCATGCTTTTTCGTAGTCTCTTTATTTGTCGCTCGAGACGATCTTTATCTCCTTCGGAAATTTTTTCCGGCGCAAGACCAATACTGCTCTGTATGGCCTCGAGCATCTTCTCCCTATTCCCATCAGCTTTCTTTATCGCCTCATCCAAGAGTTTCTCCGCGTCTGAGTTGTTAACCATTTCCTTATACCTCTTAACCATGCCCGTTAGCATTTTCTCATACAAAGCGTCAAGCGACTTGCTGTCCTTAAGCCCCGGTGCCGTCCCAGAGATCGCTTTTCCCGTTTCGTCGTTTAGTATGTTTTTAATGTAATGTTCTCCAATTAATTCAGATTGCTCTTTATTGAATCCAAGTATCGGCTCTCCCTTAAGTAGCGCCTCTCCGCTTGTTTTGGCAAGCGACTCCCAATCATGCCCATTAAGCGATCCGTAAAACTTTTCAGCCGCGCCTTGATAGGTTATCTCTATCGGCTTGCCGCTGGCATCGGTTTTAATTCTTCCATCTTTATCTTTTTCATACACGCTTCCTCCCGTTGCCAGAACCATCATGTCCTCGCTCATGCCACGCCTTTTAGCAATATCACCGACCGCCTTTCCGTTGCCGCCCCGGCGCAGCGTGCCATACGCCCCGAGATAATCCTTGTTCGTTGCCAGATCATCTAAAAGACCAAGTTTGTTTTTTGAGGCGAGAAGATCAAGCATCGCCGCCCGGTCGCGCGCGTCACCCGATCTCCAAGCGGCCCGCAACTGCTGATCGCTATAGCGCTCAAATCGGCCCCTAGCATCTTCGGTCTGGCGATTCGCTCTCTTTTCGACAGCTTGTTGTCCTTCAATAACTTTCTGATGCAATGTATCGCCGATGATAGGAACTTTGCCCAACACCCTTCCCGCTCCACCAACAACGTTCTGCCCGACTTTTGTCTGCATAAGACGCGACCCGCCCCGAGAACCCCAGTCGCCCGCCTTTTTCTTGGTAAAATCAGTCACCTTTCCCGCCGCGCCGGTCGCAATCTCTCCTCCTTTAACCCCCAGTGCTGAGGCGGCCTTCATTCCGGCCAAAATAAGCGCCACAACGATGAGCGGAGTCATTATGTTATTAAGCAACAATCCTCCAAAGCTCGTGCCCCCGGAAAGTTGCCCCATGTCACTCTTTGTTTGAGCCGCCAATTGAGAAGACGAAAGCCCCATGGCCAGATCAAGAAAAAAGAGAACGGCGGGGGCAAAAAGATTCCAGTGAATGAATTTTTCCCACCAATCAGAAAAATGTTTTGATGTTGACGGGAAAATCCACAAAAGCCACACCACAGGAGAAATCATAAGAAGGACCGACAGGAAGAAAAAACGGACAAAAAGCACCACCCCAAGACCCAAAAGGGTAAACGCGACGATTGCGCCGATAATGATTGCAAAAACAGCCCCAATGATATTGTTTACCAAAGCCGCCGAAACTGTTTCTCCGCCTATGGAAGTAGCCTGTGCGCCCGCCGCGTTACTGCCCGCAGTAATGTTTGAAAAAACGGGACCCATATCAAATACGGCAGTTATTTTAAGCGCGGTCTGAGAAAACATTGAATTCTGGCTGTCCGTAGTGCTGGACGTTCCCCCAACGATGCTCTGGAGAAAATATTCAGAGAATGAGTGCGATAGCTGGACAAAGGGAATGGCAAGCACGAGACTGAAGTTAACCAACAAAGCCGCGGCGACCAACTTAAGAAGCAGCGACTGGGCTGAATAGTTTTTGTACCTCAAAATAGTCGCGATGGCGATGATGATGATTCCCAAAACAAAACCAAGGTTGGCCAGATCGCGAAAAATCACCCACCCCTGGATAAT
>DAIEKJ010000027.1:4925-7983 GCA_027350645.1 Candidatus Wolfebacteria bacterium
AAACCAAAGACAACAAGAAGAGAAGCAATCTTAATCAGAGCTCCCATTATCGCCAGGATAATGGCGGAGATGATCTCTACGAGCACAACAACCGCCGGCCCCGTTATACCAGCTATACTAAACAGACTGGGCCACGCCGCATACGCTGGGCGGGGAGCAAGAAAAAAAAGAAAGAATAAAAAAATCCCCGCGGCAAAAAAGAAAAACCGCCCCGCCTTGCTTTGCGCGCGAGCGCCGCTTGTTACCCCGACACGCTTATTGTAAAAAGGGATGAAGTTCATTGATTACGCACCTACACAATCCCGCCACTCTTCTTGTGTTGCTCACATTAATTACGGCGCGGACGGCGGCGCAGTCACCGGACACGAAAATCCGTTCAGTGCCGAAAAGAGTTGGGCAAAGGATCCCTGGCTCAGGGTGATCGCCTGATAGGTGGCATTGGCAATGAACTGGCTATGATCGGCAACCAGCTGTTGTATGGTTGACAAGGTAACTGTGGAATAGTCGATGGAATTAATAACCGCCAAATCCGTTGTTGCAGTGTTGATTAATTGCGTTAAGTCGCTCTGCGCGCTCACCAACACCGCCAACAATTGATCAATGGTCCCCGTCCCCTGATTCCCGGACGACGGTTGCGGATACGAAATCGTAGTCGTTGGACACGTCGCATCAAAACCTTGCGCAGCCGCGACCGCTTGGTTTGCCAAATCGAGCATGCTGGTCGGAGTCGCATCGGCCAGTTGCAGAAAATTCGTGTAGTCGGTCGCGTACAACGCTAGTTGACTCCCGTACGTCGTCTCCAAATCTTGCGCGGTGGAGGTGTCATTGGTGGTGGTACTGTTTTTGGGTGGCCGAATGGTAGTGCCCTGATATGATCCGTCCGATGATTGCGTAAGACTGTTTAGTCCCTTGGTGAGCACTTCGGAAATGAGCGCATTTATAATCGCCGAGATAGCCGATTCAACGTTTTGAGTGTAAGTAAAGTCGGAATTAAAACTCTGTCCGACGGTTTGCGCCACCAAATCTCCCGGCGTCTCCGTCTGCCAATTCGTACAAAAGCTATCCATGCACGACTGATTGCCACTGCACAACTGACTAATGACATCCTTTGACCCCCCTCCCTGATAGGCCGTGCACGTCTTCAAAGATAAAAATCCGTTGGACGACATCGCCTCATTCTGCGAAGAATTTTGGCTCGTGTTCGCGATGTTATTAAACGCATCCTGCGCCTGTATAGACAGCCAGAGGGGGCTGTAGTCGGGGGAAAACATTTTATCATACCCCGCCCATCCCTGCTCTTGCATGATTTTTCCCAAGCCATCCGTTTGAAGTTGATTCAAATATGGGTTGGCTTCTTGCAATAAGCTCGACACACGCGAAGAATCATAATTTGAATCCCCCGACTGCTGCAATAATGAAATCTCCTGCTCAAGCATTGAACTTAGAATTCCCTGGGGAGCGTTCCCAATTTGATACATCATCCGGTTTGCGGCCGAATCAACTCCCTGGTCCAAAAGACTAGTCCAGTCAGTGACATACATCGGATTGCCATTACCCTGAATTGCGGCAATAACCTGATCGCGCAGCATAGTAATCAGCTTTCTCACGACCGCATCCCGAAGAGCTTTTAATAATTCCTGTTCCGCCCAATTAGCAAGAGAGTCGCTAATCAACCACGGATCAGTAGAAACGTCGGAAACTCCCCAAAACGCTCTCGCTTGATGCGGGACCAAAACCCCAGAGACATCAACTCGAGAAGGGATAAAAATACCCGCGACGCCAGAAAACAAAAGGACGCCAATGACCCATACCGCAAGAAATTTCTTAAAATAACGACTCATGATGGAAACACTTTAGGGATGGGCATTAAAAAAATTTTGCATACCACTCTTTTGCCTTTGCCGCATTATTTATAGTATATCACACCAAAACCAAAGAGCAAAACTTTTATGCGCGACTCGTTACGGAAGCATGTGCGAACTATCGCTGATCGCCTGCTCCAGCTCCTGCATGACGGCAGGAAAGGCGTTTTCGACGGTCCAGTATGCCCGAAGAGGATCGTTTTGAGCGTTGGCGATAACAGAAAGAACGTTAGCAAAGTTGCGCAACATCACTAATGTCTCTGTGTGAAGCGATAATAATTTTGAAGGAACGGGGGTGGCTGACAGATCTTTGTACATGCCATTTAATAAATCTATCGTCGGGCCGATCTGGCTCTGATCACCGTTGGTCGCCGCCGCCAAAAGACCGTTTTCAAATGTCGTCGGCGAAGAAAGAACGGGCGTAAGACGCGACGTTATTGAAAAATAGCGGCCGCTGTATGCCGTCACCGCCGCCGAAGAATTGTCGGCGCTCACGCGAATGTCGCTCGTCGGAATCGGATCGCTTAAATGGGCGGCATCGCTCTTTGTTAAAGAATCGATATTAAGCTGTCCTCCATTTTTAAGCGCAAGCTGTACAAGACTGCTTGTAGAAAGAGGATTTCCACTCTGCGGATTAGCGCTGTTCATAAAGGTACCAAAAATACCTAGCATGCTCTGCTCTACTTTTTGCGTCACATTCGGACTGCTTGTTGTTCCCGTCGCCTCGCTCCCGTTCAGCGAAAATCCGCTAACCCCAGCATCCCCGGCAACTCCCGCGCCATTACTCGAAACGCTTATCGCCCCACCCCCTGGCGAGGCATAAAAAGAGTTAATAATCGACATGACTCCGCTTGAAAAAATCCAGTACACAAAAAAAACAACGACAATGCTCGCAAAAAGAATAATAATATTTTTCTGTTCTTTCATACAGTTAAAATCTCTCGCTTGCTCGCGCCGCAAAACCCTCACCAGCGGCGCGTCATTCCCTATCTGCAAAAATAAACATCAAAGACCGCGCACACATAGAGTATACACAATCACCGAGAGGAAAACAACAAAAAAAGATCCTTTACCTCGTTCGCCATCAAAGAATGCGGACGCCTCCTCCCCTGCTCGCCCAACGCAAAATCAGAACCAGGAAATGCGGACGATTTTGCCCACACATTCCCATCCACCAGATTATTCAAAATCGTCTT
>DAIEKJ010000028.1 GCA_027350645.1 Candidatus Wolfebacteria bacterium
CAGGGTGTTGTTTTTGAGGGTAATGGTCTGACCGTCGTTTTCCAAAGAGAACGCGCTGGTCCAGAGGGGCGAAGATATATCCGGATAGTCGAGCAAAAATTGTTCCTGATCGCGCGCGATAATCGCGTACTCCCCGGGGCTGATGCTGGTCGATCCGTGCGGCACAATGGCGTGCGCGGTTCCCGATTCTTCTATTTTCCATCCGTCCAGCGCGACCGACGATGTCCCCGCGTTATACAACTCCAGCCACTCTCTGTTCTCATCGGTCCCCGGCGCATCGTAATAAATCTCATTGATGATTACCGGCGCCCATTGCGGTTGGGTGGCAGTGGTGGTTGCCGGCTCGGGCGGCGTGGTCGTACTTATTCCCGCGCCTCCGCCTCCCGTCCCCGCGCTTCCCGATCCGCCTCCCCCGTATCCCCACTCGTTTTCTTTTCCGGGCGTTCCGTTTGAAGCGGCGGAAGTGTACCACCCGCCGTTCCAGTCGCGTTCCATTGTGCGGCGCCCCGCCGCGTCCCCGGCCGGCCATGACGGATGGGCAAAAACGGCGTCAACGACGCGGCACGATCCGTCCACGAGCGCCAGCGCCGTGTCGCTGTTTTTAATAGCGCCGGTGAAAAACGCATCTGCTTTTTTATCCGGAACGGGCGTATCGTCCGTGCGCTCCAAAAGGATGATCTGTCCGGGCGCAACGGTTATGGCCGGCAACGGAGCGGTGATGCCGTCGTCTTGGGCGATGATTGCCCAGCCGCGGGTCGATACCGAAGCGTTCCCTCTGTTTTTAATCTCAATCCATTCTTTGGTTGCTCCTTGTGTCGATCCCATCCAGGCGATTTCGTTGATGGTCATGCCGGTGGTGGCGTTGTGTCCGTTTGATGACGCAAACAAACAGCGGGTCGTTGCTGCATTTTGCGGCGCGGTGGTCGAGGTTGTGGCGCGGCGGCAGGCGCGTTATCGGCGGTTGTCGTGGCGGCGGCGGTATGCAAACACGCCGGTCCCCATAAACCAAGCTCTGTATTGCGCGCGGCCGTTTGCGCCGATAAAAAGTCCGCCTCTTTGGGGTGCGGATGATTAAAGTTGTACGCATAGGCATAGCCGCCCGCGACGAGTTCGCGGTTGACCAGCGTGTTTCCCGCCCATACGTATGCCAGAGTTCGGTCGTATTTATCCGTTGCCTGCGCCGGATCGTATTCCAAACGCAAGGGAATGTTTTGCACCATTGATTTATTTTTGTCCTTTGCCTGATCGGCGTAGCATCCGGCGGTTTTTCCCTGATACGCGACTTCCGGCGCGTCGATACCGATGTAGCGGATCACGGTCCCGTCCGTGAGAACAATCGTGTCGCCGTCAATGACGCGCGCCGCATAGACTGGCGCGGCGTTTGGTTGCGTCGGGGGCGGGGCGTTGTGGTCGGATACGGGGGCTTGGATGGTTTTTGGTGCTTGAGGCGGGGCGGTATTGTTTTCCGGCTGGGCGGGGGTCGTTTGAGAAATTGCCGGCGGTGATGATGGCGGTATCAGCGCCAGAGAATCAAATGTTTCTGATCCCGAGAAACGGTTCCAAAAGGTTTGCGTCCATGCCACGGCCCCCTGGGCCGCTGAGGCAACGGCGCCCCAAAGAGATCTGGCTCCATTGACGATTGTTTCTCCCGTCCCCACCAGAGAAAATGCCGGAGGGGTGATGAATGAAAAATCATACGTGACCAGCGGTTGCGGATAGTGCTGGTTTTCTTTTTCATCTTCGCCTTGTCGATAAAAAAGTTCAACCATCCCCGCGCCGTTGAGAACGATTTGTTTTGAAAGATGCGAGAAATATGATTCGAGGATGGGATGATACTGCTCTTTATTTAAGAGTGAAAAATCTTTTGCTATTTCACCGGTGCTGTTGGTCTGTTTCTTGTATAGTATCAGTGCCATTTTCTCACCATTCTCGTCTTTACCATAGCAATAACCGTCAGAGTTGCAGTCGGATTCGGATACGCGCGGCGAAGGGAAGTCCGGGCTGTTGATGGTATCGTTTGAAAAGAAGTATTTGTTTGAATAGGCCGCCATCGACTCCAGATATTCTTCGGGGGTCTGTTTTATAACGGCGGAATCGTCTTTGTTAGAGAGTGTTTTTGCCAGAGAAAATGTCTGGGGGGTGAACCGATTCGCATATAGTTCGTATGCCGATCCTTCGTCTCCGGTTACCACGGACAATTCCTGGGCGTGGGTATCGTCTCGGGTATGATCGGGGACGCCCAAATCTTCAAGAATGTGGAGGGCGTGCCCAAGGGTTTGGTTGGCTTCGTTTGTTTTTCCCGCCGCATATTCTCCAAGGCCGGTTTTCCAGGTGTGATTCCCTCCATAGGAGGCGTATTTGTCCTGAATGATATTGTTTTTGATCCAGTCGATCGCCGAAAGGGCTTCCTCTGAAGAGACCCCGATAAAAGAAAAAAGCCGGACAACGGAAGATGGGAAGGCGCCCATCTTGTCTCCGGTCCAGCCAGTTTTGGTGAGAGGATTATAGAAGTGATTGATCCAGCGCGGGGGAGCGTCCTCCTCGACGCTTCCCTTGAGAAGATCTTGCAGGGAAGGGCTGTCGATCTGCGCGGCGGGGTGCAGAAGGTTGTAGAAATGGACGATCTCCTGTGTAAGCGCTTGGTGGGTGATCGCGTCGTACGCAAACGTGTCATCGGGCGCGATGGCGATAGTTCCAACAAGAATAACCAAAAAGACGCAGATGATTTTTATCCACATATTTTTATATTTCAACTAATTTCCAGATATTGTTTGGATAAAGTGTGAAATCAACCAAAATGGGATCTGTGATTGCAAATCCTTTTTTATCTTCTGACCACCCCCCAGAACTTTTTTGTGCCTCTTTAAGCATAGAGACGATATTTAAAATATTCTCTTCGCTACTGCTTTGGAGCGTTGTCAGTTCCAAGGCTCGCTTGCTCTCTATAAAATAGTTACTCGCCAGAACATAATCTCCCTTCTCCACGGCGTCTATATACATCTGCAATGTTTCCTGCGGTGTCGATCCTCCATAGGTATCGGCCATAGCCGCCCGCAGGGCCGCATCCGATTGTTCTTGCAGATAATCGTGCAACGCGGCAACCGCCCTCTCTCCTTGCCATTGCTGGTAATAATAGATGCCCCAGAGGATGCCGATGGCGATGACAAAAATGCCGACAAATCCGCCGGCGATGATGACTGCCGTGCGGATGGATCGGCGCGGGGTTTGATTAAAAGAAGTTGGCTTGTCCATAAAAAGCGCAGTGGTTAATGCTGAATAAAAAAAGACCGCCAGAGGGCGGGGTTAAGGTATCGTATGCGAATACGCGAGCGCGGTGTCCTGCTCATGGATGCGACGATGCGCCATAGGAGAGTAAAAACTTTTTCACAGTATAGCACGCTCGTCGCGCCGCCATTGGTTTTTTGTGTATAACCTCCGTGCCACGGGCGTGGCACGGAGGTTATGCGCTCCGGTTTTTCCCTCGCCGGCTTTTCTTGACGCATGGGATTGATTGGTCTACTCTCAGTGCACTTACTACGGCGCGTTTATGTATTCAATAGAGTTCTTCAATCAGCGTTCGTTTGAGGTGGTATGGGCTGTTTTTCAGGTGGCTGAATATGTCTCCCGCCCCAGACTCCGCCAGACGCTGGAAGATCGCGCGCTCGACTACTTTTCTGCCCGCAACGGCGTTGCGCTGGACGCGCTTGAGGAGACCATCCGCCTTACCGCCAATATCGGAGAGATAAGCAAGACCAATGTCGGAGTTCTTTTGCGCGAGACGGCAAACTTGCGCGCCGCCCTGCTTGAGCTCAAGGAGCGGGGTGTCGTGGATGAGACGGGGGGCACCCTTGGGGGGCATGGCGCATCCAATCAATCAAACCGGAAAGAAGAGCCGTCGATCGATGGAATCTTTTCCCGTCCGCCGATGTTGCTGGCTGATTTTATGGGAATGGTTGCCAAGAGTATGGGTTCGGCACAGGCGCACGCATCAGACGGTACCGCTCCGTCATTGGAAGAACAAACCGACCCTTCCCAACGCCCGACGGAAGCGCACAAGAATCCGGCAACGGCAATATACGAGTCCGGCAATGATTCATCCTCTCTATATATAGATAAAAGCATAGATTCATCTCAATCAGCCGGTTTTGTCTTTGGTGAGTCCGGCAAAGAGTCCGGCAATACGGCAAAACAAAATATGGCAGAACCGCAAGAACAACCGGCATTAAACGCCGTTGTGTCCGGTCCGGCAAAGCAGAATCCGGCAATGTCGGCAGAAAAGCGGCAGGCAATCATCATCGAACAGCTCTCGCATAAAACCTATTCAACACTCAAGGATGTTGCCCAGGGACTTCCGAAAGTGAGCGAGCGCACGCTCCGATACGATATCGGACGCATGGTGGAGAAAAAGATCGTGGAGCGGGTCGGCGGGGGAGGGCCTCATTCATTTCTCCGTCTCAGAAAGGGGAAGTCGGCGGGCAAAGAAAAGGTTTTTTGAACTTGATGGGCGGTCGCCCGTGTCGGGACGTAACAAATACCAAAAAACCTCGTTTTGTCTCTTAGAGCGGCGCGAGGCGCCGGCTTCAAAGCCCTGCGGGGCTTGACATGTTTCCGTCCGGTGGAGTAAGTTGCTCTGCAGTCGGGAATGTGGTACCCTACATTCAATCAAATAGAGAGCTGTTCTGTCCTTTGGCTCCGATGGTATCGGGGGACAAAGGGTGAGGCGGAACGGATGACCTGCGTCGCGGAGCGCTATGCCCGCGGCTCTGCGTGCTCGCGTTTCCAACTCACCGTCCAGTGAGTTTTTTCTTTACTCGGGTGCCGCGCGCGGCACGCAAAAAGGGACGCATCTATGGCAATAAAAAAGACAACCAAGAAAGGAGCAACGCTTGATCAACTTGCCCGCATGATGAGTCGAAGGTTTGATGAGGTTTTGAAAGTTACCGCCAAGAAGAAAGACGTTGATGCGCAGTTTGCGGACGTCGATGAGCAGTTTGCTCTTATCAACAAGCGGCTGGATACCATTGAAACGATGCTCTTTCTTAATCACAAAAGCCGGATAGAAAAACTCGAAGACCAGGTGCGCCAGCTGCAGAACGATTTTCGGGAATTGCTCGGATTGAAAAATAAATAGCGCGGCGTCATTGTGTCTGGCGCATCGGGTGCGGCCAGATCGGGGATGCGGAATGTTTGCGGGTATCGGTGCGGGAAAAAGTGGTAATCATTTTTCCCCGCGCGGATCTTCGCAAGAAGATCAATGCAATTAGAGCCGCTTGTGGCACGTGAGCTTGCTGACTCGTCCTCACCGACAAAGCAGCGGGTCGATAACGGAAACAGGTTGGCTATCAGTCACATATTATTCAGGTCATTAACTAAGAACAATCTTTCTCCAGTCGCGTACCGCGCGTAAGCGCTCGTGCGGGACTCGGGAGAAAAACTTTATAGCTATCATGAGTCTTATTAAGAAAATTGCCGCAGGTGTGTTTGCGGTTGCGTTGATGGTTTCGCTTATGCCTATGGCACATGCGGCCACTACCGCTGACCTTCAGGCCCAGATCGCTGCCCTTTTGGCGCAGATCAACAGCCTGCAATCACAGCTGGGCACAACGGGCGGATCAACGACATCCGGATCGTCTTACTCGTTTACTAAGGACCTCACCCTTGGTTCGAAAGGCGCCGATGTCTCCGCTCTTCAGCAGTTGTTAATTGACGGAGGTTTCTTGAAAATCTCCGCCCCGACGGGATACTTTGGCCCGATGACGAAAGCGGCTTTGATCGCTTTCCAGAAGGCACATGGCATCACGCCCGCATCCGGTTACTTTGGTCCTATCACGCGCGCGTTTGTCGCTACGATGAACACGGGCACGGGAACCGGAACAGGAACGGGAACTGGCACAGGCACGGGAACGGGAACCACGACGGTTCCGGCGACCAGTGGCTTGACGGTTTCCTTGGCATCGGATAACCCGGCGGCGGGCAATGTCGCGCTTGGCGCGGTTGCCGTTCCGATGATGGCGTTGAACTTCACGGCTGGTTCTCAGCCGGTGACGGTCAATTCGCTTACCATCCAGCGCTCGGGATTGTCCCAGGATTCTGATCTGCAGAATGTCTATCTTTACAGCGGAGCGACTCGCGTTGCAACCAACATGAGCATCTCCAACGGACAGATCGTCTTCTCCAGTGGATCGGGACTCTTTACGGTCAACGCTGGCCAAACCCAGGAGATTACCGTCAAGGCTGATCTCTACGGCGGTTCTGGAAGCGCGAGCCACATTGTTGTACTGTCCATCCCGGCGGCGTCTAACGTCGTAGCGGCGGGTGGCGCGACCGTGGGTGGCAACTTCCCAATCAACGGCAATCAGATGTCGTTGGTCTCGGTGAGCAATTTGGCGACGTTGAACTTCCTGAGTGTTACCTCGACGACGGCGGTCAATGCTGGCCAGACGAATAATCTCGTCGGACAGTTTACGCTGACGGCGTCTAACAATCCGGTCAAAGTCACCAGCATGCGCTTTACCATGACGGGAAGCGAGCCGACGCAGTACATCCAGAATCTCAAGCTGATGAACGGCTCCACGCAAGTGGGCGCCACGCTCTCCAGCTTGAACGGCAATGTCGCGCAGTTTGATCTCTCAAACGCGCCTCTGATGCTGACGTCTGGACAGTCGGCGACCATCTCGTTGTATGCCGATGTGACGGGCGGTGTGGGATACTACTTCCAGTTCACTGTCCAGCAATCGTCTGACATTCAGGCGATCGACAACATGTACAATGTTGGCATTGGTGCGACGACAAACTATGCAAGCCCCGCTTCATTCCCTGCTCAGAACTTGAACTATGTAAACGTCCAGCCGGGAGGCCTGGTGGTTAACTCCGCCTCGTCGACCGCGATGTACGTGGTACAGAACAACTCCAACTCCGTGTTGGGCCAGTTCACGGTTCTTGCATCGGGTGACAACATCCGCTTGCAGACCTTGCAGTTGAATATGAATGGCAATGCAACCACGACTAACGTGCAGGTGCTCATCAATGGTTCGCAGTTGGGAACGACCCAGACGACCATGGGGCCGGCGGGAACAGTAACGTTCTCCAACTTGAATTACATCGTCCCGGCAAACACAACCCAGACCTTGACGGTCCAGGGCAGTGTGACGGGAGGAACGAGCATTGGATCGACGGTGATCCTTACGGGTCAGTCGCAGTCCAACTACACGACGGTGGGACCGGTTCAGCAGAGCTCGCCGGTACTGCAGGTCTTGGCAAACACAAGCAACTTGACGGCCTATCAGAACGGATCCTTTGGATCGCCGGTTTTGATGGCTGGCTCGACAGCTAACGTTGCCTCGTTTGTCTTGCAGGCAGGCCAGGTCAACTCCGCTCTCTTGGGTGGGGTTAACATCAGCATTCCCACAAGCGTCCCGTCTGGTTGGCTTTCCAACCTCTCGGTCAACGTGAACGGAACGCAGATGGGTATTGCGCAGGGGAACGTGACGAACGGTGGTTCGTACTCGTTTACTGCCAACTCTCCTCTGGTGATTGCCGCCAATTCCTCTGTGACGGTTGATGTCTATGCCTCGCTTTCAAACGCGGCGTTGGCGACAACTTCATTGGCATTGGCAAATCTTTCCAGCGTCAATGCGACGGCTGGAAACAACTCGGTGACTATCGTGCCGATCGGCGGACAGTCGGTGTTTGTCTCGCAAGGAAATAAGTTGACGAGCGTGACGCTTGACTCTTCGTCTCCGGCGGCAACCGTTATGGGCATGGGAACCAACAGCAACACGCTGGCGGTTTACCGCTTGAATGGTAATGCCAGCGGACCGGTAACGGTCACGCAGTTGACGGTGCTTGACGCGACTTCTAGCACGAGCACGACTCCAAACGCTCAGCTTGGCGCGTTTAACAACTTCACGTTGGTCTAC
>DAIEKJ010000029.1 GCA_027350645.1 Candidatus Wolfebacteria bacterium
CGGTTTGCCGTCGGATCATAATACACAATCCCCCATCCGATACCGCGCATCGCTGCCACCGAACGGAAATCTTTTTCCCAGGCATCAACGCTTCCGAATTCTTTCTCCATTACTGATTTTAACGTCGGCGCCGCTTCGATTGCCGTCGGCGTTTTGCTCATGCTCGCAAAGTAATATTCATGCAGACGCATGCCATCAAATTCCCATCCAAACCGGCGTTCCAGTTCCGCATACTCGGGTTGGGCGCTCTTTCCTTCGGCGCGCAGGGCAGCCAATTCGTCGACAAGCTTGTTGGTATTGGCGACATACCCTTGATACAAAGCAAAATGCAATTGAAGCGCCGCATCAGAAAATCCCCCAAGGCCAAAAAGAGAATCGAAGTTTTGTGCTTCGTATGCCATAGAAAGTAAAAGTTAATACTATGCCGACTGACTATTGCGTTGGCGGAGTCTGAGACTTAGTCTTTTTGTTGGTGGAAATTCCCAGCAGAGCATACAACCCGCAATATCCCAAAACTCCGGTAAAGAGGAGAACAAGACCGATGATGCCAACCACAATGGCTACATACAAATTAGTTACCACTGCCGCCAACCAGAAAAGAACAACCGCCAATATAACCCTCAAAATACGATCAATAGCTCCTTCGTTTGTTTTCATATGCGTGGTTAATTACCGATAATACGCACAGTATAGCACTTTTATTCATTCAATAAAACCACTTCCGAAAAACCCAACAATTTCCAAAAGAAAATGCCCCCTTATGGGAGCATAATAGTGCCGTCAAAATCAATGAGGAGCTTCCCAATAAGAACATCGGGGAGCGCGGTTGCGACGACAGCGGCCGCTTTTTCGAGTTCGGTAAGATAATAGTCTTTACCGAGAACGCTGCCATACCCGCCACACTCGTTGTGAGCCACAAGAATGACTCTTTTCGAGTGGTGTAATTGAACCGAAGAGGTTACATATCCGAGCACAATCCTCCGCTCCTCTTCGCTCGTTGGAGACGCCAGGCCTTTAATGCTTCCCGGAATGGAGATGTCATCGTATCGGACCAGCCCTTCTTTCTCTGTAAAAATTTCAAGGGCTGACTTCGTCCGCTCATCAATGCATCGCACAATGGTTGCATCTGCCTGATAATGCCCTGACTCCATCTTTGCTTCGGTGTATTTTTTCATAGCGCGCTCCTCCTCTAGTTTATAATTCGCGGATAAGCAAATTTACTATCGAACCCGGAAGAACCTCGAGTAGTCCTGATGTGCCGGAAACGATAATATCACTTTTTCCATCAATGTCAACCACTCGTATGGGCCCGGGGGTCAAAAAAGTGATGTATGGACGATGATTATCCAGAACCGTTATCTCCCCCACCGCTGTTTTGCAGGTAATGCTCTGCGCTTCGATGCGCCGCGGGTCATTCTGCAATGTGTAGATGCTCACGAGCATAGTTAGGCGACTACTTCACTGATATCTCCCTTCATGTAGAAGGCTTCTTCCGGCTTATCGTCGTGTTTGCCATCTAGAATTTCTTTAAATCCTTCGATTGTTTTTTCTCGCGGCACGAATTTGCCCGGAATACCGGAGAATACTTCGGCAACGTGCATCGGCTGGGACAAAAAGCGCTGTATCTTTCTGGCGCGCGCCACCAATGTCTTGTCTTCAGCCGATAATTCTTCCATGCCCAGAATAGCAATGATGTCCTGCAGTTCCTTGTAGCGCTGAAGAACGCGCTGAACTTCCTGGGCAACGCGATAGTGCTCCTCTCCGACCACTTTTGGCGAAAGAGCGGTCGACGTTGATGAGAGCGGATCAACGGCCGGATAAATACCGATTTCGGTCAATGGACGCGAAAGCACAATGGTTGAATCCAAGTGCGCAAAGGTAATAGCCGGCGCCGGATCGGTGATGTCGTCGGCGGGGACGTAGATTGCCTGCACGGAAGTGATAGATCCCTTGTCGGTTGAGGTAATGCGTTCCTGCAACTGCCCCATTTCCGTTGCCAGCGTTGGCTGATATCCGACCGCCGAAGGCATGCGTCCCAACAGCGCCGATACTTCTGATCCGGCTTGTGAAAAACGGAATATGTTATCAATAAACAGAAGAACGTCTTTGCGCTCTTCGTCGCGGAAATATTCTGCCATGGTCAACGCCGAAAGCGCTACCCGCAAACGCGCGCCGGGAACTTCGTTCATCTGTCCAAAGACGAGCGCCGTTTTTTCCAGAACGCCCGACGCTTTCATTTCGTGGTACAAATCGTTTCCTTCGCGCGATCGCTCTCCCACGCCCGCAAAAACCGATACGCCGCTGGCTTCTTCGGCGACGTTGCGAATCAATTCCATAAGCAGAACCGTTTTCCCCACGCCGGCGCCGCCAAACAAACCAACCTTTCCGCCTTTAATGAACGGCGCAATAAGATCAATGACTTTAATGCCTGTTTCAAAAACCTCCACTTTTTTTGATTGTTCGGCTAGTGTCGGCGCTGGACGATGGATGGGAAGCCGCTTTGAGAATTTTTTCTGCGGATCGTCAAACGGCCTTCCAAACACATCAAAGATGCCGCCTAAAACTTCTTTGCCGACCGGAACCTGAATCGGCGCTTCGGTATCAACAACTTCGTCACCGCGCTTGAGTCCATCAGTCATCGCCAGACAGATGGCGCGCACCACCCCCGGCTCAAGATGCTTTGCCACCTCGGCGACGACCACCGATCCGTTGCCTCCTTTAATTTCCAACGCGTTGAAAAGCGCCGGAGCAACCACTCCTTCTTCAAATGCTACATCGACCACCGGACCGATAATCTGCGTGATAATGCCTTTGTTCATATCGTATTATGCTACGTTTGATCCTTGAATAATTTCGGTGATTTCCTGCGTAATGGCTGCCTGCCTGGCTTTGTTATACTGCAAAAGAAGCGCGTTCGAAAGATCCCTTGCATTGTCGGAGGCGCTTTTCATCGCCACCATGCGCGCTGAATGTTCTGAGGCGTTGGCTTCCATAATGGCGTGGTACATGCTTATTTCCAGCAACCGCGGCGCCAGCGCGTCAAGAATCGCTCGCGGATTTGGCTCGATTAAATATTCAAATGTTTCCATGTCTTCCGCTAATTCTTTGCGGCTTTCCAGATTATGCAGTTCCGAATATTTTCCATATTCCGGAGCGATATCGCGTATCGTTTCCCAAATCCGGTGCGCATCGGCGGGAAGCACGAGGCGTGCAAGCACGTCTTGCTTGAGAGTCGAACGAAAGTGAGGCGAAATAACTAGGACGCGATCCCAGGACTTGTCCAGATAACCATCAAAGAGCAGCTGCGAAAGCGGCCGAACCTGTTCGATGCGAACGTAGTCTCCGAAATGTTTAAACGATGCGTGCGGCACTATCCCCCGCCGCACCAGAAATTCTTCGGTTTTTTTTCCCACGGCGATAAAAACGCGCTCATGCTGTTCGTGGTTATGAGAAAAAATCCGACGCTCCAGTGTGCGAAAAACATTGCTGTTAAACGCACCTGCTAGTCCCCGATCGGAAGCGATGACCACCACGGCGGTTTTTTTAATCGGTCGTTTCCGCATAATCTCGGGCAGATAATTCGTTTTTGTCTGCACATACGCCAGAATGCGCATAACCTCAAGCGCATACGGACGGGCGCGCAATGCGCGCTCCTGGCTCCGGCGCATTTTTGTCGCCGCCACCATTTCCATCGCTTTGGCAATGGTGCCGGTATTGGCAACCGCTTTCATGCGGCGGTGCAGTTCTTGGCGGGATGGCATAAATTAATGAGCTTCAGCGCGGGAAGCGAAAAACTCCGTTATCGTCTTTTTTGTCTTTTCTTCGACCTCTTTTGAAAATTCGCCGCTTGAGGCGATGGGCTCAAAAATGTCAGGCGCATACAGTTGTTGTATGTAATCAAGCAGCTCTTTGTTGACGGATTGCACATCGGTCAAAGAAACGGCGCCAAAAAAACCATTCAAGACCGCGTACAGCGTTACCACCTGGCGTTCAAAAGGAATCGGAGCGCCATCGGATTGCTTGAGCGCTTCGGTGATCAGCTGGCCGCGGGTTATTTTTGCGCGCGTGGCATCATCCAGGTCAGACGCAAATTGAACAAACGATGCCAACTCTCTGAACTGCGCCAACTCAAGACGGATTTTGCCTGCAACTTTTTTCATCGCTTTGGTCTGCGCCGAAGAGCCGACGCGCGAAACTGAGAGTCCCGCATTAATAGCGGGCCGCACTCCTTGGTAAAAGAGATCGGCCTCCAGATAAATTTGTCCGTCCGTGATGGAAATGACATTGGTCGGAATATATGCCGAGACGTCTCCTAGTTGCGTCTCAATAATAGGTAACGCCGTGAGCGATCCACCGCCTTTTTCATCGTTAAGTTTTGCGGCGCGTTCCAACAAACGCGAGTGGAGGTAAAAAATATCTCCCGGGTATGCCTCGCGTCCCGGCGGTCGGCGAAGCAGTAATGAAATCTGGCGATAGGCCGCCGCGTGTTTTGAAAGATCATCGTACACAATAAGCGCGTCCTGTCCTTTCTCCATAAAATATTCCCCGATGGCGCATCCGCTATACGGAGCCAGAAACAGCAGCGGAGCGGGGTCAGAAGCTGAAGCAACGACAACAATGGTGTATGCCATGGCGCCACGCTCTTCGAGCATTGCGACGGCTTTGGCGACATTGGCCTGCTTTTGGCCAATGGCCACATAAATACAGATCGGCCGACGCCGCGCGCTATCAAATTGCTGATTGATAATTGCATCAAGCGCAATTGATGTTTTCCCCGTTTGGCGATCGCCGATAATCAACTCGCGTTGTCCGCGGCCGATGGGAATTATGGCATCAATGGATGTCACACCGGTGTGCAGTGGCGTATCAACTGATTTGCGCGCAAGCACCGAAGGAGCTTTTTTTTCAATTAAAACATGGGATGCGGAAGCTGGATCCTTAAAAAGAGGCCCTTTGTCGTCCAGCGGCTCGCCCAGAGGATTAACGACGCGGCCAACAAGCTCATCTCCCACCGGAATGGAGAGCACGTTTCCCGATCCCCGCACGGTTTGCCCCGCCGCAACATGCGAAAAATCATCGAGCGCCACCGCGCCCACCGATGATTCCTCAAGATTGAGCGCTAAAGCGTGCACCGGACCGCGAGGCGTTTCGATCATCAAAAGTTCCTGGCTGGCAACGGTGGGCAATCCTGAAATTCTAACAACGCCGTCGGCGACCTCGATAACCGTTCCGATTTCTTCAACGGAAGCCGTTGATTCGAAATCAGCTATTTGTTTTTTTAATTTTTCTACAATGTCGTAGGACATACTATGATTACACCGTTAACGATGCATGAGGAAACAGCTCTTTGAGTTTGCGCGCGAGTGTCGCGTCAATCATGGTTGTTTCATTGATAATAATCTTGACTCCGCCTTCAATGCGTGGATCGATTTGCTCACTGATAATCGCACTGTCGCCAATCGCCGCGCGCAACGCGTTATTGTTGGCAACAGAAAGCGGGTGAGCGCTTACCACTTCCGCCAACACGACGCCATCGTGGCGCATAAGTTCTTTTTCGATTGCCGCAATAACCGCCGGTGCCCGCAAGCGATCGCCGTTGCGCACCAGCGTCCGCACGAGTCCGTCGCATAACGCATCGCCCCGCTGGGGATAGCGGATCATAAGCTGGGTAAACGCTTGCGCGTAATGTGACGGGGCGTATCGCATATGCAAACATTATTTACTTTGCGGAGATTTTTTAAGCGCGCCAATCGCCTCGGCAATAAGCGATTGATCAAACGGTTCCGGATGTGTCCGAGCCACGGAACGAATTGCCTGAGTGACCAACGTTTCAGCGTCTGCCAAAACATGCTGACGCGCCATTTCGGCATCACGTTGGGCCTGTTGATGCGCCTGGACCACAACGGTGTCCCCTTTTATGTGCGCACCAGCAACTATCTCCGCTTCCTGCTCCTTTCCTTTTTGTATCGCGCGCGCGACTATTTCGGCAGATTCGCGATGCGCCTGCGCCAACGCATGAGCTTTTTCGGTGCGCGCTTCTTTTAATTCATCGTCCGCGCGGGCGACTTTTTCAAGTCCCTGCACTATTTTTTCCTTGCGATTTTTAAGAATTGCCAAAACCGGTTTATACACGGTTATGCGCAAAATAATCAAAATGAGCGCAAAGTTGATCGCCTGCGTGAGCAACAACCGCCAATCAAGACCAAGTTTTTCGACAAGCTCTGTCATGAAGAAATTAAACGAATTTGAGAATCAACGCGGTGACCAGCGCGTAGATGGCGATGGCCTCGGTGAACGCGACCGCCAAAATCATCGCGGTCTGAATTTTTGATGCCGCTTCGGGATTGCGTGAGATAGCCTCCGACGCCTTTGAGCCGATCCATCCGATAGCCAACGCCGGCGCAAATGCTCCCATCCCCATAACAATCGCAATAGCGAGCAGTTTCATTACTTCTGGTTGCATAAATAAATACGGTTAAATTGATGCGATACGACCTTTAATGTTCCGGTTCTGCAATAGCAATGGTAATAAACACCAGCGTGAGCATAGCAAAGACAAACGCCTGAATAAAGCCCGCAAACAATTCCAGAAACATAAACGGCAAGGGAACGATAAGCGGTGCTAAAAAACCAATGATGATCAACAGCACTTCTCCGGCAAAAATGTTGCCAAACAACCGGAAAGAAAAAGAAATCATCTTTGCCATTTCCGATACCAGCTCAAGAATGCCGACAAAAAAATGAATCGGAGAAGTGAAATTAAAAAACTTCCCCACATGTTTGAAAAATCCCAACATAAGCACGCCAGCAAGATTCACCGAAAAGACGGCGATAATCGCCAGCGCAAGAGTGAAATTAAGATCCGCAGATGGCGATCGCAACAAAGGAACAAACGATGCCTGCGCCCCCGATGTCCCATAGAAACCGATCGAGCCGACTCCCGGGAAAAGTCCGAGCCAATTTGCGGCAAGCACTGTCGTAAAAATAGTCGCGATCAAGGGAAGATATTTTTGAGCCGCGCCCTCATCGCCAAGCACAGAGGCCATGAGCCCCAACAGCTGTTCAATAAGCGCCTCGATTGCATTTTGGAACGCGCCCGGTATTAGTGCGGCTTTTTTCTTGAAAAGAATCCCCAAGACAAGAAGAATGACCGTCACTATAAAACTTAGCAGCAGCGCGTTTGTTATCGGAAATGTTCCGATATACACAACGGGTTCGGCAATAAGTGAAATGGGATGCATAATAACCAGTAAAGAAACGGCAGGCGGGAACACTCAAAAAAACAGAGGACATTATCATGCCCCAGTCCCGCGACACGCCGAGTATAACCGATATTTCTCTCACATGCAACAGAATGAGTCTGGGGACCTCAATCATCCCCTATCCCCGGCTTTCTTCTTCCAAGTACTCAATCCATCGCTCAGTTTCTTTCTTTTGAGCCGTCAACTGCATGAGCTCTTCCATATCTTGGTGCTTATTCTCTTTCGCGTATTCGTTCTGGATGAACTTCATGCGAATGTCTATCTTGAGGAGGTTTTCTTTTGCCGACTCAAGATAGTCTTTAACGATATCTGTGCGTTTTTTCATAACGCGCGTCAGTGTACCATATGATATTTTTTGTGCAACTTTTTCCGCCCCGAATGTGACGATGGGCTTTTGATCGCCCGCGCAACCGCCGCAACGACCCGCGGATCGAACGGCGACGGAATAATCTGCGTGGGGGTCGGATGTTGTACGAGACGCGCCAACGCGTGGGCGGCCCGCTGTTTGACGGCCATATCAATAACAGTTATCC
>DAIEKJ010000002.1 GCA_027350645.1 Candidatus Wolfebacteria bacterium
CGGATTGGTACCGACATACGCATACACATCCCAGTCATGATCAAAAAGTGAATACCAGGCGGCGCTGATAACTAACGCCCCAGCGACCAATAAAATTCCCGAAAGAATCCATGTCCCCGCGTCGCGAAGCGCAAAAAACCACCGCGGCCGAGGGGCGATGCGTTGCTTCTCTATTTTCTTAACGACGTCTTTTGAAAAAGTATCCATAGCGCTATACATCGCCGCTTAATTGGTGCTGCTCGGCTTTTTGCCGAAATTGTTTTTTTGCCCGATACAGCAGGGTTGCCACCGTTCCCATCGGCTTGCGGAGAATATCCGATATCTCGCGATAATCTTTCTGCTCGACAAACCGCAGAACCAGAATGGTGCGATAAAGCGGATCGAGCTCGTCTAGAATCCGCTGCGCCTGCTCCGACTGCAGTCGCCGGCCAACCTCTTCCTCCACATCATCGTCGGCGGCGATTGCCTCGACAACACCCGCGTCAAGTTCCTCGTCCTGCGCCGCATCCGAAGAAGGGGCGAACCGAACAATGTGCTTGCGTTTGCGGATGAGCGTAATGGCTTCGTTGTGAGCGATCCGGTAAATCCACGACGAGAACAGCAGATTACCGTCAAAATCGTTCAGATTTTGATACGCCTTTATAAAAACGTCCTGAAGCACGTCCTTGACATCATCATCCGAAAGCGGAACAACGCGCCGGATGTAGCGCGCAAGCTTGGCTTCGTAACGTTCGACAAGCGCTCCGTACCTATCCGGATGCGCAAGCGTCTCCCGTACAAGCTCTTCGTCTGTCGTCGTGCGTTGATGAATAACGGTCATGCCCGTGTATAAAAAGATTTTCCGAGAAACGCATCCGCGCGCGGCAACAAACTTCGGCATCACATCCGAAGGATAGCCCGCTATCCATGGTACGCCCCGCCCGCGCGATTTCTTCCCCGATCTAAAAAAATGTCAACGGAGCATCATCACCAAAAGCACGGCCGCCCCAAGCTCCATGTGCGGCGGCTGGCTCCGCCCGATTTTTTTGGCATTCCAATCATAGACGGCGCCAGAAGGATCAACATACCCGGCATGGTGGCCGTCGCCGTCGTATATTTTCCCATCCGTATCCACCCACCCGGCCAGATTGTTTTCGGTATCAAAAATTTTCTTGTCATCAACATAACCGATTTTCCCGCCTTTGGCATCCCACACGACACGGTCATCGTCGACCATTCCCATGCGCTGATCCGTACTGTCGTATATGTTTCCCATAAGAAAGAAGGTTACTTATATTTATTATGTATATGAGTATACCACACATTGCCCGCGAATGTTTCGCCGCCACGCAACTGTTTTTTCTGCACAAAAAATCCGCCGTACCGGCGGATTTTTCATATACAGGCGAAAAAGATTCGGTTGGGTATTGCGTGGCCTCACACCACGCACCGCCCCGATCACCTTCGTCCGTCTGTTTTCACGAAAGTCAGTATAACACACCTCCCCACACAAAGAAAGAATCCGTGTGGAAAACTCGTGCACAACCGGATGACGCGCTACAACCCCAGATCCGTCCGATAATCACGCATGGCGTCAATGACATGAGCTATATGCTCCTCCAACGGAATTGCCAACGCGGCGGCTCCCTGGATTATTTCATCGCGGTTCACATTGGCGGCAAATCGCTTTTCCGCAAGACGCCTGGTTACCGATGCAACGTCGACTGCGGATAAATTTTTCTCCGGCTTAATAAGCGCCACCGCGACAATAAACCCGGCAAGCTCATCAACGGCAAAAAGCGTTTTTGCCATCAATGTCTGGCGCGGCTGGCCAGTGTGCGATGCGTGCGCCAAAATCGCCTGGCACGATTCTTCATCAAGTCCGCGCGTTTTTAAAAACGCCACCGCGACGTAGGGATGTCCCTGGGCGGAAAGGTTGGGATATTTTTCCCAATCAAGATCGTGCACAATGCCCGCTACTTCCCACCGATCCTGGGTGGACTCGTCCTGCCCAAAAAACACCGCATACCAACGCATGGCCGCCCCCACCGCCCGCATATGCTTTTTTAAATTGGGGTTTACCACCCACTCGTCAAGTATATTTTTGGCTTCCGATGGTGTCATACATGAGTTGATTGCGCATACGACTACTCTTGGCGGGAAATGGCGGCGCCCAGCGCTCGCAAACGCTCATCGAGATTTTCATAACCGCGGTCAATTTCTTCAACGCCTTCAATAACCGATGTTCCGTTGGCCAGTAGCGCGGCAATGACATGAGCCATGCCCGATCGCAAATCCCGCACGCGCATGGTAGCCCCCCGCAACGGCGTGGGACCGTGGATGACAGCGCTATGTTTGAAATCCATCCCGTGAAACCGGCACGGCAACTCCCCCAGGCACTTGGACGATGTCGTCATCTGAGCCCCCATGGCATTAAGATCGTTGGCATAGCCGAAACGATCCTCATAAATCGTCTCGTGAACAACCGAATCCCCCCGCGCCTGCGTGAGCAGGACAGAAATGGGCTGCTGCCAATCGGTCATAAAACCCGGGTGCGCTTCGGTCTCCACCTCAACCGCCTTGAGCGCCGTTGCACCGGAAAAAATAATCCCGTCATCCTCGACGTCATACTGGCCGCCGATTTTTCGGATAGTGTTCAGAAAAGTCATTAAATGGCCCTGGACTGCCCCCTTGACGCGGACCGGCCCGCCCGCGGCAACTCCCAACACCCCAAACGAAACCGCCTCGTTGCGATCCGGAAGAATGTGATGCCGAGCTCCATGCAGTGACGGCACGCCCTCAATACGAATAGTGCGCCCAGATCCAAAACCAATAATCGCCCCCATTTTCTGCAGAAGTTTTATCAGATCAACCACTTCCGGCTCCAGCGCGGCATTGGTAATCGTCGTTACTCCGCGCGCCAGGACGCCGGCCAGCAGGGCATTCTCCGTCGCTCCGACGCTGGGAAATTTAAAATCGATGCGCGCGCCAAAGAGCCCGCGAGGCGCGGACGCCTCATACCGATCGGCGCGCTCCTCGATCTGGGCGCCCAGCGCCCGCAAAGCGTTGAGATGCAAATCAACCGGACGCGGACCGATTTTGTCTCCGCCCACCATGGGAACAATCGCCTCTCCCGCGCGGGCCAGCAATGGACCCAATGCAAGAATAGGAATGCGGTTGCGACGGGTAAGATGAAGAGCTTCCACGTTGGTAATCGACGGCGTCACCACGCGGGCGCGGCCGGCGGCCCGATCGTACGACACCTGAGCCCCGAAAGTCTTGCACAATTCGGCGGTAATATCCGTATCGCCGATAAACGGGAAGTTTTCCAAATCAACCGGCTCGGACGAAAGGAGCGCGGCGACCATCATTTTGGTCGCGGCATTTTTTGCTCCGCGGACAACAACGGTGCCCGCCAACGGTTTTCCTCCGGTAATGATAAATTTCATACGTTGCCAACAAGACCGCGAACGGCTATGCTGTAGAGTAAGTATAGCCCCCACAGACGCGCGGGCGCAACCATGACCCACTCTTTTCGTACAAAACTCTTTATTCTTTTTGTTGGGATTTTTTGCGTCATCGGCGGGGGCCTTTTGCTTTACACGCAAGGATACCGGATAGACCTTGCCACCTGGCGAATTCAAAAAACCGGAGCCCTTTATATAGAAACATCAGTCCGTCCCGTATCCATAGAACTCAATGATCAATCATACGCGGACAAATCGAGTTTTATCCAGCGGGGAACTTTTATCCAAACCGTTCTACCAAAACGCTACCGGCTCGTCATTAAAAAAGACGGCTACGCCCCGTATGAAAAAAATATCGCCATCGTTCCCGGACAGGTAACCCGCCTCCTGCATGTCCTGATGGTTCCGCTGCAAATCGCGACCACCACCTATTCCCAGATCCCCGGGAACACCATCATCGACAGCGCCAACGGCGCCGAACTGCTCACCTACGATACGGCAAAAAAGAATTACTACGATGTCTCTCTGGGCGCGGCGGCAAAAAGCGTCAACCTTTCGCTCAGAATGGCAGCGGTGACGCGACGACCGATTATTTCAATGGCATTTTATCCGCAGGAAAGCAACCGCTTTATCGTGCAAACACAAACAGGATTGTCGGCCATTGATCTAAACGCGAACGCGCAAACGCCGATACTTCAATCCTCTTCCCTGATCTGGTGGGGCGTGCGCAACAATAATGTCTACGCGCTGACGACGACCACGACACCGGCCAGCGGCACCAGCACGCCCGCGTCAAGTGCAACCATCGTCTCCGTTTTTGATCTCTCTCTGGCAAAAATAGCTCAGACCTACACCCTTGCGCTTCCCGCTTCATCAACTGTTGCCAAAGCCGATTTTTCTTCATCCCGCGCCGCGCTGATTCTTACAGACGGATCGCTCCTCGTGTATTCTCTCAACAATACCACGTATACCCGCATCGCCGACACGGTCAAGACCGCGCTGTTTTCGCCCGACGGCAACCGCTTGCTCTACCAGGACCAGGACGGAAAAATATTTGCGTACCTATTCAACGACGACATTGTCGCGCTTAATACTCCAGCCAACACCGCCCTGCGTCTCAGTATCCTGGAAACGGCGCGCGTCTCAAAACTGTGGTGGGCATTTGACCAATACCATATCCTCTGCGTCTACCCGGACAAAATCACCGTCGCCGAAATAACTCAGAGCGAACCCAACGAACAATTCGCCCTTGCGCCAAATCCGGGCGGTTCGTGGTATGATGGCGGCAGCCAAACCCTCTTTACGATAGCCAGCAGCACGCTGACCGCATACAACCTAAACTTCTAGCATAGCAAAACGCGCCCAACAAAAGCCCCGCAGTGCGGGGCTTTTATGTGATAATTCGTTTAGCGCTTTGACCATTGCGGCGCGCGGCGAGCCTTTTTCAATCCGTACTTCTTACGCTCTACCATGCGAGCGTCGCGAGTGACGAATCCAAAGACGCGCAGTTTCTTTTTCAATTCCTCGTTCCGTTTGATGAGCGCGCGGGCAATGCCCAAACGGATTGCCTCCGCTTGCGCCGCCAATCCTCCGCCGGAAACATGCGCGCTGACCGCCACATGCTCAACCATATCGGTTTTTTCCAACGGCGAGGCAACGATACGATGATGTTCCTGAACCGTAAAATACTTCGCGTACGCTGTTTCGTTAACGGTAATATCCGGCTGGCCGGCTTTCCCGCCCTGGCGCGCAGTCAAGCGCACGCGGGCAACCGCCGTCTTCCGGCGACCAACGCCTTCGTCGTACGCGCCCTTGGCATGAGCGGCAACCGATGTTTTTCGTATTGTGTGTTGCTGATCCATATTACTTCTCGTCATCAATGATAAGCCGCTTCATGCGGATTTTTTGCAGCCGGTTTTTCGGAAGCATGTGTTCGACGGCGCGCCGTAAAACATATGCCATACCATGCTTGGCAACCACGTCCTTAAATTTTCTCTCTTTGAGGTGTCCAATCTGCGTCGTGTGGGAGTAGTACACTTTCTGTTCGGCCTTGCTCCCCGTCACCTCCAATGACGCGACATTCTTAATCACGACCGTATCGTCGCCGGCAATGCGCGGATTGTAGGACGGATTCTTTTTCCCCTGCAAAATAACCGCCGCTTCCGTTGCGACACGCCCCAGCCGTTTCCCCTTGCAATCAATGATATAGTCAGCCATAACGTTGTATACTCTACTGTATTGACTGTGGGCTGTCAATTATTTGCGCCCCTCCACGATTTGCGCCTCAACGTTCTTGGGCACTTCCTCGTAGTGATCAAATTCCATCGTGAACGACCCGCGACCCTGCGTAATAGAACGCAATTTTGTCGCATACCCGAACATTTCCGACAATGGCACCTTGGCGTCAACCACTTTGAGCGCACCGCGATCATTCATGCCCTCAATGCGACCGCGCTTTGAATTGACATCGCCTGTCACGTCGCCGAAAAATTCCTGTGGCACCGTTACTTGCATCTTCATAATCGGCTCGAGCAAGACGGGCTTGGCGGCCTTGGCGGCCTCCTGCAATGCCAGCGATCCGGCGATTTTAAAGGCCGCTTCCGACGAGTCGACTTCATGATACGAACCATCGTACAGCGTCACCTCCACGTCAACCATCGGATATCCGGCGACAATACCGCGGTCCAATGCTTCCTTAATGCCCTTTTCAATAGGATTAATAAACTCCTGCGGAATAACACCTCCCTTAATCTGGTTAACGAACGAAAATCCTTTCCCGCGCTCCAACGGCTTGATCTTGATCTTTGCGTGCCCGTATTGCCCGCGGCCGCCCGATTGGCGGATATATTTTCCTTCGGCGTCAGCCGATCCCATGATGGTTTCTTTATAGGAAACGCGCGGCCGCCCGATCGTCGCCTCAACCCCGAATTCACGTTTCATGCGATCAACCAGAATCTCCAAATGCAGTTCTCCCATGCCCCAGATAATCGTCTCGCCAGTATCCGAATCACCCGTCACGCGGAAGGTCGGATCCTCATCGGCAAGACGCCGCAGAGCCATGCCCAGTTTTTCCTGGTCAACTTTCGTTTTCGGCTCAATCTTAAGATTGATAACCGGCTCGGGAAAAGTAATCTTCTCAAGAATAATAGGATTTTCCGGATCGCAGAGCGTATCACCGGTCGTGGTCGCCTTGAGACCAACAATGGCTCCCAAATCGCCCGTCGACATTTCCTCAACATCCTCGCGATGATTGGCGTGGATACGCACAATACGTCCGACGCGCTCCTGCGATCCCTTCGTCGAATTCATCACGTACGTCCCCTTCTTCATGACGCCGCTGTAAATGCGGAAGTACGCCAAATTACCGACAAACGGATCGGTAGCAATCTTGAACGCCAGCGCCGTCAAAGGCTCTTCGTCTGAGGGCGTGCGAATAATTTCAGCGCCCGTTTTGGGATCGGTTCCTTTGATTGGTTTCGAATCAGTGATGTCCAGCGGAGATGGCAGATAGTCAATGACGCCGTCCAACATCAACTGCGTGCCTTTGTTGCGCAACGCCGATCCGCAAAACACCGGGATCAATTCGTTGGCAATCGTCGCCGTGCGCAACGTTGCGCGCAGATCATCGACGCTGACTTCTTCTCCGGCAAGGTAGCGCTCCATAAGCGCTTCGTTTTTCTCGACGATTTTTTCAACCAGCGTCGCACGATGTTTTTCAACATCGGCAACCATGTCAGCCGGAACTTCCGCTTCGGTGATAATTTCGCCATGCTCGCCCGAAAAAAGGTATGCCTTTTTTTCCAACACATCAACCACGCCCGAAAAGTGTTCTTCCAAACCGATCGGCAGTTGCACCGCAACAGCATGCGGGGTTAAACGCTCGATAATTGAATCAAACGATTTATCAAAGCTGGCGCCCATGCGATCCAGTTTGTTGATAAAGCAGATACGGGGCACTTTATACTTATCGGCCTGCCGCCAGACCGTTTCTGATTGCGGCTCAACGCCGGCCACGCCGTCAAACACCGTCACGCCGCCGTCAAGCACGCGCAACGACCGCTCCACTTCAGCGGTAAAATCAACGTGCCCGGGCGTATCAATGATGTTAATGCGATGCTCGTGCGTTTCGCGGACTTTTGCCTTCGTCGCATCATCGGCGCCGTACAAAAGACGCGCCGGCGTCCAAAAGCACGTCGTTGCCGCCGACGTAATGGTGATGCCGCGTTCGCGTTCCTGCTCCATCCAGTCCATTGTCGCCGCTCCTTCGTGCACTTCGCCGATTTTGTGAGAGATGCCGGTGTAGAAGAGAATACGTTCGGAAACCGTCGTTTTGCCCGCATCAATGTGGGCGATGATACCGATATTGCGGTATCGTTCAAGAGGATATCGTTTAGCCATAAACAAGAATAGAGTAATGACCTAGCGGGCAAAATGAGCAAAGGCGCGGTTGGCCTCGGCCATCTTGTGGACGTTCTGCTTCTTTCTGATTGCCGACCCTTCATTGTTGTACGCCGCCATCAGTTCATCGGCAAGTTTTTCGGCCATTGGCTTTCCTTTTCCGCTGCGGGCGCCATCGATGATCCAATTGCACCCCAAAAAGAACTTGCGTGCGGCGCGGACTTCCCGCGGCACCTGATAATTGGCGCCACCCACGCGCTTGGAAACCACCTCGTACACCGGCGAAGCATTTTCTAACGCGACCCCAAAAACCTCAATCGGGTTTTTCTTCATTTTCTTCTCAATAACATCCATCGCGTCGTACATGATCTGCTGGGCAATGGATTTTTTCCCCTCCTTCATCAGATAGTTGATAAAACGCGCCACGGTTGCGCTATCATACTTCATATCGGGCGCAACAGCCCGCGTATAATTTCTTTTCCGTCTCATAGCATTAGATGATTACGAATAGAATGGTTACTTGCTGCGTTTGACGCCGTACTTGCTGCGCTCCTGCTTGCGGCCGTCAACCCCTCCCGCATCCAGCCGACCGCGCACAATATGATAGCGCACTCCCGGCAAATCCTTCACGCGTCCGCCGCGGATCATCACCACCGAGTGCTCTTGCAGATTGTGTCCGACACCCGGAATGTAGGCGGTCACCTCCATGCCGTTGGTCAGCCGCACGCGCGCCACTTTGCGCAACGCTGAGTTCGGTTTTTTTGGCGTTGTGGTAAACACCTTTGTGCAGACTCCCCGCTTGAACGGCGAATGAGAATAGACCGGACGATTTTTGATACTGTTAAAATAGTACCCCATCGCCGGCGACTTTGATTTCTTGACGGTCTTTGACCGTCCCTTTTTGATGAGTTGTCGAATAGTTGGCATAAAGACAAAATGGTCCCGCGCATATGGCGGGTTTAGTATAATGCGTACGGCAAGCGATCAGCACGCGCGCGCAAGACAATGGATGCAACTCAATCGTCCCAGGTGCGCAAACCGCCAGCCAGACACAATAAAAAATCCTTGTTAAGGATTTGCACTACGATAGCAAGAAAAGTCCGGTTTTGTCAACAAAAACGCCTTTCCCGATTTTTATCAAAGAAAAAGGGCCCAACCGAAGTTGGGCCCCAACATGCGTCACACAAGACGATACGTCGCAACAGCGAATGCAAATCCGCTATCGCGTCGCCATCTGACCTCCGCCCTTTGGCTGTAAGCGCTCAACCACCTCCCGTCGCCGCCGCGATGCGCAATCAAGAGATCCGAATCACCATCCGAATCATTGATCGGTTCGTGCATCGTGGCGACAAACCACAGACCCATGGTCTTGATTTCTTCATCTGCGAACTTTTCGCGGATGAGGCAAGCCACCTCGGCGGTCGGGGTCAAAAGACCCCTTTGGGCCGCCTCATCGCGAATGTTTTCCGTAAAACGGTTGCCATCCTCAAAGAGCGCCCCCTTGAGAACGGCAACCCTTGTCGTCACGCCTGTGGTTGACACAAACCGCGGGGAACGCAAGAGGTCCCTGGCATATCTCCCCACGCGAAATCCTCCCGCCAACAACCGCTCTACCCACTCCTCCCCAGTCGTTCCATCACTCCTGACTAGGAAGGAAATGCCGCCAACTCTCTCATGGCACGCAGGCGGGGATGCGGACCGCAAGACGGTCAAACCGCCGGTAGATCTCCCAAACATGGCTCTCTCTCCTTTCTTACTCGCTTCAACGAGCAAAGGGCAAAATATCGTCCCCTTAAATTGAATCAAAGTGCTATCCTTAAAGATTAAGGCATATTATTATTAATGTGTCAATGTGTCGCAAGGCACCCATCGACAAGCGTTCTCTTAACCTCCCCCGACTTTCCTTTGCGCCTCACATCAAAAAATGCGCGATCCAATAGACAATCGGCACGATGAGCTGAAATCCGAAGAAGATAAAGATCAAAAGCAAAATCATCCCATACCGCTCTAGAGACAAAAATGCGGCGGCCGCGCGGTTGGGCAGGAACGCAGCGAGCACCTTTGAGCCGTCCAGCGGCGGAATCGGCACCAGATTAAAAATGCCCAGAAAGACATTGATCAATACCACTAGTTGCAAAAGTTCCTGCTGCACGAACGAAAGAGTGAATGCGCGAACGAGAAAAAGGCATCCGGACGCAAAGAGCGCAATGAGAAAATTGGCCACAGGTCCGGCAAGCGCAATCATCCCTCCGCCGACCTTCGGATTTTTTAGATTGTACGGGTTGTACGGCACCGGCTTTGCCCATCCAAAAATAGGCGTCGATCCTGGGGGAGCGCCAAACAGCGATGGTAAAATAAAAAGAAACAACGGGACGAGAAACGACCCCATGAGATCAAGATGCGGCAACGGATTGAGCGTCAGACGGCGCGCGTCCTTGGCGGTTGTATCCCCCAACGCATAGGCAACCGCGCCATGCGAAACCTCATGCAGAATTACGGAGAAGAGCAGAACAATCAGTTCAAAAATAATAAAAACGATTTGATTCATATTGTGTGACGCCAGTATACCCGCGGGCGCGATAAATGCAATAAACTATTTGGGAGATGTCGTGGCCGACGACGATGACGCGGCGCCCGCCGGACCAGTGTCGGAAATGATAGCCGCCGCCTGCGTAGCGCTCAAAAACGACTGAGGAATGGCGATGGAGAGCGGACTCCCCCAATTTCCAAACAGTATCGATATGGACGAGATACCGACCGTAACGCCATCGGCAGACTGCGCGATGTCGGCACGACTCAAACTGACCGGCTCGAGGGTTTGTTTGTTAACAAGAAAATCCCACTGGCCGTCAAGCACCGTTTCCCAGTGCGTAAACCCGGCAGAAGCAAGACAAGACGCCAACGATGGATCGGCGCGCACCGCCGCAGTCCCGTCGATTGTCACCTTAAAGTGATGTACCGGCACGCCGTTTTCTTGCTCACTATTCATGCGCTCGATATTGGTAACCACCCCTGGTTGAGATAAAAACGAAAACACATTTCCGCCTTGTCCTCCAAGCGCCAAACGACACGAGAATAAATCACTCCACAGACCCCGCGGTCCCACAAAAGGAACTTGCGAGAGATCGCCCACCGATCCGATGCCAATCCAGCGTTGCGCTAAACGATCCAGAGCGGCCTGCCATTGCGTGGAAGAAGCAGCAACCGCATTCACCTGCACGAAGGACCCTCCGGTATCGGGGAGGATAATATTTGCCTGCCACCGCGGCAACGCTTCTTGCGGCCCGCGCGCGTCAATACTGTATGAAAGAGCGCTGGTATCAGCTGTCGTGCGGGCAAATGATCCGTCAACGGTAAATACCGCTTCGGGAATTGGGAGCACGAGCCGTTTGAAAAGATCCGTTTCTTGATAGTTGATCACCACGGGTCCTTGGGCCACCAGATGGTATGCATACGAAGGAGCCTGGGCGCCGATACGCAATGCGCGGCCGATGATAACACCGGTGGCATTGTTGTAAATAGCATACCCGACGACAATCGCGGCAAACGCCGTAAGAATGCCCGCAATCCATATAAGCGCCTTATGCTCATACGTTCTGACCAACTCGGAAGCCACCTCAAACTTGGTGCGCGGAGATTCGAGAGGGCCCATTTCCTCCGCCACGCGCCGCGCGCCATCCTGCGATGGCGCATGACTGGTGGCCAACGGAGACTTGCCGGAAAACTCTTCCGATACTTCCCCGTTGCGAAGCAATTGAGCAAACCCGCCTTCAATATCGCGGTATTTCCAACCGGAAAAGATTAAATTACTCACGATGGTCTCGCGGCTTTTCTTCTCCGCCACTTCTTTGCGAATAAGATCCAACAGTTCTTCTTGCGCCATAGTAATGTTGCCAGTATAACAAAAAAAAGCGTCCGGCGCGATGCCATTTTGAAAACCGCTCAAAACACGGCACCTTCGTTATCAAAACCAAACCGCGGGTCCGGCAAACCGGACGCCGCGCGCGTTTATATCCGCACCCTACCATTTCTGTGTCGGGCCAGGCGGAATTGAACCGCCGCCGCACCCACCCCAAGGGTGTATACTGCCGCTATACGATGGCCCGGGTTACCAACGCATCTACACTATCAACTTGCCGGATAAAAAACAAGAAACAAAAAATCCGCGCGTGGCGGAGCGGACTTTTTTAAACGCCACACCTATGCGGCAACGTTAGAAAGTTTCTTGATGCACGACGTGCACGCCAAAACCCGGACCCCTTTGGCGTCTTTTGTTTTTTGGAGATTGGGGTACTTGCGCGAGCGAGATACTGGATTATATTTTCCGCGCAGTTTCACTCGATGCCCCATGATCGCCGAACCTTTTCCGCAAATTTCACACTTTTTCATAGACGATGGCAAACGACCGACGACTAACAACAAAAAAGAGTTGCCTGATTCTTGTGTTCGTTGTGGGTTGTAAGTTATTTATTGCACGTTAAGAGCCCCACATTGGAAAGATATTCCCGGCGTCATGCCAGGTGGGTGGGCTCAGCCCGATGCCCGCAGGCAGGGGGCGCTTTGCCCTCCCAAAATGAAACG
Organism: Candidatus Wolfebacteria bacterium; assembly: GCA_027350645.1. Taxonomy (GTDB): domain Bacteria; phylum Patescibacteriota; class Minisyncoccia; order UBA6257; family JAGOQP01; genus DAIEKJ01. Next base: position 12,426 of record DAIEKJ010000002.1, read on the forward strand.
ATTAATCCGAAAAATCTTTCCGGCAGGGCTCAAAGCAACAGTACCAGATACAAATCAAAAAGTCAAAGCGCCAACCGCGAGGATATATGCGGCCTATTCGTTGATGTTGTCTAAATTAATGTCGTACAAAATGCGCTCGCGAAGATTTTTATAGTCGACAACTTCTTCGGGCTTGAACCATACGTCCGTTTCGTATTCCGCTTCCTGCACGTTTGACGACGCGTGCACTAAGTTGCGCACCGCGCGATCGTCCGTGTCGGCAATCAGATATGAATCAACCGTGTAGTCGCCGCGAATCGTTCCCATCGCCGACTGCAATGGTTCGGTTGATCCCACCAGTTTGCGCGTGATAGCAATCGCCTGGTGGCCCTGCAACACCATCGCCACCACCGGTCCCGAAGATAAAAATCGCACCATCCGATCGATAATCTTTGCTCCCAACTCTGCAGGATCTTCATCAACCACCGCGCCCCCTTTCCGCTTCCCCTCGATGGATCGCCGCCCCAATGCGGTAATCTCCTCTTTGTTCTTCACGTAGTGGGTGTACACCTGCTCTTTGGTGGGAATCACAAACTTAAGCGCGACGATTTTAAGACCCACGCGCTCAAACCGATTAATGATGTCGCCGATGAGATTGCGCTGGACCGCGTCCGGCTTGAGCAATACCAATGTTTTTTCTTTAGTCATGTTTTATTTCTTTTTTAACATCAATGTGTAATTCACCCAACTGTTTCTCTTCCAATTCCGAGGGGGCGTCCATCATCAGGTCACGCGCGTCGCCGGTCTTTGGAAAGGCGATCACTTCGCGGATATTGGGCTCGTTGAGCAGAAGCGCTAGGAGACGATCCAATCCCCAGGCAATACCCCCATGCGGCGGGGCGCCGGATGCAAGAGCCGCCAGCATATGTCCGAAGTTCTTTTCGATCCGCTCGTCGGAAAAACCCATAATTTCAAATACTTTCTTGAGCGCTTCGGGACGATGGTTGCGGATGCTCCCGCCGCCGATTTCAAATCCATTGAGGGCCACATCGTACTGCGTCGTCAGAATCTGGCCAATGCGCTCCTTGTTCATCAGCCACGGCATATGTTCTGCCTGCGGCGCGGAAAACGGGTTGTGGGTAAAGGTCCACTCCTCCGCCGCCGCTCCGGAGCGCGCGGCATCCTTCTGTTCAACTTTTTCAAAAAATGGAAAATCAATGACCCAGCAAAACGCCAAAAGGTTTTTGTCTTCTTTGTCTTCCCGCATATCCGGACGATCCGTGCCGTATTTTTCCATCGCTTGGGCGTACGTCAGGCGCGGAAACGGAACCTGCTGAATTTTTTTCTCCGGAAAAAGCCCGCCAACCAATGCAATGAGCAATGCTTCGTTGAGCGCCATCACATCCTCGCGATCAACAAACGACATCTCCAGATCCATCTGCGTAAACTCGGGCTGGCGGTCGCCGCGCGTATCTTCATCGCGAAAACAGCGGGCAATCTGAAAATAGTTCTCAACTCCCGCGGCCATCAAAAGCTGTTTGTACTGCTGGGGCGACTGCGGCAAAGCAAAAAACTTCCCAGCGTACAATCGCGACGGCACCACATAATCCCGGGCGCCCTCGGGCGTTGATTTGGTAATAATCGGCGTTTCCACTTCATAAAATCCCCGCGCGTCCAGATAATCGCGGATATATTTGATCACCTTGTGCCGCAGGGCCAGATTGCGCGCCAGACGCGCCCGGCGCAAATCAACGTATCGCGCCCGCAGGCGGACGTCTTCGCCGATTTGGTAGCCATCTCCGCTGATTTCAAAGGGAGGCGTCTGCGCTTCGTTGAGCACCTCGATTTTTTTGATTTCAATCTCGACGGCCCCGGTGGGAATGTTTTTGTTAATCAAATGCTCTGGGCGATTTTTGACCAGTCCGGTAATTTTTACCACCCACTCACCCCGCACTTTCTGTGCCTGCGCATAAACATCTTCTCCCGACCAGGGACCGCACACTGCCTGGCATATGCCACTCCGGTCGCGCACATCCAAAAAAATCACCTTGCCGTGATCGCGGCGCACGTCGATCCACCCGTACAACTCAACATCCGATCCGGCCATGAGGGCGGTATCGGCAATCCACGTCTGTTTCATATTAAAAATATCCTACCAATAAAAAAGCAACTTCACAATACGATCCCCCTCCCACAAAAAATTTTGAACACTCCCCATGTCAAGTATCTCACGATCGTGAGATACTTGACACCCCCTCATTCTTTCTATTGTTCTTGATGCGCACCCAGAACCCGCAATCCGTCGGCATCTCGCGCAATCCGGATTATGCCGTTCTGATCCGTGCGGAATATGCGCGCGCCCACATCGGCTAAACGCGCCAGCACTTCCTGCGTCGGATGGCCGTATGAGTTTTTACCAACCTCGATCACCGCCACTAACGGTCTGATTGTTTCAAGAAAGCGTATCGACGATGAATACTTTGATCCGTGATGCGCCACTTTAAGGATATCAACCGTCGAAGAGACAGCCGCAACCACCGCACGCTCGACTTTTTCAGTAATGTCCCCCGCATACAACGCCGTCGTTGTTCCGTTTGAAAAAAACAGAACCAAAGATTGATCATTCTGATCCGACGGCGCGATACCCGCCGGCGGCCAGACAACACGAAAAACATTCTTTTCCTGACGCACGACATCGCCCGCGGTAACAACAAACGCCGGAATCTTCCGAGTCGCAAGCTCAGCAGAAAATGAACTCCAAAGCTCGTTGCGCTCGCCGTTCCACACCACCGCTCCCACGTCGTATCGCCTGATCACATCAAACAATCCGCCCAAATGATCCTGCTGAGGATGGGACACGAACACCACGTCGATCCGGCGCTTCAGAAACGGGAGAATATTTGCCAGCGCATCGGCGGCTAACTCATTTTTCCCTCCGTCGATCATCCACGCCGCCCGCCCCGTGCGGACAACTTCGGCATCGCCCTGCCCAACGTCAAGAAAATAAAAATCGCCATCCCCCGACATCGCTCCGCTCATAACCCCTCCCCACACAAACAGATTGGCGGCACACAACATCCCAACGACGGTCATAATCAATTTAGACATAGTGTATTATCGCCTCTTCATTTTGAGAAGGAAACGCCCGCACCGCCAAGAGTAGTATGCCGTAGTAAACCACCGTCGCATACCATGGGAACCGCACCTGAGCCAGCGGCAACGATCCAAAAAAGAGAATAAGGTGCGTCTGAAACCACAAAATAACGTGCGGAATAATGGCCAGCACCGACGCGGCCGGAAACCATGCCAGCCCAACGCATCCGACCGCAAAAACCAGCGCCATCGCCAGAGGCATGACGAGTAAAATAGGAACATTGGCCGCAACGCTCACCAACGAAAACCCATTAAAGACAGCAAGCAACACCGGTAATACCGCCATCTGCGCTCCGATCGTCTGCGCCAGCGTATTCCACGCTTCGCGTGCGATCGGATGCCGTTCCTTGGAAATCGTAACCATTGAAAAAATTCGCGGAGCAATAATCATAATCCCAAAAAATGAAAGAAAAGACAGGATAAACCCAAGATCAAACATTAGAACAAACGGATTTACCACCACCATAACGAACGCCACCGCCGCGGCGCTGTGCCAAAAATCATAGAGCCGCGACGCATATTGCGCAATAAGCGCCAGCGCTCCCATCAGCGCGGCGCGCACCACTGAACTTTCCGCGCCCGTCATAAGAACGAATACCAGCACAAGTGCGCACGATCCCCAAAATTGCCCGTGCCGTCGGAACAAAAAACCAAGCAAAAACGAAACGGCGCTAATCATGATCATTATGTTATACCCAGACAATGCCACAATGTGCGTTGTCCCGCTTGCCCGCATAGCCTCTTTAAATGATGCCGAAAATGATGCGCTTTGCTGGCCCAATACGATTCCCGCCGCCAGCGCCGCTTCGTCGGGAGGGAAAATACGCGCATACACGCCCGAAAGCGCATCGGAAATTTTATAGAGCGCGCCACGCGCCGACCATCCGGCCGGTACGCGCTTTTCGATAGATGGAAATGCCAGCGTTCCGGCAACGCGGTCTTTTTTCAGATACTGCGTCGTACTAGAAAGCGGCTCGACCGATCCAGAAAGCATCAGGGCATCGCCATAGGTCACTGCCTGAAATGGACCCACAACCACATTCACCCGCGCCCCCGTGTCGGTCTTGAGCACAAACTGTCGCACCGTCGAAGAAAGCCGCGGGTGGGAAGCGACGGTTCCCGAAAGCATCGTCGGAATCCGATACACGGGAGCGTGGGCATATACCCGCATCAGGCGCGCGTCATAATAAATCGCGCCGGCACACGCAAACCACACCAGCAAAGCAATCCATCGCCACGCAGGACGCAAAAGAACGACCGCAATCAAAAACACCGCACATGATGCGGCGCCAGAAAACAAGATCACCCCGACAAATCCCGCACCGGCGCTTGCCAGACCGACGCCAGTAAGAAAAAAGATAAAAACAAAAAATATTTTTTGTGAAAACGGCATACGACGCACACAATCAAAACATTACGTCCCCTGGCATCCGGCGCTGACGTTTCTGATATAATTTGGATCTCCGTATGGGAAAAGATCGTCGGCAGTGCCATAAAGACCGTCCGCCCCGGCGCTACGCAGGGTGTCGGGCGAGCACGCGCCACTCTCCCCCTCGTTCTCATCGAGTAAAAACGGCGCGCCATACCCATCGACCACAAAATCATTGAGCGAACCATACACGCTCTGCGCCGCCCCCTCGGCTTCAAAACGTGAAAGGGTGGTTCGCCACTGCGCGACACAATCCGGATTTTGCGCAACCGGCGTTGATGTCCGGCAAACGCAATCGGAGCATCCCGATCCGGTTATTTGAATACTCGTCTTACCGCTCAATCCTTTGATGCGCGACAGCGCGTCCCCTGCTTCGCTTATTTTATACTGCGTGGCCTTAGTGCGAGCATCGTTGAGTATGCGCACGGGATTAAGCGTCATAACAACGCCGCTGGCCAGCAGGGCGAGAATCCCCAGCACCAGCAAAAGCTCAACAAGAGTAAACGACGCCTGTCCAAAACGCCTCCCTGACCACACAAACGGCGCGTACCTAAGAAGAAACTGTAATGCGCGGTACATCATATACCATCACCTATCTAACTAACGATTCTTGCGACACAAAATTATTTTTTATCTCCTATTTTTACCAACCACTCCTCCTCGCTCCAGACGGGTATGCCCAGCTTTTGCGCCTTGGCATATTTTGATCCCGGATGTTCCCCCGCCACCACAGCCGTGGTCTGCGCGGTTACCTCCGATTGAAAATGCCCGCCGGCGGCGATGATTTTTTCTTTCGCCTGCTGGCGCGACATCGACGCCAGCGTCCCGGTTAAACACAAAGACATCCCCGCCAATGTTCCGGATACGTGCCGCGGAAGCGAAACCACCGACACGCCCACGCGCGCCAATTTGTACAAAAGCTTTTCATTGCGCGCGTCCGAAAACCATTCGTGAATACTCTGCGCCACCTTGGGACCGATATCCGGAACGTTTTGTAATTCTTCCAGCGATGTCTTTTTGAAAAAGACCGCCAGTGCCTCAACCGACACCACGCCACGGTCGGCAGGCACCTTCTTTGCCGCCAATTCCGCCAGCGCCAACGCGGTTTCTGCTCCCACATGAACAATGCCCAGCGCAAAAATAAATTTTTCAACGGAGATCTTTTTCTTCCGCTCAATTTCTTCTATGAGATTTTGCGCTGATTTTTTTCCAAAACGCTCCAACGCCGCAATGTCGCCTTTTTGCAATGTGAAAATATCGGCGGCGGTCGCAATCAATCCCTCGTCCAAAAAACGATCAACGATCTTGTCCCCCAACCCGCGAATATCAAACGCCGCCCGAGAAACAAAATGAATAATGCCATTCCGATTTTTTGCGCCGCATGACGGATTGGAACACTTGAGCAAAACACCATCCCTGACAACGGGCGCCTCGTCAACCGGACACCGCTCCGGCTCCCGCACCGCTTTTTCCTTTCCGGTGCGCAATTCGGGAAGCACCTGAATCACTTTAGGAATGACATCTCCTGAGCGCATCACGATCACCGTGTCGCCGATCTTGAGCCCTAGCCGCTTGATTTCGTCGAAATTGTGCAATGTCGCATGAGAAATGGTAACCCCCGACACCTCTACGGGCTTTAAAACGGCCACCGGCGTAAGGACTCCCGTTCGCCCCACCTGCACAATCACATCCTCCACGATAGTCGTCGCTTGGCGGGGAGAAAACTTATAGGCGATCGCTCCGCGGGGCGCCTTGCCTACCACGCCACCGCTGCGGAAAAGTGCCTCATCGTTGACCATGACCACGATGCCGTCAATTTCGTATCCAAGTTTCTCGCGTTTTTTTCCCCATGCATTTCGAAACGCATAGACATCGGCAAGCGTCGCCTCGATTCGATTGTACGGGTTAACGACAAATCCCCAGGAAGCCAGAACTTTATGCTTTTCTTCGTGCGTCGCAATCGGTAGGCCGGTGTCGGTAACAATATCGTATTGATATGACTCAAGTTTACGAGCGGCGGCAACAACGGGATCCAATTGCCGAATGGAACCGGCGGCAAGATTGCGCGTGTTGGCATACGGTTTTTCACCCTTGCGTTCCTGCTCGCGATTGATGCGCTCCAATTCCCGTATCGGCACGAATATTTCGCCACGGACAACCAGATGATCCGGCACATTCCATTTTCCTAATTGTACGAGCCGTTGGGGAATTGTTGCGATGGTTTTGACGTTCTGCGTCACATCTTCGCCGATTTTTCCATCGCCCCGCGTGGCGCCCAGAACCAACGCCCCTTTTTCATAGACCAACTCTATCGCCAGCCCATCCAGTTTCAACTCGCAATAAAAAAGCGGGCACGCAGACGAGCCGGCCAGTTTCTTTCCCAGATATTTTTCCAGCCGATCCAGCCATTCCGCCATCTCTTTTTCGGAAAACGCATCATGAAACGAAAGCATCGGCGCTTCGTGGGGCACCTTCACAAAGGCGTCCAGCGGGGCGCCGCCGACTTTCTGTGTCGGCGAATCAGCAACGGCCAAATCAGGAAACCGGCCCTCCAGCTCTTCTAATTCGTTTTTAAGCGTATCAAAAGCGGCATCGGACAGTTCCGGCGCGTCAAACGTATGATAAAGCGTCCGGTGATATTCGATTAGTTTGCGCAACTTCCCCGCGCGGGAGCGCGCCGCATCTTTGTCCATACACATAGTGTCGCACGAGATTGTTTTTTAAACAACCGCGACCGCACCAATGAGGGCTAGTTTGTGGGAATCGTCGAAAACTCGAGCGCGCGATAGACGCGTCCGACATGCCCCATTGTTTTAACGTCAATCGACGGATACGCCCCGCTCACATTTACCGACGCCGTAACACCGTTTGACAGCGATGGCGGAGTGAGATTAGTTAGCGACGAACAACTTTGAGGCGTTGATGAGCAGGTCACAAACAAAGTATAAAAGGCCTTCTGAATCCCCGCATCGGCCGCATAAATCGATTCAGTTGAGTTGGCAATATCCCCCGCATTCCGCAGTTCCTGAAGCGTCACATAGCCGACGATCGCGCTCACCGCCAGCATGCTGGCACCCAGCACCATAACCATGATGAGCATCGCCTGCCCTCGATTATTTTTTACTCTTGTGTATCCTTTCTGTGCGCGCATATTTTTCATCACATACCCCACGCCCGCGACTCGACAGACGTTTCAATATAATTGGTCATTGTCTGATTTTTATCCGATGTGGTAATACCAATAACAAGCGTCGCCAAACAGGGAGCCGATAGTGATCCATATCCACTGGGAACCTGAACGGTCGCATGAAAATACGAAACGTCAACATTGGACGCGGTGAACGCTTGCGCGGGCTGAGGAGCGTTAAAACCATTATCAACGCCGTTACCGTTGGTAATTGAACGAGTAATTATTACGGTACCCGGCTTCCATGAATATGTTATTTTTTGATTAATGACCTGAGATGACGTTGAGTTGGGATTTATAACCGGTCGAATAAAAGAAATGTCATTCCCGTCGGTGGTGCTATAGTTCGAGCCCATCCGCATCTCCCGCAACATCTGTTCGATGCTCAAACTCATATTGTCCGTCGCCGCGGTCATCTTAAGCACGACCCGCTGGGCAGAGAGCATCTGTGCAAATCCTCCCACGCTCAGAGCGATAAACATCGAAAAAATAAACATCGCGATCAACATCTCAATCAGCGTCTGGCCGCTCTCTTCCCGCGCCGTCCGGGAAAAAATAATTTTTGGATGCATGCGTGACATTATGGTTTCCTCCAGTTATAGAAGTGGTCCTCGACATTAACCGACATGGCCACGCCCCCCTTGGTTATCCACACAACAACACTGTTAACCATCACCTCGTCGGCTGATTTTGTTGTCACAACAACAACCCGATGATATGGCGTTGGCGAGGGATTAGGCGGTGGCGTCAAATAAGAAAGGTACATCGGATGTCCAGAGGAGTCCTGTGCCGAATAAACCAACGTCGTCGGCAAGGCAAGTATCGTTGTCGTCGTCCACGTAGTATTGGAAGAGAATCGGGTCAATTCCAAACCATTGGTCCCCGCCGTAACCACATACAATCCGCTTTGGAACCCCGCTTGGTACGGTTGGGAAGAAAAGACATTGACATCCAGCTGGTATCCGGCAAGCTCGATGCCCTCGCTGGCAAGATAGGAGGCGATGTATTGATTGGTTATCACGCGGTTGAGCCCTATGGAAGTGTTGAGCACCATAAGAATCCCGATAAGTCCGATAACGGTCATAGAGAGCGCCACCATTGTTTCAACCAAAACCTGGCCGCTGGCCTCTCTCATGCTGTCCTTGTTTTGCGCGATAAAAAAATTTTTCATACAGTAAATAAATGCCGGAAAACAATCGCTACGTTTGGGGGCAGGTTGTTGTTATTTGGCCAAAACCGTTAATAACAACACACGTTGAAGTGCCAGTGTTGGTATTTTTGCGTCCGGTAATGGTGATAATTAAGTTGGGAAAAGCCGACGACCCCCCGGAAAGATTATCGGTATCCCCGCAAAGAGTTCCTACCGGAGGCGGTCCGCTACTGGGAAAATCGGCGCATGTCCGCGGATCGGGAGGAATGAAATAAAGATAGTCAAAATTTGCCCTTACGTATACGCCATCCAAGGAAATAGCCGGCTGTCCAGGCAGGGGTGAGATCGCCAGGTTATTTGGGTGGAGATCGTTCTCATTAGTCGGACACGGCGCGCTACTATTAACCGGCACATACGAAAAAACGGATATTGATGTGGCGCCATTGGGTCCCTGGGGAATAGCAATACCATAACCGCAGGGCGCCTTGCTCTTTGATTTTCCTTCCGCTTGATTTTGCGGGGATCCATAGGTGGACACCGCCAGGTTCCGCGCGTTATACACCGCCGACATAATAACTCCCTGCTCCCGGAAAACACTGATCTGATCGGCGGCCGAACTGCTGTAAAAGACGGCAATCGCCATCAGCGCGCTCAACAAAAAAACCACCACCATGATCTCGACGATCGTAAATGCCTGTTCCGATTTAATGCTGGCTATAACCGATGAAGGTGTGGACACGGTTATAGTATACCCAAGTATGCCCCCGCCAGTCCAGCGCCCCAGAAGAAAAGGATGGTCGCCGCCAGAATGATGAACGGTCCGAAGGGGAGTTGGTCGGACATTTTTTTCTTCCCCACCAAAAGGTATCCAGCCGCAAAAATCCCCCCAATAATAAAAGAGAGAGCCATGATGGCGGCAATATCAGGCCACCCAAAGAGCAAGCCAAGCGCGGCAATCAGTTTTACATCGCCCATCCCCATCCCCTTCCCCAAAGACACAAGAACGATGACAAGGAAAAAGATGAGTCCAATCGCCAAGCCAGCTAAATGATTTTCCCACGCCATTCCAAAAACTGGAAACAGACCAGAAAAATGACCCAAAAATGATCCGCCGCCCATAGCCGGCGTAATACCAGCCGACCACACCGCGACGGTCCACGCCGCTCCCAAAACAGCCAATGCGGCGTTGACGCTGTTGGGGATCAGAAAATAACGCAGATCAATAACCGTCACCACAATAAAGAGGAGAAAAACCGCGATCCATAAAACCGACACAAGAACAATAATCCACGCGTGAGATCCAAAAACAACCGCCGAGAGCATATTCCACAGCTGAAGCGGAACGAAGACAAACAAGAGTCCCGTTGCCAGCTCCACGAGCGGATACTGTATCGAGATCGGCTCGTCACATGAACGGCATTTGCCTTTCTGTAAAAGATAGCTCACCAACGGCACAAGATTGGTCCACGCCAGATTGGTCTTGCACGACGGGCAGTGCGATCTCCCTAGCCACCTCCGCCAGCCAAAAAACGGCTGCGACGGTTCATAGCGCAAAATAACGACATTCAAAAAGCTCCCGACCGCCAAACCAAAAAGGAAAAGAAAAAGCAGAAAAACCCAGTTAGTCTCCAAATACATAAGAAGCGCCAAGAAAAACTAGAATTGAATACAATAATAGTCACTCGAACCAGGAGCCGGAGGCGTTCCGGTGGCGAACGAAGTACACTGGGCGCCAGACGATGGGCTAACCAGCGTACACCCATTTAATGAGTTAATCCCCTGATGCCACGCATTGGCATCCTTCGAAAGTTGTGCTCCTAAAACATAGCTCTGCGGAGGAGTCGTCTGGCCACAGTAAGCATAGAGATACGGAGATCCCCCAGCTGGATCCGCCGGAATAGATTGGTTATTCGACAAAATATTATCTCCGCGAAGAGCCGTATTTAAATCCGTCGTCGGATAACCCTGGTGGATATTATAGTACCGTTCGAGATATGTTTGGATATTTTGCATATCCGACAATCGCCGCGCGTCGTATGCGCTCTGGCGGAATCCGGAGAGTCCCACCAGAAAGACCGACGCCAAGATAGCGATAATGGCCACCACGACCAGCATTTCAACCAGCGTAAACCCTTTTTGATCCAAAAGATTTTTTACGCCCTTGTCCGCAAAAACATTTTTCATACTCGGTTCCCTTATAGATGATTAATTATGAATATACTCTTTTTGCCAGTATACCACGCCGCGATTATATTTCCAACGACGAAGCCAAATTGTAAATCGGCAGGAGAATCGCGGAAAACAGCAGGCCGACCAAAACGCCGATCAGAAGAACCAGCATCGGTTCTATGAGCGACGACAAATTGTTCATCAGCACGCTCACCTCGCCGTCGTAAAAAGTGGATATCTTGGTCATCATGTATTCCAGCTTTCCGGTTGTTTCGCCGATTGCCGCCATCTGGCTGACCATCGGCGGAAAAAACGCCGGATAGTTAAGCAACAATCCGGAAAATGATCCGCCCTCGCGCACGCCCTGCGTAATGGCGGCCAACGCATCCTGATATACCCTGTTCCCGATCGTGTTGGCGGCAATCTCGATTGCTTGCGTGATAGGCAGTCCGCCCTTGATAAGAACGCTAAACGACCGCGCAAAGCGGGCGATGTAAACTTTCTGGAACAAATCCCCAAAAACCGGCAAACGCAAAATGACCTGATCGCGCAACGCTTTGCCTTCGTCTGTTCTGAGATAATCAACAATCATAAACGCCACGCCCAGCACCACAATGAGCGCCACCCACCACCACTGAGCGATGTACGCCCCGCCATACAACACAATCTTGCTGATCAGCGGCAGCTGGACATTCATATCCTGAAACACCGGCAAAATTTTGGGGAAAACGATAATGGCCATCAGCATGCCGACAATAAAGAAAAGGCCCAAAAGAATCGCCGGATAGATAAGCGCGCTTGAAATTTTTGACCGCCACTCCGCTTCCTTCTCAATGTACGAGGCCAAAAACATCATCGCGTCTTCCAGCTTGCCGGTAACTTCCGCCGAACGGATCATGCTGATGTAAAAATCGGAAAAGATCGTTCCCTGACGCTCCAACGCCTGCGAGAGCGCCAAACCAGACTCGATATCTTCGCGAATCTGGAAGATCGCCTCCTTAAGAAGGACATTCTTCGTCTGTTCGTAGAGCGACTGCAATGCATTGCTTAAAGGAATCTGGGACTCAACCAGCGTCGCCAGCTGGCGAGTAAAAATCATCAAATCCTTTGCCTTCACCCGATTAATAATCTGCAAAAAGCCATAGGTAATACCCTGTTTTTCCTGAGCTTCAATACTCAAGACGAAAAGATTGTGTCCAGCTAAAATACTCGTCACCGCTTCGGGCGACGGCGCATCAACCGAGCCAACCTGCAACTCACCATTTTGATTGCGTGCCTGGTATTTGAACTTCATACGACAAAGCCCCGCTTACTGCTCCAAAAGAATGCGCAACTCCGACGGACTCAATGAATACGTTTCTGCATTTTCCATGCTGATCTCGCGGCGGCGCACCAGGTCGGCCAGCGATTTATTAAGCGTCAGCATGCCCTCCTGGCTATTCGTTTCAATCACCAGATCGATCTGATACGTTTTGCGCTCGCGAATAAGATTGCGGATAGCCGCGTTGGTAATCATCACTTCGCACGTCGGAATGCGCCCCCCGTCAACGCGCGGGATTAAACGCTCCGAGACAATCCCCACCAGCACTGCCGACAACTGCGAGGCGATCTGCCCCTGTTGTTCGGGTGGAAAACTATCGATGATACGATCAATGGTTTGCGCCGCCGAATTGGTGTGCAGCGTCGACATCACCAAGTGGCCGGTTTCTGCGGCAGTCAGCGCAGTAGCGATTGACGTAGAGTCGCGCATCTCGCCGATCATGATAACATCGGGGTCTTGGCGAAGAATAGAGCGCAATCCGTTTGAAAACGATTCGGTATCGCCGCCGACTTCGCGCTGAGAGATGATGCTCTTATCCTGAGAAAAGACGTATTCGATTGGATCCTCAATGGTAATAATGTGTTCGGTGCGCGTATGGTTTATTTCATCCAAAAGAGCCGCCAGCGTCGTTGACTTTCCATGTCCGGCCGGACCCACCACGAGAATAAATCCCTGCGCCAGTTTGGTAAAATCATGCAAAATAGGAGGAAGCCTCAGCTCCTCAAGGGTGCGCACTTGCGCGGGAATGAGCCGAAGCGCCGCGGCCAAAAATCCTTTTTGGTGGTAGACATTGACTCGGAACCGAGCCTTGTCTTCAAACGCATAAGAAAAGTCAACCTCCAAATGCTGCTCAACAACTTGTTTTTGTTCGTCGGTCAGGAGCCCAAGAATCAACCCCTCCGCATCCTTTGGAGTCAGGATAGGATATTGCGTCAAAGGAACCAGAAGCCCGTCGATGCGCAGGGTCGGGTAACGCCCCACCCCCAAATGCAAATCGGACGCTTCCTGCTTGGCGCACATTAAAAGCAATTCATTGAGCTGTTGTTTGTAGTCAGTCATATAAATAGTGATAGTACTATAGCACGCGGACCGATAAAAATAAATGCGTCTCTTTTAGCGCGATTACAACGTCTCGGTTTCGCGCAAAACCGTCTCGATAGACACCAATCCGCCAAGAGCTTTGAGCACGCCGTCCTGGCGCAGTGTTACCATGCGCTGCCGCCGCGCTTCGTCAACGATCGCGCTTTCCCCCTGGCGATCGGCAACGATTTTTTCAAGCTCATGCGACATCTCCAGCATCTCAAAAAGCGCGATGCGGCCGGAAACGCCCTTCCCCTTGCACGCGTCGCACCCGGGCGATTCGTACACCGTCAACGCCTGTTCATCGATCCCTTCTTTTGCCTCCGCCGGAACGTTTTTGAGCTCACTGCGAATAATGGCGGCGATTTCGTCCGTCGGCGACTTTGCTTTCTTGCATTCCTGACACAGACGCGGCACCAGACGCTGGCCCACCATCACATTAAGCGCCGCGGGAACCAAGAACGGCTCCACGCCCATGTCGATTAAACGGGGAATGACTCCAGCCGCGTTGTTGGTGTGGAGCGTTGAAAGCACGACGTGCCCAGTGAGCGCCGCATGAATCGCCAGACCGGCCGTTTCATTGTCGCGGATTTCACCGACCATGATGACATCGGGATCTTGGCGCAAGATTTGGCGCAACCCGGAAGCAAAATCGTACCCGATCTCCGGATGAACCTGCGACTGGTTGAGCCCGTCCATGTAGTATTCAACCGGATCCTCCAAGCTGACGATATTGACTTCGTCTCTATTCAAAATCTGCATCAGCGCGTAAAGCGTTGTTGTTTTTCCCGAACCAGTCGGCCCGGTGATGAGCACCATGCCGTACGGCTTGGCAATTGCCTGACGCAAGGCAGTTTCGTTGCGCTCAATTAACCCCAGCTGGCCAAGCCCCTTGAGACCGACCGTTGGATCCAGAACGCGGATAGCGACTTTTTCTCCCACCGGCGTGGGAAATGTGGCGACGCGGAAGTCGATATCGCGCCCCATAAGCACCGTACGGAAACGGCCGTCCTGCGGGATGCGCGTTTCATCTATCTTTAGATTGGAAAGCACTTTAATGCGCGACACAATCGGCTGATGCAGTTCGATCGGCATGGACGCGGCCTCCTGCAGATCACCGTCCAGACGGAACCGGATGCGCATGCGGCTGCGCTGTGGTTCGATGTGGATATCGGATGCCTTTTCCCACACCGCCTCCTTTAGGGTCGAGGCCACGATGCGAATAATCGGCGCGTCTTCCGATCCAGTCGTCGTGCCACCCTCGATGGAAATGATTTTCTGCTCGAAGCTCATTTTTTTTGATGCGGCGGCGGAAATCGAGCGTACCGCCGCTTCAACCTCGCTACGATACGGCGAGTACTTGCGCAAAACAATTTCCCACAGCGACATGGGAATCAGATAGATGCCTAAATTCACCTTGTGCTCTTTACCGACAAAACGAAGCGCTTCCTGCGCTTTTTCATCATCCGGATTAACCATCCCGGCCACAAACAGATCGTCGTGCGCCTCAAGCGGAACCACTTTGTAGTTCCGAACCATCTCTTCGGGAATAAGCTTGAGTAAAGCATCCCCGATGCTCTCGGGGTCAACGGTCTTAAAGGGAACGCCAAGTATCTGCGATTTCAGACGAAGTAACTCGTCTTCGGGAACCGCGCGACGTTCGTATATCAGATCTTCAACGGGCCGCGCCGTCAGCGACGCCTCCTGCAAAAGCTTGCGTCCGGCATCTTCGCCCAACAGACCTCCGGAAACCAGCTGTGTGATAAGTGCCTTATTTTCCATACGGCAAACCTATGGCGTTCCAAAGGGTTGACTGTTACCCGCGCCCACTGCCGGCTGAGCGGAAACCGATTGACGCTGGCCAGTGAACAACGGAGAGGAAACCACATCACTCGGGTTAAAATTCAAAGACGTTATGGCATCTATGGACGATAAGCCCGAATTGGGAAGCGCGGAATTGATGACGCCGGGCGAAACGAAAAACAGAAAATACACAGCGACAAAAACAATCACCACCACCAAACCCACCAGGCCGGCGGTAAACCACTCGCCCCCTCCTCCGTGTTGTTCGTCGTTAATAACAATCGCCATACGTGTCGTCTTTTATTACTTTAATTATCGGCTTGATAATAACTCGACACCGAAATCGTCCCGGTTAACGGCCCCGCCCCTGGCTGGCCGGTACTGCTGCTGTATGCCAGGTTAATATCGGTAACATCCATGAGAAGGAAATTGTTTTCGATGCCCTGCACAAACGTTTTAATCTGCCCGTACGTTCCGGCAACCTGCATATCGGCCCGCAAAACCACAATGCTCTTGATGGCGGTTGTATTTGAAGGAAGAGAAGATGCCTTTTGAAGACTCACCGATGAAATAGCAAGTCCGCTCTGCTGACCAAGACCCATCAGCTGATTGGTAAAATTAGATATGTCGGGAGTCAAGGGCAAAATGAGCGAGGCGCGATCCTGAACCGACTGCCCCCCGGCCAGCGTTGCCGAGATGCTCTTCACTTTTCCCACCGTTGATTGATACTGGGTATATTGCTGTTGCTCTCCGGCCAGCGTCCCCCGCAAATTCATCAGATTGCCATATTCCGGGGCAAGGTACGTCGAATACACAAAAACCGCCGCCATGAGAAAGACCAGCGCAAGACCGACAAAAACGATTCGCTTGGTTGAGGCTTTCATATAAAATTAATTTTGCATAAACGTACCAGCGGCAAAAGTAACGGTCGCCGAAAAAGCTCCCGATCCGGCACCCGATCCCGATTTGAAAGAATTAACCATAAAACTGGCAACCGCCGGATCCTGTTCCCACGCCGAACTCTGCTGCACTAATGTCTGCCACGAAGGCGCCGTACCAGCGAGTATCATCGCACCCGACAGTATGCTGAACTGAACATTGGTGATACGCACCGACGGAAGCGTGTTTTTTTCCAGTTCGCCAAAAAGCTTCGACGCGATAACGTGTCTCTTGTTCAGCTGACCAATATTGTAGAGCTGTGAAAAAAGCGATAGGTCCGCCGATTGGCTCCCCTGGCTCACCTCGTTCTCAACCTGTTTGAGCTGGGCATCTTGATTGGCGATTTGCCCGTTGATGTATGGTTCATACCCAAACGCCATCCCAGCGTAGATAACCAGTACTAAAACAAAAACAACAGCCGAAGCGATCAGCAGCCGCCACGGCGTTCCCCCGCCGCTGGAAAGATCCCGCGCGGTCATCCGTGTTCCCGGAGGAGGCGCAATCGGCGATCCGTAATATTGTTGATTGTCAGCCATAAATATAGTTACCTTCGTTCCACTCGCATTCGTATAAAATTTTTTCCCAACGCGTTTCGGTTATTGTACACCCCTTAAGCAAAAGAAACAAATACGACAACCGGAAAATGAAAACTATGACAGCAGACTCTTGATCGCCAGCCCCGTCGCAATCGAGAATCGCGTCTTGAGCTCCGGAACCATCATTCCCAGCTCCTGAGGAACATCAACATACAAAAGTCCGTTGCCGGGAACGACGGGAATGCCCAACCGCTGTTCCGCATATGTTTCAATCCCCGCCAAGTTTGCTCCGCCACCAACCACCATCACCCGCTCCGGCGCGGCGCCAAGAGTATCAATCGCTTTCTGACGCGCGCGCTGCACTTCGTTGAGTATAACATCAACAAACGGTATTTCCAATGTGGATAACTCAAGCTCTCCGCTTCCGCCAAGCATGCCGATACGGCGCTTCAACTCTTCGGCGCGTTTGTAACTCACCGACAGGCCGTTAGCGATGGCGTCCGTAATGGAATCGCCTCCGTAGTCGATTTGAGTATTGCTTTTTAAAAATCCCTTCTCAACAATACTGATGTTGCTCGACCGCGCGCCGATATCAAGAATAATCGTCGGCGTTTGATCGGTCCCAACCAATGCCCGCGAATAAGAAAGCGTCTCGACTTCCAGCGCGCGCAACGCAAGGCCCGCGATTTTAAACGCCGCCTTAAAACGCGCAATAATCTCGTTGGGGATGGCAATAACAAGGACTTGTTGCTTCACAAACCCGTTCGCGTCGTCCCGCTGGCCCACCCGCACCCAATCAACGGCGATTTCGGAGAGCGGGAGCGGAATGTTTTGTTTAATCTGAAACGGCATCGCTTTTTCCGTTTCGGCCTGCGACATGTCGGGAATCTCTATCATCGTCGTGAACGAGGCAAAGGATGGAATCGACGCAATCGCATTGGTCGCCGAAAAATGCGTCCGCGTGACAAGCAATTTTAGAAGTTCACCGGCCTCCTTTTCGGAAATGCGCAGTGAGTTCGCCTGAATAACACTATTGGGGCGCTCAAAAACGGGAACTGTCTCCAAGAGACCGTAATTGGTTAGGCGCGGGTTGGCGTTGGAACGCGACAGCTCTATCGCCTTTATCGACGTCGTGCCGATATCAACGCCGATATATGAACCAACCGAAAACGCTCGCGTAAGAAAATCAAATGCCATACAATGAGTATCCTATAAAAAATACATACGGGCGTTGCGTGCATCGCGCACAACAGCCATATTAGAGTATACTCATTTTTATGACCATGGGCAATCGCGCCATCCACAATGACTCGCCGCTCTTTTTAAAACGCGCGGCGGAAAAAATTGCCGACGCCTTTTTCCCGCCCCGTTGCATCGCGTGCGGTCACGCCATCGCGCACCAGCGCGCGTTCCTCTGCGCCGCGTGCTTTGACGCCATCGAACTCAACAGCGCCTGTTATTGTCCAATCTGCCTGGGGCGCATCGGCGACCCGCGCCATCCATGCCACCGCAACGCGGACTATCTCCTGGCGCCGGCGACCTTTTACAAAGATCCCGTTCCAGCAATCATCCATTGCCTCAAGTACCAAAAGCTGATTGGCGTTAGCACGCTGGCAAGCGCGCTTCTTATCGCGCACCTGAACCGCGCCGCCGTGCCGCCGGACCAATGTCTTTTTGTCCCCATACCGCTCCACCCATCCCGAGAGCGCGAGCGCGGATTCAATCAGGCGTTTCTCTTGGCGCAGTCGTGCGCAAATTACTTTAACCGTCCGCTTGCCGATGCACTTACTCGGATCGTAAAGACAAAACAGCAGGCATCATTGCGCGACGCAATGCAACGACACACCAATGTCGCCGGCGCGTTTACCCTCAATCCGTCCGTCTCCGTGCGCGGCGCGACGATTATTCTTGTCGACGACGTTTCAACGTCGGGCGCCACGCTTGGCGCCGCCGCACGCGCGCTGAGGGCCGGCGGCGCGCGCCGCGTCATCGGCGCCGTTATCGCCAAAGCCCAATAAACTGCGCGCCGTTCCCCAAGGTTCGCGGAGCGCGCACGTTAAAAAAAGAGGCCGACTCAGGCGCTCTTTTTTGTCCGCGCATACATTACCGCGCTGATGCCAAAGGCAAGAGCAAAAAATATCGCCCCGTAAAAACACGCCGTCATAAACGGATTAGTCGCTCCCGGCGTGCAACCAAAACTGTTGCTCCGCAAACCGAGCCATCGATACAACTCAATACCGAAATTCGTCCACGCAAACAACGTACCGACCAACAAAAGATAAAATTGTGCGGTAATAAGTTTTTTCATATACGTGCGTACCTCGTACGTACTTTATAGTATGGGACAGAAAATGTTTTCCGGCAAGAAATTCTCTTTTGCCACAGCCACGCCATATAAGTCCCGCAAAGCGGGACTTATATTATTTAGGGAGAGCTCCCCGCCGGTCTTAACGGCCGATCGGCGCCCCCAATTGTCCCTGCGGACGCACCTGGATCGATTGCGCGGTCATGCTGCCGTCAGAATTGCTCGTGCCGATAATCACAACATCTTTTTGCGCGGAAAGATCGGCGATTGAGCCAACGGTCGTGGTAAGCACCGGCGTAGTCGTTGAATAGAAGATCACCTGCGAACTGCCATCGCGCAATTGCACGGTCAAACTGGATGGATCGACAGAAAGAATCGTTCCATTTACCATCCCCACTCCGGCCGTTCCCTGCCCCGCTCCAAACGTCCGCCGTCCGGCGGTTCCCGTGCCAAAACTCGCCGCCTGATTCTGCGGCTGATGAACAACGTAGCCGATACCAAAACCGACAACCAACGCGATCACAGCGATAAGAATGCTTGTTTGATTTTTTTTCATAATATAATACTAGATGAAGAGTGTTTCTCCGTACGATTAAAAATAATTATTCATACCGAAGCGCATCGATCGGATTGAGACGCGCCGCGCGCCGCGCTGGATAATAACCAAAGACAATACCGATGCCCGCCGACACGCCAAACGAGAGCAGAACCGAAAAGATCGACACCTGCGTCGTGAGTCCGGCAAACATTGCCAGAATCCACGATGCCGCCCATCCGGCAATCACTCCTATCGCCCCGCCGATAAAGGTCAGCGCCGTTGCCTCCATAAGAAACTGGTAGGAAATGTCGGTGCGTTTCGCGCCGATCGCCTTGCGCAGTCCGATCTCGCGCGTGCGCTCGGTGACGGTGGTGAGCATCATATTCATGATGCCGATTCCTCCCACCACCAGGGAAATGCCGGCGATAGACGCCAGGAGCATCGTGAACGTATTGGTAACCGTTGAAGCGGTCGCGACAATATCCGCCTGGTTTTGCACGGTAAAATCAGCAAGCGTGGGATCGCTGATATGGTGCCGTTGCAGCAAAAGATTGGTCACCTGCTGCTGTACCGACGCCATCGAAGCGGCGTCTTGAGCCGAAACGGCAATGGTGCTGACATACGGCTGTCCGTCGGCATTGGGCCCCACCAAATAATGTTGCGCGACCGATATCGGGATGAATATCATATCATCTTGATTGAAAAATCCGCTCCCTCCTTTTGACTGCGTCACGCCGATAACATTAAACGAAATGCCATTAATGCGAAGCGTCTGCCCGACCGCATCGGCGCCAGTCCCGAAAAGATCGTCGCGCGTCGTGGGACCGATGACGGCAACTTTGGCCATGCTGGTTACCTGCTGATCGGAAAGAAACGATCCGCTCTCCATGGTTACGTTGCGCACCGTCGGATACTGGCTCGTCGTCCCCACCACCTGGGTATTCGTGTTCGTGCCCTTGGCAGTGACTTGATACCGTTTTGACAATTCCGCGTCGATCGCCTGGATCGGCGTCACGGTTTGCGCGATCGCCTCCTCGTCGGCCATCGTTAGGGTTTGCGAACTCCCCAATCCGCCGCTCACCTCAACTCCCGGGCCGCGTTGCGCTCCCGGACTTACCACAATAAGGTTGGATCCGATGGACTGGATATTTTGCTGGATGCTTTCCTGCGATCCCTGCCCGATGGCGACCATCGCAATCACCGATCCCACGCCGATAATAATTCCCAGCATGGTCAGAAACGACCGCACCTTGTTGGCGGATAAAGCCCAATACGTCTCTTCAAAAAAATCGGCAGTGGTCATACGCGCGGTGTGTTTGGTTTATCGCTCACAATCGATCCGTCCCGGATATGAATAATGCGACGCGCGTGTTCGGCAACATCCTGCTCGTGCGTAATAAGAACAATCGTGCGCCCCCTTTTATTCAAGTCGGCAAATGTTTGAAGCACCACTTCGCCCGTCTTGGTATCCAGGTTTCCCGTCGGTTCGTCGGCTAAAATAATCGTCGGATTATTCACCAACGCCCGCGCGATAGCGACGCGTTGCATCTGTCCTCCCGACAGCTGGTTTGAGTAATGGGAAAAGTGCGCCTCGTCCAACCCAGCCGCCAGCAATGCTTCCCGCGCCCGCGCTTCCCGCTCGCGCCGCGGCACCTCCAGATACATCAGCGGCAACATCACATTGCGAATGACCGTCGCCCGCGGAAGAAGATTGAACGCCTGGAAAACAAATCCGATTTTTTCCTTGCGGATATCGGCCAGCTGATCCTCGGAGAGCGTTGAAACATCCTTGCCGTCAAGAAAATACTTCCCGCCGGTGGGAGAATCGAGCGCGCCCAAAATGTGCATCATCGTCGACTTTCCCGATCCGGATGGCCCCATAATAGCCACAAACTCTCCATCGTCCACGCGAAACGAAACCCCCTTCAACGCATAGGTCTCCACGTCTCCGCTCTGATACCGTTTGGAAACATTTTGTATTTCAATCATACGCATTACCGGCCCAACGCCCGGAACATACCGCCCGCCGCCCCGCCGCCAAAAGCGCCGGCGCGAGACGCATTGGATTGCGTCGAAGCAGTCGTTACCTGCGAAGTAACCGTCTGGGTAACCACAAGATCGCCAGCGGCAAGACCGGCGGTAATTTCCGTATCGGTATCGTTCGCATCACCCACCGTCACTGTCTGACGGCGCGGAGCAGTGGCGGAAAGATACATCGCCGAACTGCTGGAAGCGGGCGTGATTGCGTTTTTATCAAGAACCAGCACGTAGCTTTGGCCGCCCTGCGTTTTTATCGCGCCATTGGGAACCGTGAGCACATTCTGATCCACTTTGGTGATAATGTTGGCCGTGACGCTCATCCCCGACTTCACCCGCGCGTCCTGCGTATCAAACGCGATTTTGACGGTGTAATTAACCACGCCCTGCGTTGCGGTACCCACCGTATCAACCTCGGCAACGGTACCGGCAATCGATAAGCCGTCAACCGCATCAAATGTCAGCATCGCCTTTTCTCCCATCTGCACATTAACCACATCGACTTCATTGAGCGAAATCTCGGCAATCTTTTTCTGCGAGACCAGCGTTGCCACCGCCGTTCCAGACGACGCCTGATCCCCCACCTGCACATCAAGCGCCGCGATTTGTCCGGCAAACGGCGCGGTGACGACGGTGTTATCAAGAGCATTCTGCGCCGACTGCAGTTGCGCCTTTGCCGACGTCAACTGCGCCTGCGCCGATTCAATATCTTCCTGCTGCGGCGGCGCAACCTGAACCGCCAGCGACGCCTCCGCCTGCTGTAATGAAAGTTCCGCGTTGCGCGCCGACTGGTACGAACTCACCAGCGACGAAATAATTTGATTAATGCTCGTGCGAGCGCTGTCAACGGTTGATTTATCGTTGGCAATCGTCGAGGCGGTAAATCCGGGCATCGTGATCGCGCTGGTAAGCGCGTCCATTAAATGATTCGAGAGATCGCGCGTCGCCGACAGATACGTCTGCGATTGCGCGACAGCCGCATCAAACTGGGCTGGCGATGATGTCGCCGACAGCGTTCCCAAAAGCGTCTGCCAGGCATCCACATCAGCCCCAACCGCGACCCTCGTCCACGTCGCATCAATACCCGCCTGCGTGTCGGACGTCTGGAATGTCAGCGTCGGATTGGCGCTCTGGCCATTGGAAAAAAGCGGATCCAGCTGGTTGCGCACGATGCCGTCGATTTGCGTGTACGAACTTTGCATCTGCATTAATAAATTCTGGTAGGCGTTTGCCAGCGCATCCTGCGCGGACGTCACGGACAGTTGATCAACCGCCAATGATTGCGGCGTTGTCCCCGCCATCAATTTGTCATAATTCGCCTGCGCGGTCTGCAACGATGCCTGCGCTTGGATCAACGCCAACCGAGCGCTCTGCTGATCAAGCACGGCAATTGTTTGCCCCGCCGAAACGCGCTGGCCGCTGGCCACATCCACCGCAACCACTTGTCCGGAGGCCTGCGGCAAAATATCGATTTGATTCTGTCCCGATACCTGTCCCGTACCCGACACCGAGGTCACCAGCGTGCTGGTCGCCACCGTCGCAATGCCATAGGTGGTTTCTTGCGTCCCTCCGGGAACGAGCAGGTAATACCCTCCCGCGACAACCGCCACGATCACCACCGCACTTATCACCTTATGCGCCTTACTGTATAAAAATATTTTTTGTACGATTGATTTCATAATACTATGGTTACAGCCTCGCCGCCGGCGGCAAGACACTCTCCGCCTCTCTCCTCACCGCAGAAGCAAAGAGTGCCCCCGTGCCGCTCGACGCATTGCGCCGGCAACACCGCCACCTCCCTCGCTACTTACTACTACAACCGATAACGCCCATTATTTCACAAAAGAGTATGCAAAAACGTGGGAATGAAACCAAAAACACGTACGGCGCGGCATCAACCCCTTACCACCGATCAACCCGGATTCCTTCCGCATAAACCGTGGATCCTTCCTGGTGTCCAAATACCACCACCGTATCCCCCGGACCAAACCCTGCATCGTCCGGTCCCATCCGCGTATCCGACGCGACAAGCACCGTCACCTGCATACCGGCTGGATCTTGCAATACAAACTGATTGCCATCGCGCGACATCACCGTCCCGCGATGAATGTCGAGAAAATGCGGCGCGCCAAAATCAAGATAGAATTGTCCGGGAAACGGCATGTGGTCGCGCCGCGCCGCGCGGAACGCCGCCCGTTGCAATGGAATAATAAACACGCTTCCGGCGATCGCCACCGCCAAAATGCCGATCGTGAGATAGATAAGCGGTTCGCGATGCGCAAACGAAAATCGACGCACCAGCACTTCAAGCACCACCAAAAACAGGATCGCCCCGCCGATCAGAAGCCACGGCAACGAACGGAAGAAGACAAACCATCCGTGCGATCCGAATCCCGGCGCAAGCCACACGCCGGTCTGCCGAAGGGAAAAAGCGATAAAGCTCCCCAAGTACAGCACCGCCAGCGCCGCCAGCGTCACCCCCAACACCAGCAAAACCGCGCGTAAAACAAAATGCCAGCGCGGACGCATCGTCACCCTGCCGCTGGAAATAGCGGCAAGAATATTTTCTTTGATCGGTTTTTTTTGTTCGTTTTCCATAGGTACGCGCTTCTTTATAGAGAAGTGCTATTTTTTTGCATGGCGCGCCCCAACGCCTCCCGCCCGCGCCGCAAACGGACGCCAACCGTCGATACCGGAATTTCCAGCACATCGGCAATTTCCTGATACTCGAGCTCTTCAAAATAATACAACACCAACGGCTCGCGATATTTCGGATCGAGCGTTCCCAAAAATCCGTCAAGTTCCTGGCGCATCTGTTTGCGATCAACCTCATCCGTACTCGTTTCATCGGCAACCAAGTGCGGCAACAGGACGTCAAAATCCGGCAGGGCGATCGTCACCTTTCCCCTCTTCCGCTTAATCTCATTCATGCACTCATTGTGCGTGATGCGATACACCCACGACGAAAACTTCCGCGTCGCGTCAAAGCTCTGGATATTAACATACGCCTTAATGAGCGACTCCTGAACCGCGTCATCCGCCTCGTCGCCGTCCAAAAGAATTTTTTTTGCATACCGATGCAGGCGCGGCTCATACCGCTCCACCAAAACGCCAAAACGCTCGGCGTCGCCGCTCTGCACGCGTTTGACAATCTCCTCATCGGCCAACGCCGCTATTTCCTGCGCCATATTCATCCAGTATACGGCCTCCATATCAATGATACAAATCTCTGGCCTGATTATTTCACCGCACGCCATCAATCATCGGCCGCCGCGCGCCATCACCGCCTGCCCACCGATAGGCAATCCATTTTATCCGCCATCCGTCCGCGCACGGAGCGCACCCCATGAACGGCAAACGAAAACGATAAAAAAATCAAAAACGCTTACGGTTTTTTGAGAAAATGGTAGGTGCCCAGGGCAATAAGCGCGGCCACCGCGATACCCATCGACACCATCGGATTGAGCATGGCCGAAAAAAGCACCAGGAGCGCCGCCAGCATTGCAATGACCCCCTCGATTTTGTTTGACATGATTTTTTTATTTATCAGTACGAATTTCCATCTGATTGGCCCCTTGTGCCATAGTGCAGTTTGAGAACCAGTTGCACAATGCTAATAACCAGCGATACGCCGTTCACCAAAATCATCGGCGGGGCTACGAGTAAAATCCCGTAGATCAGCCACAAAAGACAATTGAGCACGTACAACACCACCGTCGCCAGAGAAAGATCATCAACTTTTTTTGTTTTAATGGACTTGATCACCTGTGGCAACATCAGCGATATCCCAACCGCCGCGGCCATATAGCCAACGCCATTGGTAATAAGATCGT
This sequence comes from Candidatus Wolfebacteria bacterium, assembly GCA_027350645.1. Classification (GTDB taxonomy): domain Bacteria; phylum Patescibacteriota; class Minisyncoccia; order UBA6257; family JAGOQP01; genus DAIEKJ01. Next base: position 37,885 of record DAIEKJ010000002.1, read on the forward strand.
ATGTGTTCATAGTATTTTCCTTATTCTCCTATTCGCGCGAATTAGAGAAGTAAATGTATGATAAAAAACTACACCCAGTTTTCTTTGAGGTATCGCAAAAGCCATTCTTGCAATTTTTCTTTTGAAACAACACTTACATCATTTGCTTTTGCCAAATCCAGCGCCGGTTGCGTAAACTCGCTGGTCGTCACCACCATCGCCTTGTTACAGTTATAGAAATTCTTTGCGGCAACGGCTTC
>DAIEKJ010000030.1 GCA_027350645.1 Candidatus Wolfebacteria bacterium
AACAATGAATGGCAGACCATTTCTTGGAATGCCCAAAACAATCCCCAGAACTGGTCAGGGAATGCGGTTGGCTCCGGATATATCTATTCGGGTCACAACGACAACGCCCCGGCAACCGCTCTTGAGGCATCAAGCGATGACTCCCAGGGTTATTATGGAGAAACAAATACCGGCGGCAACCAAAAACGCACCCTCTCCCTCTCCAACGGACAAGTCATCTGGGATATGGCAGGAAACATCTGGCAGTGGACCAACGACACCATCACCGGCGCCAATGAACCGACCGGAGCCACCCCCGGCTTTGCCTGGAGAGAATTTACCGCCATCACTACCTGGGGAACCATGTCCCAGCAAACTGCCGGCCCCCTTAATGCTTCTTGGAACTCTTCCCAAGGTATCGGCCAGATCTATTCCGATGGCACCCCGTCCAACTCAACTGTCTATGGTTTTCTCCGCGGCGGCAATTGGGGCAGCGGCGGCGTTGCCGGAGTTGCGACGTTGTTTCTGGGCGTCACGCCGGGCTACACGAACAGCTACGTTGGGTTTCGGTGTGCCCGGTAGGCCCATAGCAATCTGTGATCTTAAATCTTCTGTCCGATTTTTATAACAACAATAAAGTATGCTTGATGATCTTGGTATAGTATTTATTTCATCTCTCCCCAGCGTTCTCCGATTTTTGTTTCAACTTTAAGGGGAACTAAGAGCGGATAGGCGTTTTCCATTTCGCGCGCGAGCGCGGCGCCAAGCGCGTCAGTGCCAAGCGCCGATGAGTGCACCTCAAAGATCAACTCGTCGTGAATTGAAAGAATGAGGCGGGCGTCATCGCGCAGGTGATTTTTTTCTATGTACGCGTCGGTTTTGATGGTTGCAAGTTTTAAAATGTCGGCCGCCAGTCCCTGGGTGGGCATATTCATCGCCATGCGCTCGGCTTCGGACGCCATCCATTCGTTGTGGGAGTGGAGCGCGGGGAGCGGGCGCAGGCGTCCGGTTTGGGTGCGCACGACGCCGGTGGCGCGGGCGTCGGCCAGCACGCGCTGCTGCCATTCCTTGACCCCTGAAAATTCAGAAAAATATTTTTCAATAAATTCTTTTGCTTGCGCGGGCGCGATGTGGGCGGTTTGCGCAAACGCGCGCGACCCCATGCCGTAAATCATCCCGAAGTTGAGCGTTTTTGCCAGGCGGCGCATTTCTTTGGTGACCGCGTCTGGCGCGACGCCAAAAACCCGCGCGGCGGTGATGGTGTGGATGTCTTTGCCGGCGGCAAAGGCGTCGGTCATGTGTGGGTCGCCGGACAAGTGGGCCAGGACGCGCAGCTCAATCTGGGAGTAGTCCAGCGCCACAAGCGTAGTCCCCGGAGTAGCAACGAATATATTGCGGATGCGCGTTGACCACGCCGATTCCTGGGGGATGTTTTGGAGGTTGGGGTTTTGACACGACATTCTACCGGTGGCCGCTCCCAATTGGAGGAAGGTTGGGTGAATGCGTCCGTCTGGGGCAACGAGGCGGGCAAAGGCGTCGCAGTATGTTGTTTTGAGCTTGAAGAGCTCGCGGTACGAGAGCAGGTCGTCAAAAAGCGGGGACGGATTCTGTGCGGCGATTTTTTCCAGCGCGCCGGCGGCGGTTGATTTTATTTTAAGCCCCATGGCGTTTTGAAAATACTCCAGGAGCTGTTTGGGGGAGTTGAGATTGATATTTTCCGTGCCACGCATCAGTTTTTTGGTTTTCTTTTCCTGCGCGGCGATGGCCGTTGCTATGTCGGCGGTAACGGCCTCAAGCGCTTTTTGGTCAACGAGCACGCCGGCCGATTCCATGGAGGCGATAATGGGAATGAGCGGGGTTTCGATGTCGGTAAAAACGCGAGTCAGGCCGGCGCGATCCATTTTTTGGGAAAGCATTTCGGCGGCGCGGGGCGCCAATTCATCGTAGGGGAGATCTTTCTTAAAAAGCGTCTTCGACAAATCCTCCCACGTCGTTGTTTCTATTCCAAGTAGTTGGGCGGCGATCATTAAATCGAATATCGGTCCGGTGGCGGGAGATTTTTTCATCGACTCTTTTGCGTTGTACAGAATGGCCGCGTGTCCGGAAAAAACGGCGGGCGGGACGTTTGGATCGCCGGCTCCCGAGAGGAGCGTTTGCTGGCTTGATGATGGCTCCGGGATTGTTTGGCGCGCTTGGCGGTCGGCGCGCTTCTCGGGCGCGGCGCGGGGGATGCGTTTTAGCAGGGAGGAAAATCCGTTGTCGGTAAAAAACGAAGAAACTTTTTCCCAGTCGATGGCGGGAACAAGGTCGGCAAGAATTGGTTTGATGGGGGCGTTGGTGCGGATGGTTGCCAGGTCTTGGGAGAGAAGCGCGTCGTCTTTGCGGGCGATGATTTTTTGATACGCCCGATCGGCGGTGCCGCGCGCAAAGAAATTTTCCAGCGATCCGTAGGTTTGTAAAATCGCCGCGGCTGTTTTGGGACCGATGCCCGCCACTCCTGGAATGTTATCTGATGGATCGCCAACCAGCGCCTTATAGTCGATGAGTTGGGTTGGCGCGATGCCGTAGCGATCTTTTACCGCCGCTTCGTCGTAGAGAAGGGTGTCGGAGATGCCCTTTTTAAAGGTCTCGACGGTAATGGTTCCATCGCTTACCAACTGGAGGGAGTCAAGGTCGCCGGTAAGGATAACGACGCGCAGGTTTTTTTCTTTTGAAAATCGTACGGCGCAGGTGCCGATGAGATCGTCGGCTTCAAAGCCGGGGAGTTCGATGGTGGCAATGGAAAAAGTCGCGAACAGATCGTGCGCGGCTATGATTTGCGCGACGAGTTCGTCGGGCGCGGGTGGACGGTGGGCTTTATAGGCGGCGAATTTTTCTTTGCGGAAAGTTGGTTCGGGGCGGTCGAACAATGCAACCGCGTAGTCGGGCTTTTTTTGGGCAACGAGTTTAAGCAGAATGCTGGCGATGCCATACAGGGCGCCGACCGGTTTTCCGGCTGGATTGGTGAAGGGTGGAAGCGCATGAAAACAGCGGTGGATGAGCGAATTGGCGTCAATGAGCAGAATGGTTTTTGCATCAGAGGGTTGATTCATGGATTGAGTATACCATAGCTTTTTGTGTCTGTGCGGTTAGTGTGGTACACTTCGAGAAACAGTAAAACATTTTTCTGCCTCCGGGCGGCAGGTGTTTGGGCTCGCGGGGCAGGCGCTTTTTTATGGACAACAATCAACAAAATCAATATGGGTCGCAGAATCAATTCGGTATGTCGGGGGCCGGGCAATCGCAGGCGTCTCCGGAGCCGAGCTTAAACAATCAGCAGACCGCGCCGCCCCCGCCCCCGTCCGTTGACGAGCGAGTGAGCGTGCGCACGATGGCTTCGGACACGGAGTCGGTTAAGGAGACGGGAGGGCAGTTGCCTCAATCACAGATGGTCAATGCGCCCGAGATTCCCGGGATGTCCTCGGATGCGTTAACTTTTTCTCCCGTTCCTACGCCAACGCCCGCGCCCGAACCAGCGGCCGCTCCCTCAATGCCCAATGTTTCTGATGTCAGTGGCGGCGTGACCGGCGCCACAGAACCGCAGCCGATTGTTGATTTTTCGTCCGGGGCAAACCTATCTTCTCCCGTTCCCGCTGCCCCCGTGGGGAAAACAAAAACAATTCTTGTTGTTGTCGGCGCGGTCGTTCTTGCTGTTCTTCTCGGGTTTGGGGCGTATTATTTGGCGGTGTCGCTCACCGCTTCCTCTTCCGTGGCGCCCGTTGCCACCACCAGCCCCCAACTGCCAGTAACCGTTCCAACAACCACTCCATCGTCAACGACGCCGCAACAGCCGACTATCATACAACCAATGACGCACATTTCGCTGATTCTTGCTCCGACGCAAACAGAATCGGTGGGGCTTTTATCGGGGAGTGATCCGGCATCTGTTCGTTCGGCGATCGCGTCGGCGGCCGGCGCGCAGGGATTGTCCCCGGGAGACGTGAAGGATTTAAGCATCACGGATGCATCCAGTTCACCAGTTCAGAGCTCTGTTATTCTTTCCGCATATTTCCCCTCTTTTGGCGCGTCGCTGGCGAGTTTGGTTGAGCCGGACTTTACCTCGTGGTTGTATATTGATAAGACCGGAGGGAGCAAGCTCGGGTTTGTTTTTAAACTTACCGCGGCGGCTCAGTCGGCGACGACATCGATCGGCCAGTATATAGAAAGCAATCCGGGGGATTTAACAAATCTGTTTCTGGCGACCACGACCGTTCCCAAGGCGCCCGTGTTTAAGGACGGCTTAGTGGGAACCGGAGTCCCTGTTCACGTTCGTTTTCTGGCATACAATCTCAAGTTTGGGCGCGTTATCGAGTATGGGTTTTTGACCGGATCGGACGGAGGAGTATACTTGATTCTAGCAACGTCGTATAATCAAATAGTGGACATCGTCAAGCGCCTCAAGGCCAATCCGGCGGTCGTTGCGCCCGCAACGTTGCCGGCAACGGCGACATCGTCGGCGTCGTCCACTCGTTAATTGTTTACACCATGCTTACTCGCGAAAAACAAGAAATACTCAAGAAGCGTCTCGTTGAAGAACGGACGCATCTGGAGCAACAAGTGGGGGAACTAGAGGCGCCGCCCGATTTTGACGATGCTCCCGGATCGGAGGACGACGTTGATGAAAATGTTGCGGCGCTCAACCAGGAGGCCGAGGCAAGAGTGTTGAAAGAAAAATTGGGCAACATTGAAGGCGCGTTGCTTAAAATAGAAAAGGGAACGTATGGCGTCTGCGAAATGTGCGGCGGAGAAATCGATGAGCGCGTCCTGGTGGTGGTTCCCGACGCGCGACGGTGCCAATCGTGCAATCAAAAAATGCATCAGCATCAGGAATGAATAATAAACAGTCCCTTCATGCGGGACTGTTTTGTTGTGCGGCATTCGTATTATTTTTATGCAGCACGCGATCGCAAAAATTTTTTCAGCGGAGCTTGAGGGGATTGGCGCGCAGCCCATCGAGGTTGAGGTTGATATCAATATCGGCCTGGCGTCGTTTACGATCGTCGGGCTGGCAGACAAGGCGGTCTCCGAGGCGCGCGAGCGGGTTTCTTCGGCAATAAAGAATTCCGGCGCCAAACCGCCAACGCGCGAAAACAGGAAAATCGTCGTTAACCTCGCGCCCGCCGACGTTAAAAAGAACGGATCACAGTATGATCTGGCGATCGCGCTGGGATATCTTGCTGCTTCCAACCAGATGCGGCCTTTTGACGCGAGCGGCGCGCTGTTTGTCGGCGAGCTTGGACTGTCCGGCGACGTGCGCGGGGTTCCGGGGATTTTTAATATTTGTCAGATGGCTTCCGACGAAGGATTTGAAACGGTTTTTATCCCGTACGACAATCGGCACGAGGCGGCATTGGCTCGGGGGATAACCATCCTTCCGATCAAGCGCTTGCGCGAGGCGATTGATTATTTAGAGGGAACAATAAAAATCACCCCGAATCAAACCGGTGATTTTGAACCGGAGGCGGCGATGACGACGATTGATATATCGGAAATTCGGGGGCAGGAAACCGCGAAGCGGGCCCTGCTTGTCGCCGCGGCCGGCGGGCATAATATTTTTTTCTCTGGTCCGCCGGGAACGGGAAAAACAATGTTGGCGCAGACGCTCGTCTCCATTCTCCCCCCGCTTTCTTTGGAGGAGGCCGTTGAGGCGACGAGAGTGCATAGCGCCGCCGGCCTTTTATTGGGGAAGCGATATGTCGCCAGCCGGCCGTTCCGCGCGCCGCACCATACGGCATCTCTGGCCTCGGTTGTCGGCGGGGGTCAAAACCCGCGCCCGGGCGAAGTGAGTCTGGCGCATCGGGGCGTTCTCTTTCTTGATGAACTTCCCGAATTTCATCGCGATGTGTTGGAGGCGTTGCGCCAGCCGCTGGAGGGGGGTGTGGTTGTGGTTGCGCGCGCCAAACGTACGCTCTCATTTCCATCCCGTTGTCTGCTGGTGGCCGCGTCCAATCCGTGTCCGTGCGGTTATTACGGCGATCACGAAAAAGAATGCGTCTGCACCGCGTTTGAGGTGGCGCGGTATCAAAAAAAGATATCCGGACCGCTTTTGGATCGCATTGATTTGCATGTGTGGGTTGATCGCATCCGCGCGGCCGATCTTAAAAAAGATCTCGACGAACGGGAATCGGATCGATTGCGCGAGGCGGTGATCGGTGCGCGGGCGCGGGCGCGCGAGCGGTTTGCCTCTGCCGCCCGGCCGATACTTTCCAATGCCGATATGACATCCAAGGATGTCGAGCGGTACGTTCGCCGTACGCCCGGCGCTCATGCTCTGGCCGAAAAAATGCTTGACGCCGGGAAGCTGTCGGCGCGCGGTTATTTTAAATTATTAAAAGTGGCGCAAACAATCGCCGACTTGGAAGAGGCGCCGATGGTTGAGGAGCGGCATGTCGCCGAGGCGTTGTCATACCGGTCTCGCGTCGGAGCATAGATATTTTTTAAAAAAGGGAAGAGCGTCGTTTCTTTTTGTTGCGCAATCTGCTTTACTGGAATCCGTATGCCGACTATGGATGATTTTTTTGCCGATTTAAACAAGGATCAGCGCGAGGCGGCGATGGCCGCGGACGGCCCGCTTCTTATTGTTGCCGGCGCGGGTTCCGGGAAGACAAAAACGTTAACCGCGCGCATTGTTTTCCTTATCGCGCAACGGCAGGTGCCGCCGGACCGGATTTTGGCGATTACTTTTACCAACAAGGCCGCTGACCAGATGAAGCGGCGCGTTGCCGACGCGTTGTCGCGGGCGAACGTTGCGGGCGGGGAACCGTTTGTGAGCACCTTCCATGCGTTTGGGGCATGGGTGTTGCGGCGCGAGGCGGGGATGTTTGGGCGCACGAACGGGTTTACTATTTTTGACGCCGACGATGCCGCGCGCGCGGTTAAATATGTTTTAAAAAACCGTGGCATCGATCCTAAAAAAATGAGTCCCGCGCAGACGGGGCGTCTCTTCGGGAAAATTAAAAACGAGTTCCTTGCTTTCGGCGCGCCGTTGGGTACGAGCGATGATGCGCTGGCGTGGGAACTTTTTTCTGATTACGAACGATATCTGGAGGTTAATAACGGATTTGATTTTGACGATCTTATTTATAAAGTCGTCTTGGCGTGGCATAAGGATCCGGCGGCATCAGCTCGGTATCAATCCCGATTTTTGCATGTACTTATCGACGAATACCAAGACACCAATCCGGCCCAGCACGCGCTCGCGGCGCTTTTGGCGCGCCCACACGGCAATATCACCGCGGTGGGCGACGATGCGCAGGCCATCTATGGATTCCGATCTTCCGACTTCCGTAATTTTTTAAATTTTGAAAAGACGTGGCCCGGGACGCGAATTATTCTTTTGGAGCAGAACTATCGTTCTACGCAGAATATTGTCGCCGCGTCATCGGGGGTTATCGCGCGCAACCAGTTTCAAAAACAAAAAACGTTGTGGACAGACAATGCCCAAGGGGCGCCGGTGTGCGTCGTGGAACACGCCGACGAATTCGATCAGGCGGAGTGGATTGTTGACGCGGCCGCGTTGCGCGCGCGGACCGGGGCGACGGTCGGGATTTTATATCGCACCAACGCGCAGAGCCGCGCGCTGGAGCAAATGCTTTTAGAAAAAGACGTTTCGTATTCGCTGTTTGGAGCA
>DAIEKJ010000031.1 GCA_027350645.1 Candidatus Wolfebacteria bacterium
CGTGAGCCGAGCAGTCGGCTCACTCACCACTACACTGCAAGCTCTCGGAGAGCTTTGGTGGGCGTGGAAGGAATCGGTTTTGCCTCTTGTCGTGCCGTCGCACTCCTCGGGCTAACCACCGTCTCGCGCGCTCGTTGCTACTCGCGCATGCTCCGACGTCCAATTCCGAACGTGAGCCGAGCAGTCGGCTCACTCACCACTACACTGCAAGCTCTCGGAGAGCTTTGGTGGGCGTGGAAGGAATCGGACCTTCGACCTCTGTCTTATCAGGACAGCGTTCTACCACTGAACTACACGCCCAAAAACAACAAAAAAATAAACGAATCAGTACCGCAGGGATTGTACACGCTCCACATTATTTTTTCAAGAACAATACCTTTTTAACCCCTTATGGAGTCGGTTGCGCTTGACTCACCGATGTCGTTGAAGTTGGGGCGGTTGTAGGCGATGGCGAGGGCGTATCTATCGGTTGAGGAGTCGGTGTGGGAGTGGGCGTTGGTGTGGGAGTGGGCGTTGGTGTCGGCGTTGGGGTTGGAGTCGGTATGGGAGTTGATGTGGAGGTATCTTGAGGGAGTATTATAACATCAGAAGAAGAAGTTGCGATGTTTAACGAAGCATTGCCTCCCAACGGCGTACCGATACCCAATTGGTTAAACCCGCTAATATTGAAGCGCACGGGTTGCGTCACTGGCACCGTAACACTTAATGCAGTATCAAGCGTTGTAGTAAGAAAACTGACCGCTTCCACAAATACGACAATAATAATAATAGATGCAATAAAGCCTCCCACTAAAAATGGGATTTCTGATTTTTTCTTTTTTAAGATTTTTTTGAATGTAGTAAATGACACGGTAGTGTAGAGCAACGTAAGCCGTTATTAATGGTAATATACCGATCCCGTAAAAAATACCCGCACATTATTTCCCTTATTCTCATTGGTAATATCAAGCGAAGCAATGCGAAAAGCAAAATACTGATCCTGAACACTTTGAAGAAATGAAAATATGTGAGCCATATCCCCCTCAATGGTTGCCGTGTATTGCACAGAACTTACCTGACTACCCGATCCCGAAGTGTCATTCTGAAATGAAAAATTAAGATTGAGTTGCTGTTGCTGTGCAAGAGTTTGGAGATTTTTAGAAAATAACACAACGGTATCTTTGGTAGGGACCAACGTTGCTACCGTGCTTTGATACGGTTGCACGGTACCCCAATCAGTAATAAGGTTTGCTAAATTTTTTGATGACTGCGATGCTTGCGCTCGCTGCTCCTTAAGACCTCCGATAACATCGCTTTGGTGAGAAATATTGGCGCGCAAAAGATACGCAAAAACACCAAATAAAAGAATCAGTGCACCAATAATGATTCCCTGTCGAATAAGTTGTTTTTTAAAATCAGACATACTATCAATCGTATACGTATGCGCATCAGTATGCAGGTCGCGCATGTATGATGTATACTGCAAGTATATATCAGGAGGCTATGCAACACAATCGTACTATACACACCATAACATCTTTGGAACCAGATTTTCCTCCGCTCCTGCAAGAAATACCTTCGTGCCCAAAAAATATATTTTATCTAGGTACACTCACCAACCAACGCTGTATTGCTATTGTGGGTACTAGAAAAGCGTCCGCACAAGGGTGTCAGACCGCCTATGCATTCGCACAAACATGCGTACAACAAGGCTGGTGTGTCGTCAGCGGTCTTGCTCTTGGCATTGATGCGGCGGCACATCAGGGAGCACTGGATGCAGGCGGCTGTACATGGGCAGTGATTGCAGGAGGCGTGGATCGCATCTACCCCCAACAACACGAACAGCTTGCAACCAACATAATAGAGAGCGGCGGCTGTATCCTCTCGGAATACGCCCCTCAAACACCAACATACCCAAATCAATTCATTGCCCGCAATAGGATCATCAGCGGTCTTGCACGGGCGATTGTTATTATAGAAGCACCCCGCGCTTCAGGAGCATTAACAACTGCTCGTTTTGCCGGAGAACAAGGACGAGATATTTTTGTGGTTCCCGGCCCAATCTCCTCAGAAAATTTTATAGGATCCCATGCGCTCATCCGCGATGGGGCACGTCTTGTTACTAGTATGAACGATGTATGGTACGATATGGGAGAATCGCCCACCGAAACACCTTCTCCGCCCACCAACACGTCAACAGAAATAGACACCTGTCAACAACGCATTATGGAAATCTTGCGACGAGAAAAAGGGGCATCGGTTGACAAGCTGATTGCAATGACTACACTAAAAACCCAAGATGTCCAAGCGGCGCTGTCCGCACTCATTATAAAAGGCATGGTAGTACAGGAAGGAATAACATTTAAAATCACCGTTCCCTCACGCACACCCCGCCATCACACATGAAACTACTTATCGTCGAGTCTCCCACCAAAGCAAAAACCATCACCAAATATCTTGATGGCGCGTTTGAAGTGCGCGCCAGCGTCGGACATATCCGCGACCTGCCCACATCCAACAAAAACGCCATAGACATCCCCGCAGGATTCACTCCCCATTATGTCATTCCCGAAGGAAAAGAACACATCGTTAAAGAATTAAAGGCGCTGGCCCAAAAAGCATCAAACGTCGTGCTTGCCACAGACCCTGATCGCGAGGGAGAAGCAATCGCATGGCACATCACCCAAGCCATAGGCTTGGAAAACCCAAATAGCAAAACCCAAATAGCAAAAAAAAAGGGTTCAATGAAACAGACCGTGCAACGGGTGGCGTTCCATGAAATAACCCCCGCCGCCATCAAAGAAGCACTGGCTCATCCGCGGGACATCGACATGGATTTGGTCAGAGCGCAGGAAGCTCGCCGCGTGCTGGACCGGCTTTTCGGATATGACTTGAGCGGCCTTTTGTGGACCAAGCTTCGGTACGGACTTTCCGCCGGACGCGTACAATCGCCGGCGCTGCGCATATTAGTGGAACGCGAACGCGACATCCGCGCGTTCATCCCCAAAATATTTTTTGTCATCGACGCCACATTCGCCACAAAAACAAAAAAAGAAATTCCTTTCGTCTGTAGCATTCAGCCGGACAACAAGCACGATGCCGATGCCTTAGTTGCGGCATCGCAACAAGCGCAGTGGCACGTTGCCACCGTGGAGCAAACCAAAAGCGTTCGCGCTCCCCGCCCTCCGTTCACCACATCAACATTGCAGCAGAGCGCATCATCGCGACTAGGCTATTCCCCCAGCATCACCATGCGGCTTGCCCAAAAGCTCTACGAAGCGGGACGCATTACTTACATGCGCACCGACAGCACCACCTTAAGTACGCAGGCATTGCAGGACGCGCAGGAAATTATCATAAAAAAATACGGCGCATCCTATGCCCAACGGCGTGTGTATAAAACCACGTCAAAAAATGCCCAAGAAGCGCACGAAGCGATACGGCCAACCCACCTCGGCACAGCATCGGCCGGCAATACGCCGCAGGAAAAGAAATTATACGAACTCATCTGGAAAAAAACTATTGCCAGCCAAATGGCTGATGCGCAGATTCTTAAAACAACCATCGCGGCATCGACGGACAATAAAGACATTCCCCCCTTCACCGCCACTGGCGTCCATATTACGTTCGATGGATGGCTCAAAGCCGATCCGGCATCCCGCACCGAAGAAAACGAATTGCCGCCAATTGCCCCGCACGACCCGCTGACACTCACCGGCATTACGGCAACGCAAAAGCAAACAGAACCGCCCCGCCGCTATTCGGAAGCAGGGCTGGTCAAGGAATTGGAAAAGCGCGGCATTGGGCGCCCCAGCACCTACGCCACCATCATCAAAACCATCATCGATCGCGGCTATGTCCAAAAGGAACAACGATCATTGCTTCCCACCGAAACCGGCGAAGTCGTGGATGATTTTCTGGAAACATATTTTGCATCGTACATCAGCGACTCATTTACCGCAGACATGGAAAACGAGCTGGATGACATTGCCGCGGGAAAACGCGCCTATGCAAAAACGCTTGCCGATTTTTATACGCCGTTTAAAAAAGAAATCGCGTCAAAAAAAGACATTCCCAAAATAACAAACCTTGGGGATGCGCCCACCGATATTCATTGCCCCGTGTGTAACGGCCCCATGATCATCAAACTAGCACGCAACGGAAAATTTTATAGTTGCGCAAAGTTCCCCGCATGCACCGGCGCCCTTACCTTGGAAGGCAAAAAACTCGAGGGCCCCAAAGAGACCGGCGAGCCATGCCCGCAGTGCGGCGAAGGAAAGCTTGTGGAACGGGAAGGAAAGTTTGGAAAATTTGTATCCTGCAACAGATACCCCAAGTGCAAGTACATCAAAAAAGACGCCATCATAGACGGCAACAATCCCAACGACACCGGCGTCGCCTGCCCCGTCTGCAAAAAAGGAACCATGATCCAAAGAAAGGGGAAATTCGGCGTATTTTACAGCTGCTCACAGTATCCGACGTGCACACACATCATCAAATCAAAACCAACCGGAGCGCTCTGTCCCCTGTGCGGATCTCTTATGATGGAAGGGACAAAAACCATTCCGGAGAGATGTTCAAATAAAGCGTGTCCAAACCATAACCCTCATAAACTCAATAAAAAATAACACAGGCAAACTGCTTTGCCTGTGACATGGTCTTTGTCTGCCGGAGCGTTGTCGCGCCAGCAGGCGCAACCGCGAGGTGGGGTCGCAGAAATTTCCAAGCGACGGCGAAGAAATTATCCGTGACCAAAGACCATTCCGGAGAGGTGCTCCAATAAAGCGTGCCCCCATCACAACCCACACAAGCTCAAGAAATAGCATGCGTACTATTTGTAGCTTGAGCGGAAGAGGAGATTTTTAACTTCTCCCCCTCTCCCATAAACCCTAATTTTTTCATAAGCCCATATGCATGGGCAAATCGCATGTACCCTCGCCATGAGGTGAGCGCGCTCTGTAGCCGTTCTTCGGACATCGTTCCTTTGCGAACCAACTGTTCATAGTATCGCCGTTTTTTTATCATGCGCTTCACCGTTGATTTCCGCACGAACCGCTTCCCGTCTCGTAGCACATATCCCAAAAAATCCACTCCTGTTTCAATGGGGAATATGTCTGATTTCTTCGGATGAAGCGTGAGTTTTAATTCATCACGAAGAAATGCCCTAACCACTTCCCGCACATCATCAAGATGCCGCTTGTCCGCTCCCAAAATAACAAAATCATCCATGTAGCGGAGATAGTAGTGTTCCCTCAATGTCCGCTTCACGAACCAATCAAGTTCATGTAGATACACGTTTGCAAACAGCTGGCTAGTGAGATTGCCAATGGGAATGCCCTTATCGCTGCTTTCGATAATCTCGCGAAGAAGCCAGAGCACGTTTTCATCACCAATGCGCTTGGCAAGAATGCGAAAGAGCACACCATGGTCAATACTGTCAAAATATTTTGAAATATCGCATTTAAGGCAGTACCCCCCCCCCCGCACTGTTCCACCGCCACGGCACACCGCGATTGCAAAGATCGGATAAAATGCTCCAATCGTTTGATGGCACGGTGTGTACCCTTTCCCCGCCGGCAGGCGTATGAATCAAATATAAACGCCTTCTCAAAAATCGGTTCAATGATATTCACCACCGCATGGTGCACGACCCGGTCCCTGAAAGGAGCCGCCTTGATAACACGCTTTTTTGAATCCGTCACGATGAATTCGCGGTAGGGGCCGTGGCGATACGTGCGGCGCATCAGTTCTTCCTGCAACCAAAGGATGTTCGTTTCCTTCGCACATCCAAAGCGCAGAATCGCATCGCGGTACCGCTTGCCCGAGCGGGCATCGAGGTACGCGCGATGCAGGTTTTGAAATGAGACAAGGTTATAAAAAAGTTCAGACATGGCATGCATGTTCTTTGTTTGGCGTAAGGACGTGTTTCGTCCTTACGCCAAACGCCTTCGCGCGGAACGGATACCGTAACACGTGAGAGTCGAGAACATATATTTTCCCTTCGGACAGGTTCCCAGAGAAGGAATGACATCTGGGGTTTCTGAGGCACGCTCTGTGCACGATTGCTCGTGCACAGATTCAGGCCAAAAAATGTAGAATCACTGGCGCAACGGAAGCCGACATTGTTGTTCGTGTTGCCCGTGCCCCAATTCAAGTTCAGCGCGAAGGCACCAGCGTCGGAGCCGTTGTTCCAATTCGCACCGCGAATGAAGACACTGCCACTGTTATTCGATATCATCCCCGCCCGCAACGCCTCGCATGCTCGGCCTACCCACCTTGCTTCGCAAAGCGAAGCAAGGTGGGCTTGCGTGACGGGCGGGCCCTGCCCACTTCGCTCAACAAAGTATGAATGAATCCGCCCCACTATTCCGATACACGTAAGATGCACACAGGCGATGTTATTATATCCTATCTTTCAAAAATCTTCTCCCAAACCCTGTCTTAAAATATTTTTCTCTTGCTATCGCTTTTTCTTTTTGCAAGCATGCTTCGTAATAAACAAGCACAAAGGGCCTTCGGTTTTTTGTGGATTCGACAAGTCACTGGTTATGGAGTATGAATCGCTCTCTTAGATTACTGGTGAAGCCGACGTATAACTTCCGATCTTTTTTGCTCTCCAAGACGTATGTGTAATACATGGTACCAGTTATGAAAATTTATTCTTCCATCCTCCCAAAAGCCTGCCGATTTCTTCCAGTCGTTTTGCCGCATGCTCATACTGCTGCATACTCAGCGTCCCCGATCCCCGCATGTCGTGCGCAAGACGCACGAGGACTTTCACAGTTTCATAGTGTACGATGCATTCATCTATAAATTCCCGCTTCATCTGTTTCAGATTGACGCGAATGACGCTTTGCATGAGCTCAAGCGTTTCATTTTGAATATGAATTCCCAGCGTGTAGCGATGCGCCTTTGAAAATCCCCGCACGACCGGATCAAGCCACAGCGCAAAGTCATAGATTTTTTGGAAAAGAATCAGTTTTTGAACCACAAGCTTCGGTTGTTTTACACAAAAAAACGACGGAGATGTTAGATTCTCAGATGCAAGATGTTAGATTGCCCGACAGAAACCCCTCACCTGGCGCAATGGCAGCCGACACTGCTGCTCGCGGCGCCCGTGCCCCAAGTCAAGCTCAGCGCGAAGGCACCAGCGTCGGAGCCGCTGTACCAATTCGCACCGCGAATGAAGACACTGGTTCCTTGATTGACGCCGGTGCCATAGGTGTACACCTGTCCCATGCCATTGGTGGAATTCCATGAGGAGTTGGGAGGAGCGACGTTGGCCTGTACCACATCAGCCGACCAGTTATTGATGTAGTTTGCATTGTTCACCGTACCGGCGCCTCCATACTCGCCCCAGTTCCAGCTGGCGCCTCCGTCTGAGCGGGTAGGAAGTGCCATACTAGCCGTGTTATCCCCCACGTTGTTGGTAGAGCGCTGGACATGCTCCCACACGTTTCCTGCCATATCCCAGATGACAGAGCCATTGGACAGAGTCAATGTTCTTTTCTGATTTCCTCCGATGTTAGTGTCGCCGTAGTAGCCATTGGTATCGTCCCCTGCCTCAAGTGCGTATCCAGGGGCGTTGTCGTTGTGGCCGGAGTAAAGATACCCAGAGCCCACACTTCCACTGCTCCAGTTTGATCCCTGGTTTGCGGCATTGGTGG
>DAIEKJ010000032.1 GCA_027350645.1 Candidatus Wolfebacteria bacterium
CATACTCAAAATACTTCGGATTGTAGTAATGATTGTAGGCGATGCTGAAATTTTCCGGCCCCCAGCCGATAAAAAACTTTTCCCAGCCCACATCGTGATTATCGGGCGTAATGGCGCGCAGGCTCACCCCCAGCGAAATCAGGCGCGTCTGCGTGGACGCATCGTGTCCAGACACGTCCGCCAGCCGGTTGACGCCCGGGATGCGTTGCCAGAACGGGTTGGTGCGCG
The DNA here is from genome assembly GCA_027350645.1 of Candidatus Wolfebacteria bacterium. GTDB lineage: Bacteria > Patescibacteriota > Minisyncoccia > UBA6257 > JAGOQP01 > DAIEKJ01. The sequence continues at coordinate 229 of DAIEKJ010000032.1, forward strand.
TCATCCAAAAGACACTGCCGCCCAGCAAAATGATCGCCAGCACGATACCGCTGGCAAGGCGCATATTTATTTTTTTCCCTTTACCGACAGGAAGCGCCAGCCCTTTCCCGCGCCACGCCGCATACGCCAGCGCCACCACCAATCCCGTGCCAATCCCCACCAGAACGCCGCGCGTTTCGCTGATGGAAATTCCCCATATGGACAACGGAATAATAACAACGGACGCAATGAGCCACACTATATCCCATGCCGAAAATGCTCCGGTCCGCCGGCGGTTCCGATACGCCTCAACCATTACCAGCATTGCCGCGGCGATAGCAAAAAGGAAAAACTGGGCAATGTAGATCGGATTGCCGGTAAACGATGACGGCCGCACGACGCCCTGCGTCGCCTGAACCATCTCATTGAAAAACAGGACAAATCCCGTCACGATGGACAGTTTGAAAAACAGCATCCACTCCTTGCGCTCAAAGAGCAGGAGCGCGAAGACAAAAAAGCCGAAGAAAAACATCATCCCCACAAATCCTTCCGCGCGCTCGACATTCCCGAAAAAAGCGAAAAATTTATCAACCGCAAACAGCGTGCTCACCAGAAACACCGCCATAAATGCGCCGAGCCACCCAACAAGGGGATTTTTAACCAGGATTTTGATTCGCCGCACCGCTTCCTCGCGGAATGCGCGCGCATACAAAAAGTATCCGATGTACATCAGCGCCACCAACGTCAGCACGATGCGGATGAGCATACTCTTGCCGGTGATGTAAGGGAAAAAAACCGACCCGTCCACGACCAATGGCACAAAGGCCAACACCATGAGCAGATATTTAAGAATTGATTTCATAATGGGAGCATAGTAGCAGAAAAGAATGGCAAACGCCAGACCGGTCCGGCGCGGTTTCCACAGCCCCCGCCGTCAAGAATCCGGCGCAAAAAAAATCCCTCCGGCATGGGCCGAAAGGGAGCTGAAGCTGGAAAGGAAAAAGGAGGAAGGAGAAAGGAGAAAATACTTTTTATGGGGTACCAATTACAGGATACCAGACATCGCCCAAAAACGCAAGATCCCATGCTTCCCCGCATGGTCCATACGCGCCGGACAAAAAATCCCCCCGACACACGCCGAGGGGAAAGAGAAAGAAGGAAGAGTCTGCTACCAACAAGATATCACATTCCACAAGCGTTGTCACTTTTCTCGCACCAAACCCCAACGAGCCAAAATGGGATTTATCCACCGATCCGCTCCGTACCAGCCCGCCGTCCGCCAGGCAAACAACAGAAGCGCTTCCCCCACCAGCATCACCGGACTAATGCTCACCGTTCCGGCAAGCAAAAAGTTAAAATTCATAAATGCGCCAAAAAACGCCGCCACGCCGGTCAGCGCGCCCAACAATAACGCAATCCCGATCGCCAGCTCGCCCAACACAACTAGGTACGAAAACAAAACCGCGTGCGGGACAACAACATTATTCAAAAACGCCGCATACCACCACGCCACATTGCCGTGCGGAAGATTCCATTGCGCGATAGCGTTGCGCACAAATCCCAGCAACGCCGTTCCCGCCCCGCCTCCCACCCACGCGGGACTGGAAAGTTTTTCCCACGCCGCGCCCAACCACTCCCACGAGAGCCACAACCGCACCACCAACCAGAACCACGCCATGCGCGTATCGCTCGCAAGCACTCGACCAACCGGACATTCATAGGTTAAGGATTGTTTCATATTGCTCAGTATACAACAAAGAGCCCCTACTTAAAACAAAAAAATCTTGCCGTTTCCTACACGATAAAATACCCAATGGCGCTGATCAAAACAATAATCACCGACGCCCACAAAAACGCATACGCGAATTCACGCTTCCCCCACACCAAAGAAAAGATGAATTTTCCCGCCAAGTTTCCCGCGTTCGCAACCAAAAACGCGAACAGGGCAAACGAAAACGGCAGGGCCGCGCCGGCCATGCCGGCCAGCACGATGGTGATGGCGTCCAATCCGGTCAGCGATGCGGCAATAACACCGATTAAAAATCCGGGAGCGCCAAACACCAAGAAAAGAAAGCGCGCCAACACCCCCACCAACACCACCAAAAGAGCGAACTTAATGGCAGGGATCAGTTCGAATAGTTTTTCTTCCGCCACCTGCGCGGATTGTTCGCCTTCGGCGGCCGGCACAACGCCGGTCTGATGCGCGCCCTGGCCGCTCTTATACCAAAACCACACGCCGATCCCCAACGCGACCAAGAGCATAATCAGCACCGATGGAAAAACCCACATAAACCACGCGACATTAAGCGGCAAAATAATAGCGAAAAGCACCTCGGGAAAGCTGACTGCGTTGGCAAAAAGCGCGGCGGAGAGCAGAGGCGACATATCTTTGGCGGTAACGCTTTTATGCGCCAGCGCCTGAGTCGTGGCCGTCGATGACACCAGCCCGCCGGCAATGCTGGCCAAGGCAACCCCCTTGCGCTCGCCAACCATCTTGCTCAATAAATGCCCCGCCAGCTCGACGCCCGTAATCAGCACCACCACCAACCAGAGCTGGAACGGATTAACAATCTGCAGACCCAAGAGCCGCACATACCAGCCGCCTTGCACCACCGCCATGTCCCGAAACGCCGAAATGTTTTCAAGCGAGTACCATTGATTGGGCAAAAACGGCAACACCACCAGCGCCACCACCGCAAACATAATCAGCGCGTGCATTTCATACGACGTAATCCCCCGCACCAATTCCTTGGTGCGATCCTTGAGCGAAAGGATGAGGATTAAAACAATCGTCAACGCCACCAGCACCTGCACGGGAAAATAATTTGCCACGGCGATAAATCCCACCAAAAATGTAAACGCCGCCGAAAGCTCGGTTGTCATCCCGATTGATTTAATAAGAATGCTCCCCATTACATAGTAGGCCGACAGCATCACAAAAAAAGTACCGGCAATCAGCATAGCCAGTCCGTTGTTGCTGGAAATCGCCATCACGCCCGCCAGCGCGCCAAAAAGCGCGATCATGGAAAACGTGCGCACTCCGCCGATATTGAGACGTTCCAGCGCCTGCTCTTCGCCGGTGCGGTCGCGATGCGATTCGCGCTCAAGACCGATAACCGCTCCCAATCCAAGCGCCAGCGCCAGTTTTGCGAGAATGGCCAAGGATATCATATCCGTCCCGGAAAGCGCCGCGCGGCGTTACTGTTCCTCCTGATAAAAATTAATAGCAATCAGCGGCGCCACGGCGATAAGCACGATGGAGACGATGATAAAATTCATCGATATGGGATTTGCCCGCATGTACAGCGCCGCCATCAGATCGCTGAGGCGGTAGACCAGCGCGTATCCCCCGATGACCGCCAGTTCAACTAGAATCCACAACAGCACCAGCGCGACCGCCAGGATAAGGCACGCCAGCCAAAGATGGCCGCCGTGTTCTTTTATTGCGCGGACGCGGTGAGCGATCCGGCGATGGAGGGGGCGGTGATGCTCGGCCTGATGATCTATGTGATGCGCGGTTGCGTGTTCCATGCTTTTGTAACAGTATACCACATTCTATTTTGCCAGGGGAATATCAAGATGCCGGTACGCCAGATCGGTGGCCACGCGCCCCGACGGCGTGCGAGTGATAAATCCCATCTTTACCAGATACGGTTCGTACACTTCTTCAATGACATCGCGATCATCTCCCAACGCCGATGCCAGCGCATTGACCCCCACCGGTCCGCCGGAAAATCGTTCTATAATCGCCCGTAATAATTTCCGATCGTGCTCTTCCAATCCCTGTTCATCGATTGCGAACATATCCAGCACGGCGCGGGCGATGTGCAGGTCGGCGCGGTCAAGCCGCTGAACCTGGCAAAAATCGCGCACGCGTTTGAGCAAACGATTGGCGATGCGCGGCGTAAACCGCGAGGCCTGCGCCAAAAGATCAACCGCATCATCAGCCAGCGCCACATCCAAAATGCGCGCCGACCGATCGATGATGGCGCGGATATCGTCCAGAGAGTAGTAATCCAAATGGAACATTCCGCCAAAGCGCGTGCGCAACGGCGAAGATAATAAATTCACCCGCGTGGTGGCCGCCATCAGCGTAAAACGCGGAAGCGACAGCGAAAGCATCCGCGCGCCCGGCCCCTTGCCCACCACCACATGCAACACCCCCGACTCCATGGCCGGATAGAGCATCTCCTCGATGGCGCGGTTTATGCGGTGCGCTTCATCAATAAACAAGACATCGCCCTCTTCGAGGGTGGATAAGATTGCGGCCATGTCGCCGGCCTTCGAGAGTACCGGTCCGGACGTAACGCGCAAATGGCCGCCCATCTGGCGCGCAACCAGCCCGGCCAGCGTGGTCTTGCCCAACCCGGCCGGACCGTATAAAAGCACGTGATCAATGGGTTCTTTGCGCTCCTGGGCCGCCTGCATCATCAGCGCCAGGTTCTTTTTAACGCCGCTCTGGCCGATGTAGTCCTCCCATGCCTCGGGACGCAAAGCGGCGTCCAAATACGCGTCTTCCTTGATGTTTTCCTTGGGGATTTTATGCACACCTTTTCCACTTGACATGGTTCTAGATTAGTTTATTATTGGCTACTGCTAACTCTAGCAGAAAACTCGCCGGATAAAAAGTGGCCATTGCGTCGCGTGGGTTCTCGTGCGGTTTAAAAGGTACTTGACAAAATATTATTGGTGTGCTATACTAGACACCGACACTGGATGAGGCGATCGCCTAGTCCTGTGGACACACGTTCAGGAATTTTTCTATGCCCATGGATGTCCAGGTTTCGGCTCGGACTCTCCTCTGAAAGATTCTATAAATCTTTGCGTGACGCTAAAGATTTTACTTCCACACAGTTGTCCACAGAACCAGGCGATTTCTTTTTTGCAAGAAGCGCCGACCACGCAAAACGCCCCGATGACCATCGGGGCGTTTTGTATTGCCAAGAGTGAAAAACCATCAACGGCTCTTTCGTTATCGCGCGACCGGAACGGCGGGGAGCTTTCCGTTCACCGCCGGCTGTTCAAGCGTACGATCAAAACAATACTGCCCCGCCGGATGTTCCCATGTCCATCCGTAGGGATCCATCTGGGGATTAATCGTTCCCTGGGTGCTACGCACAAAATCGGCGCACAGCTGGTATGACGTGCTGGCGGTTTTTGCGTACGTTACCGATCCTTGCGTAACAAAATACGACAAGGGATCATTTTTAATATCGGCCAGGGTACCGGGAAGCGCGTCGTGCCGGCTGTAAAAACTTTGAACGGCGCTATTGGTTTGCTCCACCCACGAAAGCGTCTGTTCATCGGCCCGCTTGTCGCGCGCCACCATCGGAGAGTCAACCACCAGAAACGCCGCGGCAAACACAACGATCAAAAGCCCCAGCGCACTGCCGCCGATCAGGCGATGTTCCCGTTTCCCCGCGCCCACCACCGGCAGGCGCCGGATTTCCCATAGATAATATCCAAACACCGCTCCGGCGATTACGAGAACGACCAAGGCCTTGAGCGCAAACCGCCATACGATATCACCATTGAGAATATTAACCAGCAACGCAATGAGATCGCCGATAATGGTGCCCGCCGCAATAAAAAGAATGACATAGGTGAGCCACTTGCGCACCCGCGAAGAGGCATCGATCGCCCCGCTCCGCAAATACGACTGGATCAGATGACCGATAATAAAATACACAGGGACGGCGACCAGAAGCGACGCCACGCCGTAGACCGCCGCCGTCTGGCTGACCAGCGCGTTGTACGCGCCGCTCAAAACATCGGGGAAATATTTATTGATAATCTGAAAAAGAATCGCCCCCACGCCACTGGCCACAAATCCCAGCGACAGAAACCACACCAAATACAAAAAGAAGTGTAGGGCCGGATTTTTTCGTTCCGATCCGACCACGGACGCGCCGTGCGGCGCCATCGACCCCTGCTCGTGTTGAGTGTTGTCGTATGCCATAGTAGTATTAGTATATCATGCCTTCCCCAAAGATCCGCCGTATCGCATTGGCCTACAACATCAGGAGCGCGCATAATGTGGGCTCCCTGTTCCGCACCGCCGACGCGGCGGGCATTGACACACTGTACCTGTGCGGCATCACGCCCGCGCCCATTGATCGCTTCGGACGGGCGCAAAAAGATATCGCCAAAACGGCGCTGGGGGCGGAACGGTTTGTGGCGTGGGAAAAGATCGGCGCATCCCCGACTCCCGCCGCAACGCTGGCGCTGATTAAAAAATTGCGCGCGGAAAATGTTTTTGTTGTCGCCGTCGAACAGGCGCCAGCGTCAATTGACTATCGAACGATCCGCGCCGCCGCGCTGACCGCTCACAAAAAAGATATCGCGCTTGTCGTCGGCGATGAAGTCCGCGGAGTACCGCCATCGCTTTTGCGCGCCGCCGATTGCATCGCCCAAATTCCCATGCGCGGCAAAAAAGAATCGCTCAACGTTTCCGTGGCGTTCGGGATTGCGGCATTTGCCCTGGACCAGAATCTTGGCCGGAGAAATAGCTAAAGGATTGAATAGTCGGATCAGTTTTTAACGCAACGCACCGACCAACCGTAGGCCTGGGCGTTCGCGTCCCGGGAGACTGAGGCGTTGCCGGAGAACATGGTGCGGGACCAAGCCGAACCGCCGGACACGAGGGACGACCAGACGAACGCGTAAGAACCCTGATAGTAGAACGAACCATCGGTAATGCGGTAGCCAGCGAGAAGGGCATCAAAGCCGGATGTTCCGCCGCTTTTGAGCTGAGTTCCTTGTGTGGTGCCGCGCCACCCAGTATCGTCCGCGCAATAAGGGGGCGGGCTGCCAGCGGTGCCCGAGCACATACCAAGATAGATTTCAAGCGTTTTGTATTCATTGTCGGTGGGAAGGTGCCAGCCGAAAGGACAGATACCGACAATGCCAAAACCGGTCGTGCTGGTTGAACCGCCCATCGCCTGTTGCCACTGATAGAGACCTCCTTGGCTGGCGCAGTTTGCGCTGGTGTCGTTGTAACAATATTTTTGTATGGCAACCGTGCTAGTGCCTTGGTTTTGGACCGTGTCCCCGCCGGTCGTGCAGGTGCCCAGATATCCGTTCGTGCAAGAAGTAATCATCGTGCCGACATTTAAGTTTTGCGCCATCCAGCACTGGGAACCGATCTGGACGGTGGCATAACTCTGGCCGTCGCGGCTGTCTACCAGCGGAGAGCCGCAGGACCAACCAACCTGGAACAAGGCGGCTTGGGAGCCGTATTTTGCCGATTCGGG
>DAIEKJ010000033.1 GCA_027350645.1 Candidatus Wolfebacteria bacterium
CGGTATCTTTCAAAAATGCACGCGCAATATGGGGGTGTTGGTGAAACGTTGGTGGGGAGTTTTATTTTTACTAATCATACCGAAACCGAAGTAGACGCGCCCGTACTCAACCTGCCCGACGAGGTGTACAATCAAGATAAGAAAACGAGTGAACGAGAAAAAATGGCAACCGATCTTCTTGATCTTTTGGCAAGCGTCGGTAGTGAAGAATGGCGCGTCTCTGATGATTGGGGCAACATTCAAAAGCTTTTAGAATCAATTCTTGAGAGTTACGAGCAATCGGATGTTGTTGCGTTGGTTGAATCATTCGTTAAGCGTGGGCGGCTCACACTTCCAGGGGAGGAGGAGATAGACGAAAGGCTGTCTCAATTAGCCCAGGTCCTTAAGAAGGCTTTTGCGTGGCATAACACGCAAAGAGTAAAAGTCGGCGCGAAAATGACTGGACAGCTTCGGCAGGCGATTCTTGATGCCTGCAAAAATAGGTTAAAAGTGGAATCAACCCAGACCCCTGATTCTCATTGAGTTTGTTTTTCAGCCAGTTGCTTTTTGCTTTTGGGCGGAGTATACTCTTGACAGCTCGATATATACGTTGTGCTGACGGAATCCGTGCAAACGGAGCCGCCTGGCTCAACGGCACCAGCTCATTAACAACCGAATACTGATCAAAAAAATATCTTCTGTTTTTATTATGAAAAAAGCATATGTTATGTTGGTATTGGCTGTGGTGCTTATGGCGGGGGTTGGAGGGGTAGCTCCGCACGCGCATGCACAAACAGCTACGGCGCCGGAAACGTTGTCGGCGACCGACATGAATGTTCTGGGAAAGGCGCTTTCCGTATTTAAAAGTGTCCTTGATGGTGTTCAGGCGCGCCTGGATGCGCACACCATTCCAGAATCTGCATTTCCCGCGCTTGATGCGGCGCTGGAAGGCATGAAAGGGAGTCTGTTGACGATCCGCACGACAATAACGCAAGGCGTTTCTGAGTCGGCGCCGGTTGCGATAACGCAGGAGTCACCGTCGGTTAGTCTTAATACGGCAAATCAATCTGCGCCGCAGGCGGGGACGATTGCCGTTGTTCCGGCGCAGGATGCAAGCGCTGCTCAACCGCAAAGCGCTTCAGTTGGTTTAATCGCCCAGCATCCAACTATTTCGGTATGGGTCGGGCTCATTATCTTCGTTATTATCATCGGCGTTCTGCTTTTTCTTAGAACGCGCTCGGATAGTGACAAGATTGAGGAATCCGGTGAGACGCCTGCCTCGTCCGCGTCTAAGGCAATGCCACCAAAAATGGCCGCGCCAAAAAACGTCGCATCTGAACAGCCCAATCTTTAATTGTTGGTTATGCGAAAAATCCTCCGCTTTACGCGGGGGATTTTTCTTTGCAGACCGAGCGGTGGATTATTTACTTTGAGTTTCTAAGCAATAATGCTATAATATGAGTATATGGATACGCACGAGCTGATCGCGGAGTTAAAAAAAATCATTGCCGGCGATGTGGAGTCGGACGATACGGTTTTGACCGAGTACAGCCACGATATGAGTTTGTTTGAGGTTCGACCGCGCATCGTTGTTTTTCCCAGGGATGCGGCGGATGTAGAGAAACTCGTTTCTTTTGTTGCCCAGGAAACTAAAAAAGGGAATAAACTCTCTCTTACCGGACGATCCGCCGGAACTGATATGTCTGGGGGGCCGTTGAGCCAGTCGATCATTGTCTCGTTCACGAGATATTGCAACCATATTCGCGAGATAGGCGCTGATTATGCGGCAGTCGAGCCGGGGGTGTATTTTAGAGACTTTGAAAAAGAGCTTGCGGTCCGCGGTCTGCTGTACCCGCCGTATCCGGCGTCAAAAGATTTATGCGCAATGGGCGGTATTGTGAATAATAACTCCGGCGGAGAAAAGACATTGGCATACGGGAAAACCGAGGATTATGTTGAGGAACTTTCGATAGTGCTTGCTGATGGAAAAGAACACGTTGTGCGGCCGTTGTCCGGATCGGCGTTGCAGGAAAAGCTTACGGAGCAGAGTTTTGATGGGACTATGTATCGCAAACTGTATGATCTTATTGAAAAAAATTATGACTTGATCCAGGCGGCAAAACCGCACGTATCAAAAAATTCCGCAGGGTACTATCTCTGGAACGTTTGGGACAAAAAGACCTTTAACGTCACAAAACTTATTGTGGGATCCCAGGGAACGCTCGGATTGCTTACTGCCGCAAAGGTGCGCCTCGTTAAGGCAAAAAAATATTCGAAGCTTCTGGTTATCTTTGCTAATGGTCTTGATCCGGTCCCTGGACTTGTGACTGATTTGCTGCCGTTTCATCCCGAGAGCATTGAATCGTACGATGATAAAACGCTTGGTTTGGCGCTCAAGTTTCTTCCGGCGATGATTAAGATAATGAAGGGGAATGCCTTCATTTTGGGATTACAGTTTTTACCGGAATTTTTGATGGTACTGCGCGGAGGGTTCCCTAAGATGGTTTTGATGGTTGAGCTGACGGGGGACGACGAGGAGGAACTTGCTTGGCGCATGCGCGCGGCGTACGAAGTAACAAAAAAATATTCTGTGCGCACAAGGCTTGTTAAAAGTGCGGCCGCGGCGCAGAAATACTGGACGATTCGCCGCCAGAGCTTTGCTTTGTTGCATAGCCACGTCAAGGGGTTGTATGCAGCTCCCTTTGTTGATGATATTATCGTGGACCCGAAGTATATGCCCGAGTTCCTCCCGCAAGTCAATGCCATTCTTGATGCCCACAAAGACAAACTGATCTATACTATCGCCGGTCATCCGGGAAACGGCAATTTCCACATCATTCCGCTGGTTGATCTCAAAGACCCCGAAATTAAAAAAATCATTCCCGAGGTTACAGAGCAGATTTACCAGCTCGTTTTTAAATATCAGGGATCTATCACCGCCGAACATAACGACGGCATCATCCGCACGCCGTATCTGCGGGAAATGTACGGAGAGAAGATCGCCGCGCTCTTTGAGGATGTGAAAAAAATCTTTGATCCCGATGATCTATTTAATCCGGGCAAAAAAGTCGGCGGCACATTGGCGTATGCGCTTGCCCATATCCGCCAAACGCTGTAATATTTTTCGCATAACGCGAGTATCATACCCATGGAGAAAAACAGTCTTGAGGTTACCAATCTTGTAAAGCGTTTTGGTGACATTACTGCGGTCAATGGCATTTCATTTTCGGTTCCGGTGGGAGCCGTTTTTGCGTTTCTTGGTCCCAATGGCGCGGGCAAAACAACGACCATTAAAATGTTGACCACGCTGCTGCGGCCGACCAGCGGATCAATACGGCTCAACGGCTACGACCCTCAGACCCAGCAGGATAAAGTGCGCTCGTCTTTTGGTATTGTGTTCCAAGATCCGAGTCTGGACGATGAACTGACCGCGTATGAGAATATGGAGTTCCACGGCGTGCTATATGCCGTCCCCAAGGAAATGCGCCATCAACGGATCGAGGAATTGCTCCGGTTCACCGAGCTCTGGGACCGGCGGAATGATTTAGTGAAAGGGTTTTCCGGAGGCATGAAACGGCGCCTGGAAATCGCGCGGGGACTACTGCACCATCCGGCGGTCTTGTTTCTCGATGAGCCGACGGTCGGTCTGGATCCTCAAACACGCAATCATATCTGGTCGTACATTAAAAAATTGAGCGCCACCGAGCACATCACCGTATTTTTCACGACCCATTATATGGAAGAAGCCGATAAAGTTGCCGACCTGGTTGCCGTTGTTGATTGTGGCACGATTGTCGCGCGGGGAACACCAAACCAAATTAAAGAACAGGCGCATGCCGCTTCCCTGGAAGATGCGTTTATTGCCTTAACTGGGCGGGCGATCCGAGATGAAGAAGGATCGGGGACGGACGCGATGCGGATACGGCACCGTGTTATCCACCGGTAATATTTTTTATGCAAACACTTCGCGCTATTTATATTTTGTGGCTTCGACAATTGAAACGGTATCTTCGTTCGCGCGCCCGCATTATCGGTTCGCTGGGACAGCCGTTGTTATTTTTGGTCGCTCTGGGTTTCGGATTTGGACCTATTTATCAGAAGGCCGGCGGGGGAAATTATCTGGTTTTTCTTGGGCCGGGGATTATTGCTATGGGCATTTTATTTACCGCCATCTTTTCTGGTATTGAGATTATCTGGGATAAGCAATTCGGATTCTTGAAGGAAACGCTGGTGGCTCCCATATCACGCTTGACCATTATGACCGGACGCACGCTGGGAGGCGCGACGGTTGCGTTGTTGCAGGGAGTCATTGTATTTATTATGGCATTGCTTATCGGCTTCCGCCCGTCGGCCTGGATGCTTACTCCTTGGTCGCTGGCAGTTATGCTTGCGATTGCCGTCATCTTTGCGTCGTTTGGGACCGCGATCGCATCGGTATTGGATGATTTACAAGGATTCCAGCTGATTATGAATTTTGTCGTTATGCCGACTTTTTTCCTTTCCGGCGCGCTTTTTCCGCTCACCGGCTTGCCCAAGGCGATTGAAATCGTGAGCCGTCTCGATCCGCTTTCGTATGGAGTGGATGCGTTGCGGTGGACATTTGAAGGCGTGTCGTACTTTGGCATCGGCGTTGACGCGCTGGTGTTGGTACTTTTGACCGTGGTTCTGTTGGGCATCGGGAGCTATCTTTTTTCCCGCACAGAGATATAATACAGCACAGAGTCATGTGCCTATGATGCCAAATCAAGATTCGTGGGTTCAAAAAGCGTGGCGCAAAGTTTCGTTCATTGTTTTGGCGCTCGTTGTTGTTTTTGGGGTGCTTATAATCGTATTTGTTTTTGCGCTGGCGCAGTCGTGGAAGTAGCTTTTGTCTGGCGCGCGCGGTTTTTGTGTGGTATGCTTTGGCAACGGTACGCATTTTTTTATGCCCCAAAACGAACTACTGGCCGTCCTTCCGCATTTCTTGTATTTTCTTGCGCCCTATAAATATCTTCTTATTTTTTGCGGCGCTCTTTTTGAGGGACCCGTTGTCATGATGATTTCGGGTTTTTTGGTGCGTATGGGGACTTTTCCCTTTTGGCCGGCATATTTTGTATTGATAGCGGGGGATCTGGCGGCTGATATCGGCTGGTATGGATTGGGACGTTTAGCGCGGGCGCGGGTCATTAATATGGTGGTTACATTTTTTGGCGCCACACACGAATCATTCGAAAAGCTTGAAAAAATTTTCAACAAGCACGATCTTAAGATACTTTTTATATCAAAAATTACGACCGGATTCGGTTTTGCGGTTCTGACGCTTCTGGCCGCGGGTGCCGCGCGTGTTCCGTTCCGCCGCTATCTTGCGATGAATTTTTTAGGAGAATTCATTTGGGCGGGGATGCTTATGTGGGTCGGTTATCTTTTCGGCCATGCCTACGTGCACGTATCCGACGTCGCATCAAAAATAAAGCTGGTCGTGGGTATGATTGCTTTGGTGGTTATGGGTACGTGGCTTTTTTCAAAATTGGCAAAAAAATTCTTTGCTAATCGCCTAATGCATTAAAAATCAGCGGATAACCGTCCACTCCTTGCTCATCACTTTGTCTTTCCTGCGCAGAACGGCAATGTAAAACCAATTGCCCCACCATTGCAGGAGTAACCGTGGCCAGCCTATTTTGTGCGCTCGTCGTCCAGTATGATAAACGGTCAAAGCGCTCACAAATGCCGTTGAGCCGATTTTGGCCAGCCGGCCGAAGAGTTCAAGATCTTCAGCGGCTACCAAGCGGACATTATATCCGCCGAGCCGTTCAAAAGTTTCTCGCGGCATCATCTGAAATTCACCGGCAGCCGCTCCGATTTTAAAAATATTATTTTGAACGGTAAACAGAAAATTGACGCATCCGAAAATAACTCGATCCCAGAACGTTTCATATTCCGGCAGAACCCGAATTCCCACGGCTACTGCGGCAAGCGACGGCCGCTGGTGAAAAAGATCGATGAGGGTCGTAAAAAAGCGATCCGGATCGGGAATGCGCACATCGGCGTCGATGAATGCCAGGTATTTTCCTTGGGCGCGCGCAGCGCCAAAATTTCTTCCTGCGGGGATATTCTGTTTTTCGGGGTGATCCCATACCGCAACAATGTCGGCATATTTCTTTGCAATGGCAATCGTTTGATCGGTGCTCTTGCCGTCCGATACGATGATCTCATGGGGGATAGTCAGGCTATCGCGCAAATCTTTAAGAGTTTTTTCAATCACCTTTTCTTCGTTGAGCGTCGGTATGATTATTGAGATCATATCCGTTGCCGTTTTTTTCTTACCGGTGGGCATATAAATAATAATATGTTATAATACGAGTATACAATAAATCATTGGATGTGTCATATGAAAATTAGCTTTGTTATTCCCGCCTACAACGAAGAAAAATACGTGGGAGCGTGCGTGGAGAGCATCATCAGTGAACTGGATGCCAATGGGTATGTTCTTGGAACGGATGCCGAAGTTATCGTGGTTAATAATGCCAGTACTGACAATACGCGCGCCGTTGCGGCGGAGCATAGCGGTGTCCGAGTTGTCGATGAGACGCGCAAGGGGGTTGTTCGCGCGCGGCAGGCGGGCTTTACTGCATCGCAAGGAGATTTGGTCGCGTTTATCGATGCGGACGCTACGCTGACGCCTGGATGGCTGCGGGTGGTTACAAAAACGTTCGACCGTGACAAAAAGCTGTCGGCGTTGGGCGGATACTACCGATACCTTGGAATGCCGCCGGTCATGTCGTTATTGGTGTTGGTGTACTACGGGGTGGTCTACGCGACCTATCTGATGGTGCGCGCGCTTCATGTCGGTTCGACGCTTTTTGGGGGGAACTTTGTCGCTCGTCGCCAGGCGTTGGAAAAAATCGGAGGATTTGATACGTCTATTGAATTTTACGGAGAC
>DAIEKJ010000034.1 GCA_027350645.1 Candidatus Wolfebacteria bacterium
AGATAAAAAAGCGACACCTTCATGACTTACTTCTCCTGATAACGCTTCGGCGGCCGCGCCGCCCGCGTCGAGCGAACCTCGCCGACAACCATCAGCAAAGCTAATGAACCGATTGTTTGATAGCAACGCTCTGCAAGCGCCGATACGGAATAGCAACCTCCGATTTGCTTAAAATACCCTTAACGACATGAAGCGCTGAATTATCCAACATCACGCGCGAGGTATTATATTTCAGACGCGCAGTAATAATACCCCCGATCTCCACTACCACCGCCACGACAAAAAGGAGTCCGGTAGCCGCCGTTACGATACCCGCCAGACCGGACGCGCCAGCGCCCATCAGCGCTCCGATAATTCCCATCACTATGGCTAAAAACAGAACACCGATCGCGCCGGTACTGTTTTGCAAAACAAAAAAGATAAACGTCTTTCTCCCAAGATTGTAATACGCCCCGTCTTGTATATTTATCATATGGTTGATTAATGAATGAAACTAGTATATCGCGATTGGGCATAAATAAAAAGCGGGTTGTGTAAACCCGCTTAACCGAACTTCCCATCCGCAAGGTCGACATACAAACCCCACGGAAGACACCGGATGATCCCCTCCCGCAGCCACCACCTCACCCGACCGCGGGTATACCACGGATCGGATGTGGTGTTGTACCACACCCAAGGAAGCGTCCAGTGGTATGGCATCACCCGGCTGATCTCCGGATGCAGGAGCCTCCGGCGCGCATCCCGCAGACACCGTTTCATGTGCTGGGGCGCGGCCAGAATGAGAACCTTCCTCCATCCCTTCTTCCAGGCGACATACTCAAACGCCTGGACAACATCGAGAGTGGAAAGGTTCTGCCCCTCTTCCCAGTTCTCTCTCGTGCGGAGAACATCCTCCGCAAAAAAGACCGTCCCCTCTCCGACGGGAAGATCCCACTGAGTAAAAATGGGGGGTCCGATTTTCCCGAACGCTTCGGCTTTACGCACAAGCCGAATGTTGGCAATCGACCACCTCGCCCCAAAGGCGAACACTAAAACAACGTCGGGTTTCATCCCAAATCTCCTTTCACCGCGCCTTCCTACACGCCTCATCTCAAAAACAACTGGGATATACTATAGCATAAAAAATAAAATAAATCAATACTCTTTGCGCGGCAAGCCGCTTTTTTTGAAAAATACCATCACCCAGTAGCCCATCCTTTTTGCGCGTGCTATACTCTTGCTTGTCAAAATAAAAATATGTCTCTTAAAAAAAGTATCGTCTTCATACTCGTATTGGCGCTGGTGGCGCTGGCTTTTTATTTTGCCCTCATCAAAGACGCCAGTGCACCAAACATCGCGCCGGCAAATTCACCAGACGTAACAATCCCTTCCGGCTGGGCCACAGACACCAACGACGCGAGGGGTTTTTCAATCGCCTACCCCGACCAATTAACGCCGACTACCTCGTTTCAATCATATTACCACCTGTCTTGGGCGTGGCGATCTGGGGCGTCTGGTGATCAAAGCACCGGCACGCGCCTGCTGGCAATTCCCGTTTATCGCGTCACGCAAAACAACGCCTACCCGCGCTACTACGATGCGGAAATCAGAATCGGCGAAAGCGCCAATCCCTATGATGTCGCACACTGCATGGACAACAATCAAACGGGACGTGGGACCGCAACAACATCCGCCGTTATTAACGGAATACCGTTTACCGTTTTTCAATTAGCCGACGCGGGGATGATGCAATATCTTAAGGGCGTCAGTTATCGCACTATCCATAACGGCGCGTGCTGGGCCATAGAACAGCTATCTGCGGGCAGCAGCTATCGTGACGACCCGCCCAGCCCCAACGACATTTCCGATACAACGCTTGACGCATACTATAACGGCATGCTGCCGATCATCGAGACATTCCGATTTATACACTAATTTTCGAGACCGTTTTGCGCAAAATCGAAACATTGTAATCGCACTTACTAAAAAGCGAGAGGGCGACTACCATGCGCTCCCCCGCAAAAAGCAAAGTTTCGTGCCACCCCTCCCAAAAAACGGCCCGCATCACACCGGCGACCGCTGGGCGACGATGGTAAAAAACGCTTCTCCGTGCTAAAATAGCGGTGGATATTTTTTATTTTTAAATGCCGGCAACGGCACTCCTCTATGAAAAAAATAATTATCGGCGTCATCGTTGTTGTCATCCTCGGCGCTGGGGCGTGGATGTTTCTGCGCACGACACCAACCGCATCGCAAGAATCCGGATCGTCGGGATCAGCGCAGGAAAAGTTTAACGGATCGCGCTATGCGCCCTTTGCGGTGCAGATCGCCCCGGGCCCGTTAAGCGCCGCCGCGCAAAAAGCATTAACCGGCTTTGAGTACGCATCCAGCACGCTCCCCGATGGATCGATCGATGTCACGCTTACCGCCAAAGAACAAAATTACCAAAGCCAGCACTATACGGTCGCTCCGGGCCAAACTCTGTACTTCGTTGAATCGTTTGCCGCCGACGACGCCTCAAGCGCGCGCGACGCTTCTTTGCGCGACGATACCGCCATCCTCGTTGACCAGAACGGATACATCGTCCGATAACTCTTTTCCGCAAAATCATTTGGGAAAATCAAAAACAGTTCCGCGCTCAAACGCGTGGGGCTGTTTTTATAAAACAAACACGCGCGCCGTCAAATGTATAATAAAAAGCCGCTCCGATACTCATCGGAACGGCCAAACAAACCGCGCCACCACCACGGCGCATCACAATTTCTCAAGGGAAAACCCCTGATCAGTCAGCCAAGCGCATAACCCCGCAAACAGTTGCTCGGCCTCCTCTCCCAGTGATGTTTCGGCGTTAACCACCAGGAGCATACCGGGTGGCTCATCATCCCAATTGACCCCCTGCTGGAAAGACAGGGCGTTTTGCAACGCTCCGGCGCGACGATTGAACTCGTCCGCGAACAAGAGCGTGTACCCATGGAATGCCGCATGTGAACATACCGCATCGACGACTCTTTGTGCATCGCCATAAGTTGCCATGCCATGCTCCTTTTGTGATTGTAAAAACAAAAAGATTCATCTGCGCCCGGTACATTAAAGATCCGCGCGGAGCATACCATACTTTTTTAAAAGCAAAAAACGAGCGGCAAACCGCTACCGTCGCACACCCGCCGTTCTCTCAATACTCTCACAAAATCACCGCGGCGGTTACGCCCGCTTCCTCCGGTGATAATATACCCGGGTCATAAGCAACAACGCAACAACAATCGCAATCCCCGCAACCGCCCCCCAGCGAGAATCGGCGGGAATAACATTGATTCCGGCAACCGCTCCCCAAATCGACAGATACCACAAAAAATCTCCCACTAACGTAAACAAAAGCGTATCCGCAAACGAAAGACTCAGCCACGACCCGATAAAACCATTCACATATGGAAAATTCAAAAAACCAAAAATAACCAGCGTCAATCGCCTCCCGTTCGTGCTGATGCGCCGCTCAAGCGATCCAGCGAGTCCCTCGGCGTGCCGCGCCACCGCGGAAGTAGCGAATCGTTTCCGAATCCATACCCCCACTTTAAATCCGACAATCGCGTCAATAATCGTCGCCACCAGCCAAATGCCATGCACCAAAAAAATATTCAATCCCATCTGATACGCGATTCCCAATGCCGCGGCAACAACCGCTAACTCCTGCACCAGCATCGCCGCCACAATATAAAGCCAAATAGTCACGATTGTTTTTTATGGTTATTTTGTCCGCCCCATCCGACATACAAGTATATACACCTAGAGAACCTCAGACCTTTCATAGTATCCCATTTTTACAAGGACGATTCAAACAGCCCACAGAACTCAAACAAGCGCCCGCATCCGCACTGCGTCTTCCCCGTGCCCCATACCTGTAGTATACTTCCGCTCGTATGATGAAAGATGTAGCGTCGCTTCGCGGGTTTTGGCACTTGTTTTGGTTCCGTGTTTTTCGCGGCATTGCCGCCGGAACGATCGTCGTCGCCTTCCCCTATTTTGTCCTCTCTGCCTTTAGCCACGGCCATATGTGGCTGGGAATTTTTTACGCCGTAGGAACGGTCGTCACGGCGATTGCCGGATTTTTGCTTGGGGTGCGATTTGACCGCCATCCGACTCGCGCGTTGACGATCAGCACCGCGCTTCTTCTCACCATAAGCTTTTTCATATTTGCCGCTCTTGCGCACACATGGTTCTTTGTGCTTCTGGCCAGCGGGCTGGCGGGAGTATCGGCGACCGGATCAATGGCCGGTGGCGGGGTGGGCGGCATCGCCGTCCCGCTCCAAGGCGCATTAGTCGCCCGCATTATACCCAGCCGCCAACGCACCGCCGTCTATTCCGTTCTGACGTTTGTCGCCGGCATCAGTCTGGCGGTCGGCATCGGCGTCTCAAGTTTCTGTAGTATCGAAACTCTTTTCATCATCGGCCTGGTCACATCAGCGCTGTCGGTTATCCCCCTCTTCTTTCTGCCTTCGATGGCATTTGAAAATCATCAGGAGCTCCCGCGCGATACAGTCCGCACGAAAGCGCTTTTCGATTTCTCAATCACCGGCCTTCTCAACGGATTGTCGCAAGGACTAACCGTCCCCTTTCTTGTTCCGCTCTTTATTCTCTACTATCAAACGCCGCGCGGCCCCATGTCATTGTATTCATTGTGCGCCAGCGTTATTGGTTCGGGAGCGCTTCTGCTGGCGCCGTGGTTTGACCGCCGATGGGGGCTGGTAAAAAGCATGGTTATTACCCGCGGCACAGGCATTGTTGTACTTCTCGTTATCGCCCTTATTCGCTTCTTTCCACTGGCTATCTTTCTTTTTATTTTATTTCCCGCCCTGCGCGTTATCGCGCTTCCGATTCAACAACGCGCCATCACCGACATTGCCGGAGTCCAAAACGCCGGCACCGTTCTGGGAGCAAACCAGGGAACGCGTTTGATCGCAGCCAGCGCCGGCAGCGCCGTGGCGGGTTATCTTTTTGAACAGGGGCTGGTTACAATTCCTTTTTATGGATATGCCATCATCGCCGCCTACAACCTCGTGCTCTACCGCAGATTTTTTGGGAAAAAATAAGCGGGCCGGAACGAGCTATTGCTCACACCAGCGCAACGATACACAAACGCAGATGCTCATCAGTCAAAGCCACTGACCCCGTGTCGCCGCGCGCATTTAAACATTGTTTACCCGCCTAACAACGCGTCTCTTCACGCCAGACTCTTTAGGACTCTTTGGTATCCCCACAATAGACTGATACAAGAAATCGCCATTCGCATAGTCATCACGTCTAACGGCGTCATCATTTTCTGCCAATAGCGTGGCGCGCTTTTCTTTTCTCACCTTTGCAAAATACTCGCGTATTTTTTTAATAGTGGCAATGTGAGACACATATCGTTGATCATTGCGTTTTGCAAGAAGGTCGGCGTACTCATCAAGCTGAGCGATGATTTCATCAAGAAAGACAAACTGGCACGGATGCTTTTCTAAAACCGACGATTGCGCGAAGGAAAGAGAGAATGTTTTGCCGTCTTTTTCGCGATTCGTTAACATACTCGCCGCGGCAATAATCAAGTCATTCGTATGATTACCATCAACACCGATGACAACGGGAATGGCCAGCGAAAGCGATCCGCGCTTGCCGTCTTTGGCGGACACAAAATATTTTACTTCAGATTGCTCGGGATGAAGAACCTTTTCGATGTTACTATTTATTTTTTTATTCAGCACTTCAGGATCGCTCGACATGGAAGCATCAATGACAATTGCCACGCGTTCATTGCCGTCATCAAACTCAATCTCAATGACTCCATCCACGCCATTGAACCAATCATCATATTCACTGGTCCTGGATATATACGCATCTTGACCAAACCAACCCATGGTTTTGCCAAAGAAAGTAATAATAATCTCGAGCGCTTCGGCGCGTTTTTTGTTGTACGCATCCGATTCGCTCAAGAACTCTTTCTTCTTATTAGCTACCTTTCTAATGTCTTCCTCTATTTTCTCCTCCGAGAAATGGCTTCGAGAACTGACCGCCGCCTCTTCCGCTAACAAAGGAGACTTGAAAACGTTCGGATCGACGCGCACAGCGCCAGGATAGGATCCGGCCCAAGTAATAATCCTTTCCGCCAAACGCCTAACGTCATCGCGGGACAGAGAGGAATCCAGCCACAAAGGAAGCGCTTCAAATGGTCTGCTCATAAAAAAGACAATGCGCTAATGTTATAGGAGATAGAGTACACTACTGCGCCGACAAAGCAAAATACCCACAGTCGCTTTTTGGTTATCGCAACCTCGCGCGCGCCCGCCGTTTTTATCTCCGTCCGGACCTCCCCCGACTCACAAATGACGGCCGCCCGCGGCGCGGAGCATATCCGCCGCCAAACGACGCACGATTCCCCTGCGCAGGCGCGGCATGATGACGCGCCTCCCGGCCGCCAATAAACGTCAGCGCCGATCCTTTCTTGCCCGCGCGGCCCGTGCGTCCGATGCGATGAATGTAATCT